>CACYCZ010000016.1 GCA_902773055.1 uncultured Bacteroidales bacterium
AGTACCTTTATATGGGTCTTGCAAGGTCTTCGTATAGCCTTGTGTCTCTTTAACTGCACCAGCAGTGTGGTTAGCAGCGTCAGTACCACCCAATACAATACCATCCTCGTCAAACGTCACTTCGATGACGGGTGTCTGCGCGACAGCCGTCCCAAGACAGGCGACTGCCAAAATGAATAATGTCTTTAATTTTTTCATCGTTTTGCTTTTTATTATTTCATTACTATTTTCTTCATGTCTAAAAAGCCGGCACCCGTCCTCTCGTCCATACAAAAAGAAAGTGCAGACCTACTACTATCCAGTCAGGTCTACCACAACCTCTAATATACTATAGTGAAGTCTACACTTATAGTGCAGATTCAATGTATATTAGGTCCGCTCGCTAAAATCCCTCTCGAGGTGGTAGTTCGACTGGATAATTGAGCTAACGCGATTTCAATGTCTGTATCTGTGACAGATACATCCGCAAAAATAATCATTTTTTTTTATTGACAAACACTTTCTTACTTTTTTTTATCATCAATTTAAATATGTACGCATACACGCACGCGCGAAGAGGAGAAGGAGAAGATGCCCGTACAGATGTCTGAAACAGTTTTTTCTCTGCCCCTGCCGCATTGGCACACAGCAGGGGAAAAAATTTTCACAGCGGGCAGATTTTTTTTATGTTCCGCGTCGCTGAACGTATGTTCACCGATGGTGAACGTATATTTCGCATCGCTGAACATACGTTCACCATCGGGAAACATAGTTTTCTCTCCCCTCTTCGGCAGGTTTGTGAGGGGTGTTTCTTATGTTTTTTGGCTGGATAAGGAAAAATGGTTACCTTTGCATGATTGTATTTATCCCTCAACGAAGAAAATGAATATGCTGATGACTCTCTTTTCCATACTGACCGACGGGGCAAGCGACTCCTCACGCCATGCCATTGACAGCGTGAAGCAGGTGGCACGCACGCTTGTCGAGGACGTGACGACGACACGGGGCATCAGCAAACTGCAGGACCTCATGGGCCAGCTGGCCGACTGGGGACTGCTCGTGGGAATGCGCATCGTGGCTGCCCTGGTCATCTTCATCATAGGGCGCTACGTCATCAGGGGCATCAACCTGTTTGTGAAACGGCTGCTGCAGGCGCGCGACATCGACCCCAGCGTAAAGAGCTTCCTTGAAAGCATGGTCAACGCACTGCTGATGGTATTGCTCGGCGTGGCGGTCATCAGCAAGCTGGGCATCGAGACGACCTCGTTTGCCGCCCTGCTGGCATCGTTTGGCGTGGCCGTGGGCATGGCGCTGAGCGGCAACCTGCAGAATTTTGCCGGCGGACTGCTGATTCTTATCTTCAGGCCCTACCGCGTGGGCGACTACATCGAGACGCAGGGCGAAGAGGGCTACGTGGTATCGATACAGATATTCCACACCGTGGTGCGCACCTACAAGGGCACCGACATATACCTGCCCAACGGCCAGATGAGCAACACCATGATCAAAAACTTCACCAAGGAGCCTGCCCGCATGGCGGAATGGATTATCGGCATTGACTACGGCGAGCAGGTGGAACGCGCCGAAAAGGCCATCAGGAATGCCCTGATGGAGGAAAAGCGCATCAGGAAGTCGCCCGCCATATATATCGCCGTCTGCAACCTGGGCGAAAGCAGCGTGAACATCACCGTGAGGGGATGGGTGAAGCAGCAGGACTACTTCAGCACCCTGCACGACGGCTACAGGCGCATCTATGAGGCGTTCAACCGGGAGGGCATCAACTTCCCGTATCCGCAAATGACCATACATCAGAAATAACTGAAAGAAAAGATACACACTTATATACATACATTCTCTCTATGGCGCATATTTTGGCAATCAGGTTTTCGGCTCTGGGTGACGTGGCCATGACGGTCCCGGTACTGTATGCCGTGGCAAAGCAATACCCCCAGGACGAGTTTACCATCCTGACGACGGAGAACATGGGCTGCCTGTTTGAACACCTGCCCCGGAACGTGCATTTCCGCGGCGTGGACCTGAACAGATACAAGGGCATGGTGGGACTCAACACCCTGTTCTACGAGCTGTACAAGGAGGGCTACGATGCCGTGGCCGACCTGCACGACGTTATCCGCACCATGTTTATCAGGATGGCCTTCAGACTGAAGGACAAGCCGGTGGCCAATATCGACAAATCGCGCATGGCCAAGCGGCGGCTGGTACAGAAGGACAAGAAGGACAAGCGGCAGCTGAAGACCTCGGTGCAAAGATACGCCGACGTGTTTGCCGAACTGGGCTACCCCGTCGACATAGCGTTTGACTCCATCTACGGCGACAGGCGCCCCGACCTGCCCGACGAGGTTGTGAAGCTCACCGGCTCACACGAGGGCACGGCATGGGTCGGCGTTGCCCCCTTTGCCCGCCACAAGGGCAAGATATACCCCCCGGAACTGATGGCGCAGGTGCTGGAGCTGCTGGACAGGGAAGGCAATGTCAAGGTGTTCCTGTTTGGCTTCGGCAGGACGGAGGAGACATGGTGCAGGGCGCAGGAACAGGAGAGGAAGAACGTGACGTCGCTGGTAGGCAAGCTGGGACTGCAAAAGGAACTGATGCTGATGAGCCACCTCGACGTGATGCTGTCGATGGATTCCGCCAACATGCACATGGCCTTCCTGACCCACACGCCGGTGGTCTCCGTCTGGGGAGCCACACACCCCTACGCCGGCTTTGCCGGACTGCAGACGGAGGGCAGCGAAATCATACAGGCAGACATGGCGTGCCGGCCGTGCTCCATCTACGGCAACAAGCCCTGCTACAAGGAAAACTATGAGTGTATGTACAGCATCAAGCCCGCCACCGTGGCCGAGGCTGTAATGAGAACATGCAACAACAAGAACGCTGCACACCATGAGTAAAATGCTCTATCACACCTTGTACGGCATATTCTATATGATGTCGCTCCTACCCTACAGGGCATTGTATGCCATATCGGACGGCGTGGTCTACCCCATTATCTTCCACCTGCTCGGCTATAGGCGGAAGACCGTAAGGGAAAACCTCGACAACGCCTTTCCCGACAAAAGCAGGGAAGAGAAAAAGAGGATAGAGAAAAAATTCTACCATTTCTTCTGCGACTACTTCATGGAAACCATCAAGCTGATATCCGTCAGCAAAGAGGAACTGAAACGCCGCATGGTGATGAAGGGCACGGAAGAAATGTACCGGTCGTTTGACAAGAACAGCATGCTGTTTATCTACCTCGGCCACTTCTGCAACTGGGAATATATCGCCTCGCTCCAGTGGTGGATGCCCGGCGACGTATTGTGCTCACAGATATACAGCGCACTGCGCAACGACGCCTTTGACCTGCTGTTCTACAAGATACGCTCACGCTTCGGCGGACTGAACATAGAGAAAAACAGTTCGCTGCGCGCCATCATGGAGCAGAAAAAGAAAGGACAGAAAACCATCGTGGGCTTCATAGCCGACCAGGGACCGCGGTGGATAAACATCCACCTGTTCACCCCCTTCCTCCACCAGGACACGGCGGTATTCACCGGCACGGAGCGCATTGCACGCAAGGTGAACGCCTCGGTCTATACAGCCCACATCACGAGACCGCGGCGAGGATACTATGAATGCCAGTACCAATGCCTGACTCAGGACGTGAACAAGGATTTCGGCGAGAACGAACTGACCAAATGCTATATGCACGACCTGGAGCAACAGATAGAGGCCAACCCGCACCTGTGGCTGTGGACACACAAACGCTGGCGCCGCAAAAGGACAGACGAAGACGCCCCTGAGGAATGGAAGGCTACGCTGCAGGACGGCAAGGCTGTGAGCGACACACCCGTCAGGCAAAAGGCCGTGCACACCGGGAGCAACCCATAACACAGAAAACAACCAGACACTTCAGACACAAGAAAAAAACAGAATATGATCAGCCCGCAATTTTTTATCGACCAGTTAGGCCGCAACGGCCTGGATTTTTTTGCCGGTGTTCCCGACAGCCTGCTGAAGAACATCTGCGCCTATATAGCCGACACGCTCGATGAGCGCCACAACATCATCGCCGCCAACGAAGGCGCTGCCATAGGACTCGCCGCCGGCCACTACCTGGCGACAGGAAAGGCCGGAGTGGTATACATGCAGAATTCGGGAGAAGGCAACATCATCAACCCCCTGGCCTCACTGACCGACAAGGATGTATACAACATCCCCGTACTGCTGCTCATAGGGTGGCGGGGACGCCCCGGAGTGCACGACGAACCGCAACACGTCAAGCAAGGCAAGGTGACGACAGGGCTGCTCAACACGATGGGCATCAACTACGACATACTGAGCAAGGAGGAAGACACCGCCAAGAAACAGATAGAGAAGGCTGCGGACTTCATGCGCAGCACCAACGAGGTCTATGCCCTGATCGTGGAGAAAGACACCTTTGAGCCCTACCAGCTCCAGAACACCACAGCCAGAGCCTTCGCCATGAGCCGCGAAGAGGCCATACGCAAGGTGGCTGCATCGCTCGCCCCGAAGGACATCATCGTATCGACGACCGGCATGATATCACGCGAACTGTTTGAAGCACGTGAGGCATGGGGACAGGGACACGAGCGCGACTTCCTCACCGTGGGGTCGATGGGGCACGCCTCACAGATAGCACTGGGCATAGCACTGGCCAAGACCGACCGCAGGATATGGTGTCTTGACGGCGACGGCGCCATCATCATGCACATGGGCTCCATGGCCATCATCGGCAGCAAGCACCCGGAAAACTATGTACACGTGGTGTTCAACAACGGTGCACACGACAGCGTAGGCGGACAGCCTACCGTAGGACTCGACATCAACTTCCCACAGATAGCCACAGCAGCGGGCTACGCAACAGTGGTTTCCGTCAGCGATGAGACTGCCCTTGACAACGCCCTGAAGCAGGTGCAGGCCGCCACAGGACCGATATTCCTGGAAGTAAAGGTGAGGAAGGGCAACCGCAAAGACCTGGGACGCCCCACCACGACGCCTGTCCAGAACAAAGAGGCGCTGATGAATTTTCTAAAAGAATAAACTCCGGATGGAAACGAGGGAACCCAAAAAGGGACTGCAACGGCAACTGACACCCGCCCACGTATGGTCAATAGCCTTCGGCTGTATCATCGGATGGGGCGCCTTTGTCAACCCCGGCAAGAAGTTCCTGCCCAATTCGGGCGTGGACGGCACAACCATCGCCATGCTGCTGGGAGCCGTGGTAATGGTCGTCATTGCCTTCGCCTATGCCTACATGGTTCCCCGCTATCCCAAAGCCGGCGGTGAATTTACCTTTGCCAAGGCTTGCTTCGGACGCAGGACGGCCTTTGTGTGCGGCTGGTTCCTGACAGCAGCCTATCTGACCAATGTGCCGATGAACTCTACCGCAATAGGACTGATAGTGGACGGACTGGACGGGCCGGCCGATATACTGAAATGGGGATTCCACTATCAGGTGGCAGGTTTTGACGTATGGTGCGGCGAAATGCTTCTCGCCATGGGCATCCTGATATTCTTCGGATGGCTCAACATTATCGGCGTAAAGAAAGCCGGCTTCATACAGACCATACTGGCCGTCATGCTGGCAAGTTCCGTCTTTATCCTCGCGGCAGCCACGCTGGTGAGCTCCAGCGCCGACATGGCCAACCTGGCTCCCCACTGGGGATTTGACAAGGCTGCCGCCATGGCCGCCGGTGCCACGACAGACACAATGGGGCCCTTTGCCCATATAGGCCGGCAGGGCATACTGACAGCCATACTGGCCACCTTTGCCATCACCCCCTGGGCCTTCGTAGGGTTTGAGACCATACCGCAGGCCGCCGAGGAATTCAAGTTTTCACACAGCAAGGTCATGCTTATCATGACCATAGCCATCCTCTTCGGCGCCTTTGTCTATATCGCCAACAACTATGTCGCAGCCGTCGCCGTCAGAGAATGGCCCGACCGGGTCATGGCCGGCGAATGGGTACTGCTATGCGCCGCGGAAAACATGCTCGGCACTTCGGGCAAGATCCTGCTGGGCGTCGCCGTATCATCAGCCGTGCTGTCGGGCATCATGGGCTTCTACCTCGCTTCCAGCCGCCTGATGTTCTCCATGGCAAGAGAGAAATACCTCCCCGAGATTTTCGCCCGGGTCGATGAACGCTATGGCACACCGCGCAACGCCATTCTTTTCTGCGTGCTGATATCGCTGTCGGGCCCCATCCTGGGACGCGAAGCACTCGGATGGTTTGTCGACATGAGCGCCATCGGAGCATCAATAGGATTCTTCTTTACAGGACTTTCGTGCGCCTTCACCATGAAACAAAGAAACGACGGCTCCGCCATGCTGCATACAGCGGCAACGGCAGGAGCAGCCTTCTCGCTGCTGTTCATCATACTGCAGCTGGTACCCATCCCGGGACTCCCGGAGGTACACTTCGGCAAAGAATCATACCTGATGCTACTGGCATGGATAATCCTGGGAACAGCCTTTTACACGAAATTAGAAAAACAATTAGACAACAAACAATGATAAGAACAGCCGTCATCATGGCAGCGGGAATGGGTACCCGGTTCGGCCAATATACAGAAAAAATACCCAAAGGTTTTATCCCCTTCAAGGGCAAACCAATGGTTGTACGAAGCATTGAAACACTTATTGACTGCGGCATTGAACGCATCATCATCGGGACCGGATACAAACACGAGAGCTACGAAGCCCTGACGGAGACTTATCCCCAGATAGAATGTGTCTACAGCCCCCGCTACGCAGAAACCAACAGCATGTACACCCTGTACAACTGCCGTGAAGCCATCGGGAAGGATGACTTCCTGCTGCTGGAGTCTGACCTCATATTTGAACGCCGGGCCATCAGCGACCTGATGAACTGCGCTTTTGACTCTGCCATGCTGATTACCCCGGTGACCAAGTTCCAAGACCAATATTACGTGCTGATGAACACACGCTGCGAACTTGTAAACTGCTCCACCGACAAACAGGCATTTGAACCTTCGGGAGAACTCGTCGGCATCCACAAACTGGCCAACACTTTCTTTCAGACCGTGGCAGAAGAATATGCCGCCATTGCCGACAGCAAACCCAAACTGGGCTATGAATACCAGTTGCTCAATGTCTCGCAAAGAATAGTCCCCATGAATGTCCTGCGCCTGGAAGGGCTGCAGTGGTACGAGATTGACGACACAGAAGACCTTTCCTATGCCGAAAAACATATACAGATAGACTAATAAAAATATACATATGGAAGCTGTTAAAAGAAATGTATTGCTCAACCCTGGGCCTGCAACGACTACCGATACCGTCAAATACGCCCAGGTAGTTCCCGACATCTGCCCCAGAGAAGAAGAATTTGCCGGCCTGATGAAAAACCTACGCAGCGACTTGCTCAAGGTTGTCCATGCCCCGGCTGACCAGTACACCTCAGTACTTTTCTGCGGCTCAGGCACCATCAACATTGACATCTGCGTCAACTCGTTGCTGCCCGAAGGTAAGAAAATCCTGGTCGTAAACAATGGAGCATACAACTCACGCGCCGTGGAAGTTTGCCAGATGTACCATCTGCCTCACATTGACTTACGTTTCAGTGTGTATGAGCAGCCCCGCCTTGCAGATGTAGAACAGGCCCTGAAAGAGAATCCCGATATAGCCGTCGTATATTGCTGTCACCACGAAACCGGCACAGGTGTACTGAACCCTATCAGGGAAATCGGAGCTATGGCCCATCACTATGGCGCCATATTTATCACTGACACCACGGCTTCGCTCGGCATGATACCTTTGGATGTTGTCAAGGACAACGTGGATTTCTGCATGGCATCAGCGCAGAAAGGACTAATGGCCATGTCAGGCCTGTCCTTCATTATCGGCAGAAAAGATATCATAGAAGCCTCAAAAGACTATCCCACACGCTCATACTACTGCAACCTGTATATGCAATATGCATATTTCGAGAAGACCGGCGAAATGCACTTCACACCGCCCGTACAGACCATCTACGCCACCATTCAGGCTTTGAAAGAGTATTTCGAAGAAGGCGAAACAGCCAAATTTGCCCGCCACCGTGCCGTATACGAGGCCATACACGATGGTATCGACCGACTCGGACTGAAAACAGCCATTGACCGCCGCATTGAGTCGGGACTTGTCGTATCCGTGAAATATCCCGACAATCCCAACTGGGACTTCAAGAAAGTGCATGACTATTGCTATGAGCGCGGCTTTACCATTTACCCCGGCAAAATCAGCACTACAGATACATTCCGACTGTGTGCCCTCGGCAAGATTTATCCTCAAGACATCAAGGATTTCTTTGTTGTCCTTGAGCAGGCTTTGAAACATTACCACATCATCTGAACCATGCCTCAATACGAGCTACGCCCCCTTCAGCTGAGGATATTGCGCAATCTTCTTGCTCTGGACAACGTATGCAGAGAACATGGGCTACGCTATTATATCATCGCCGGAACCATGCTCGGTGCCGTCCGTCACAAAGGGTTTATTCCATGGGATGACGACCTTGACGTTGGCATGCCACGCCCCGACTATGACCGGTTGATGGCCAATGCACACAAATGGCTCCCCTCTCCCTATGAACTGGTAGCCTATGAAACGGACGAGCACTACCCCTTGCCTTTCGGCAAGATACAGGATGCTGACACGACACTCATTGAACGTATGCATCTCAAATATCTGGGCGGCGTCTACATTGATGTATTCCCTCTCGATGGCATAAGCAGCAACCCTCTTATGCAGCGCTTACATTTCATGCGCTATTTCTATTACAAGAAGATCATCTATTTTCTCTGCCGTGACCCTTACCGCCACGGGCATGGTCCTTCATCATGGATACCCCTGCTTTGTCGCCGTTTCTACACCCTTGCCGGCGTACAGAAAAAGATGCAGACACTGCAGAAACAGTATGACTACGCCACCTCAGAGTATATTGCAGACCATGACTTCGGCCTCCACAGTATCATGCCGGCCGACATCTACGGAACACCCACCGAAATAGATTTTGAAGGACACCGCGTCATGGGGGTTTCACACCCTGATACTTATCTCAGACATATCTACGGCAACTACATGTCGCTCCCTCCCGTTTCCAAACGCCACCAGCACAGTTTTCATTTCTTAGACCTGAAGACGCCTTACAGAAACTATAAACCGTGACGGCATCATGCTTCTGACTGAAAGTTCCATAACTGCAACCCACGACAAACAGGTACGCCGACTTTATCAGGCCGCGTTTCCTCCTGAGGAACAAATACCCTGGGATGATCTCATGCAGCTGACTGTCAATATGCCACTGGATTTTACTGTCTATTATGAAAACGAAAGCATGATAGGTTTTACCATTGTCTATCCACGCCATACGATACAGAAACCCTGTTTCAACTGGTTCTGGTATTTTGCCGTCAGGGAGAAACTGCGTGGACAGGGTTATGGGCAACAGATACTTTCCCGCCTGATAGCCAAATACAAGGACTGTTCCAACATATTGGACATGGAATCGCCCCTGCAAAACTGCAACAATTCAGAACAGCGTCGCCGACGCCATGCTTTCTACCTGCGCAATGGTTTCCGCGATACAGGCGTGGGGCGCTCCTTCAAGGGCATTGACTATACCATCATGATGAACGGCGAGGGCACCTTTACGATGCAGGACTATGATGACATACTTCAGGAACTGCATAGTTTTTGGTCATCGATGCCCAATCCAACTAAAGAATAACAGGCAGGCTTGAAAGAACAGTCCTGCCTGCCGGAAAAACAAAAAACATATAAAAATCCCCTACACCGTCCTCACGGATAGATGTAGGGGATAAATGAATTAATCAAAAACTATAATTATGAAAAGTATCTATTCTCCTTTGAGATTTATGCAATCACGATACTGCGATTTTTCTGGCGCTCTACGACCTCTTCCTTTTTGGGAAGGGTAATCGTAAGGATTCCGTCCTCCATTCTGGCCGTTATCTTCTCCACCATCACATCATCGGGCAAGACAAATGCCTGTTTGTAACTTGAGTAGTTGAATTCACGACGCAGATAATGGAAAGTTTCCTTGTTTGCCTCCACATTCTTCTCCATGGCGATAACGAGCTGTTCGTCCTGGGTTGAAATATGGAAATCCTTCTTCTGCATACCGGGAGCAGCGACCTCAATCATATAGTTTTTCTCGTTTTCTATTACATTGACAGCCGGAGCTGTGGTACTGCTGTTAACCAGCCATTTGTTGTCCAACAATTCATTAAACATTTCCGGTAACCAACTTTGTGTTCTAACTATAGGTCTCATAATAAATCCTCCTGTTTTATTAATTTTATTTTTCTACATTATTAATTTATTGTTCCGCCGCTCCGTCTTTTTACTTCTTCGCGGTTTCACTCTATAAAAAGACAATCCCCGTGCCAACTGTTTTGGCATGGGGATTGCTTTATCGGCTCAGGCCAAAATGACCGAAACGCCGGACGAAATTGCCTGTTTTCGTGTCAAATCATTCCTATCGTATAACCTTATAGTATTTTTTTGCCGTTGCCCGGCTGACAAGGTTAAAGTGCCACCATTCGGTGGGCAGGCAGCGGAATCCGGCTCCCTCCATAACCCTGCGCAGCAGTCTGCGATTGCCCAAAGCAACCTTTGTCAATCTGCCTTCTGCCAGGAAACGGGGTTCGTCAGTGACATGGGCGAGTTCTCCCAAATGATCGACCTTCGTACCCATTGTAATGGTGTCGCCCTTCTCGTTGCAGACAGAAACATCTACTGCCAGCCCATAGTTGTGCAACCCGCCGCCATGGGCGGGATTGCTGACATATATATTCTTTGACGTATTTTTCACAGTGTTCCACATGATTTGCTGCACACTCATGGGGCGTGTCGCATCAAAGACGACGAGACTCCATCCGGGATGCTCTTTTCTCAGCAGTCTCTGCGCCTCAGCAAGGGCCTTTGCTGCCTTAGGATGCAGATAGGCATGGTGCAAGTCGGTATACAGCACCTTACCGGTAAAGTTATCGGGGCGCGAATACATCAGACTTACCCTGATGGTACTGTCCAACGCCTGGACATCTACCAGTCCTTGCGCTTTCATGGACTGTTCAGTACGCGTCAGCCTTGCACACCCTTCCTGGGGAACTGCTCCAAGGAGCAGAAAGGCAATCAACAGGACAGCAAGAAAGCGGCTTGTCATCTGACAAGCACTTTCTTACCATTTATAATATATACACCACCCTTCACAGGTGTTGCCACCTTGACACCATCCAGTGTATAGGATGCTCCGTCGCCACTGCCGTCTTGGGGAGCAGCAATCTGTTTGATGCCTGTTCCCAATTCTCCTACGATACGTGCGCTATATGCACTCCATTGGGTCTTGTATGCTTCTACCACTTCCATGGGTACATATATCGGGCAGTTATTGGTTTCATCAAACGCCTTGGCACCGAGGCTGGCCGGTGTCGTGCCATGCAGCCTGATATACTCCATTGACGAGCAGTCTTTGAACGCACTGCCTCCGATGCTGGTTACGGTGGCCGGCATTTCCACGGTCTTCAGCGAAGTACATCCTTGGAATGTATAGTTCAGAATCCTCACCCATGTTGACGGAATAACGACATGTTCCAGTGCCACGCAGTAACGGAAAGCATATATACCCACCGATGTCAGTCCCTCAGGCAGGATTATCTCCTTCAGCGACTTGTTGTCATAGAAGGCACGTGCCGCAATGGATGTCACTCCCTTTGGCAGTGTGAGCGATTTTATTCCGCAATCCGTAAAGGTATATCCGCCAATTGTCTCAATGCTGTCGGGCAGGTTCAATGTTTCCAATGCCGAACAGCCATTGAAAGTATAATCCTTCACCGCTCCCTTGAATCCTATAGGATAAACCACGCTTGTCAATGCTGTACACCCATTGAAGACATGTGCACCGACACTTGTGATATGGTTGGACATCACGACAGAGGTTACATTTGTACACCCCATAAAGGCCGAGTCGCCTATTGCTGTCACTTCGTATCTTACACCTTGATATTCCACCGTATCCGGAATAACAATGTCGCCGTAATATTTCTGGGCATTAGCCGGCGTACTCAGCGAGAAGCGGCGCACCTTGGCCACCTTATTCTCGTTGTCAAATACATAGCGTAGCATACCCGGCATTGCCGTAGCCGGATTTTCGGCAACGACATGAATAGTAATTTCGTGGGCATTGTACACTTCACACTCGGCACCGTCGCTTGGTATGCCGTACATGGTCAGTGTATAGTCGCCCAGCGGCATCGACGTTGGCACGGTATAGGTCACCGTCTTTGATGAAGTGAAATAATGGTTGTATGCCAGTCCAGAAGTGGAATAGCAGTTGCCCATATTGTACATCTTCCCTTCACTGTCTTTCAGCACCATGTTCATCTGTCCCGGGAAGCTTGTCCCACCCAGGTTAATCATTGATTCCACAGTAGCGGTAATCTTGTCGCCTGGCATGATATAGGTTGTGTCTACGCTCATTCCACGACAACCCAGGTGATATTCGTTCACACCGTCATCCTTGTGGAAATTCAGTATCATACCGTTGTCATGGGCATAGTTTGACGTGCTGCCGCCTGTACCGGCCTCCGAGGGCTTCAGCATGGTCACGAGGAAGTAGCCGTTGCTGGAACCGCCCCATCCCCAGTTGACATGGTAATAGGGCACGCCGTTGGTATATTTCAGGCCGTCGAGCACAAAGGCATGTCCGCCACCATTGTCGTTGGCGCCGCGGTATATCACGGGCCTTGCCGCCAGCAGTTCTTTCTGCAGACACTTGTGCCAGCCATCTGTATTCAGATAGTTCTGAGATATGTAGAGGGCATCCTTATCATAGTTAAAATATGTACTGCCGGCCGATACTATCGATGAGGTACTGGCCGAACTCGACGAGCTGTACTGCATCTTTACTGATGCGCCGCACGCAGCCATCAGTTCAGCTACGGCGTCAGCCGCAGTGTCAGTATACTCGCATACAAATTCCTTTCCGTCAATATAGTAGCGGTCACCCTTCTTCACTACAGGGATATAATTCTCTACATGGGTCCCTGTATCATACCATTGTGCAAAGTCGGTAGCCTTCCGGATATAGCTCCACTCGTTTGAGCCTTTCTCCTTCGATGCCAGATAGAAGCGGTAGTTGCCGTCGGGAAAGGTTCCCGGCATGGAGAAAGTAAAGGTCAGCACCCTTGTGTTCTTGCCATAGCGCTCGCTTGGCATGGTCTTGGCCTGGCCAATGGGCTGCAGGAATTTCCCTGCGCTATCAGCCAGCACATACTGCACCGTACCGCTGAAGTTCTCCGCGCTGTTGACAACAACCAGACTGTCTACCTTGATATTGTAACCGGTTGACAGATACTGGCGGTAGAGGGCATAGAAATTCATTGAGTCGGCAGCAGTCAGGGTGTCCCCGCCGGCATATTCGGTACCTTTCTTAGAGTAAGACTCCATGATGTTGACCCAGTCGAATTTCAGTTTTGAGAAGTCATAGCTGACTTCTACAGTGTCCTTGTTTTCCTTTGAAGTGTAGCTCACACTCCCTTTGCACCAGTCTGTGGGCCAGCAGTGATAGCGCATCACCTGTGCCATGGCTGTAGCCACGCATCCCGTCACTGCCCTTGTCTTCGTGGTGGGCCTTATGGGGCACTTGCCATTGAAGGGTGAGCCTTGATTATACTTGATGCCGCCGAGCAGGGGTTCTACCACTACCTCTTCGGTGCTCCGTGGGTAGAACACAGCCTCCTTTGAGGTCGTACCCTTTTCAATGAGGCTCAATGCCTCAGCGTAGTCCTGAAGCATGCACATCATGTTTTCGGGGATGTCGTCAGGTACAAAGGTACCCTCATCGGCCACACCCAGGATGTCGGGCATACGGTCATCGGCACTTACCAGCACGAAGCCTCCACCTTCGGCAGTATCTTCAGCCGGCATGAAGAGATAGAACACCTCATGGGCAGGCGTCACTTCGGGACGCCCCAGCAGAATCTCTGACGAACGCAGGGTTTTTACCCGGGTCACCATACCACCTTTCAGTGAACGGCCTTTGGCAACCGCCGTCTTACGCATAGCACCTAAGGCTATGCCTTCGGCATCACTGAGGGAACGTTGCCGCCCCCATACCGTTGCCGTCACTGCCATGGTGAAGGCAAGCAGGATATAATATCGTTTCATAGTCTATTGATATGTATGTTTTCTGTTTTGAATTCCACAAAGTTACAAAAACATTTCACTATCTGACGAAAATATGCGAAAAAAAACATACAATCACCGGTTGAAACACTTTGAAAAGGTGGGAAGACATGCACCTCAGAGCGCTGTTGTTTCACATTTATTGACATCTTTTTCCCCCATTTCTTCCACCCCCTCCAGAAGGGCCTGTAGAAGGGGCAAAATTGGCAGGCCTGCGCGTTTTCACCAGTAGGCCTGCCAGTTTCAACGCGCAGGCCTGCCAGTGAAAACGCTTTGGGCAGAGAAAAAAATTTCAGAAAAAACACAGTTGGAAACGGCCGCTTTCGGCACTAAAAACAAACAACAACCCATACCAATCAGCAAAATGTTACATTTGCGGGGGCGTCAAGACTTTAACAGAAAAGCAACATCATATTATATAGCCTCGACAGTTCTTCATACTATAACGGCTGCCCCCCCCGGAAAACCGGCATCCGACTGAGGCCAATCAGGACGAAAAGCCATAGAGCCTCCGCCCCTGGACAATATATACCAACGAAAAAACTACCCTACAGAATACCACAAGCCAGTTGTATTATTTTTTTTGAAAAAAAACTGCAAAAAAATTTGGCGGTTTAGTTTTAAATGTCATACCTTTGCAGTGTAATACTATACTATTACACAATGAAACAACATAAAAACACAAATAATATGATTGACATCAAGAACATTGACTATTCCTACAAAAAAGGGAAAAAGGTTTACACTGATTTTTCCCTGAACATTCCGGCGGGCGGCATCTACGGGTTGCTCGGACGCAACGGAACAGGCAAGAGCACCTTGCTCTATCTAATCTGCGGTTTGCTGAAACCCCAGAAAGGCTCGTGCCAAATCAACAACATCGATGCATCGGAGCGCAACGTCGACATCCTGAAAGACATATTCCTCGTTCCAGAAGAGTTTGAGTTGCCTTCCTGCACTTTGAACACCTACGTCAGAATCAACAAGCCGTTCTACCCCAACTTCTCTGAGGAGCTTCTGAACCGTTGTCTTGAAGTATTCAGCCTGAGCAGGGACATCCACCTCAAAGCGCTTTCCATGGGCATGAAGAAGAAAGTGTTTGTCAGCTTTGCCCTGGCCACACAGACCCGCCTGCTACTGATGGACGAGCCGACCAACGGACTGGACATTCCGTCCAAAAGCCAGTTTCGCAGAATTCTGTCATGGGTAGCGACTGAGGAACGGACCATCATCATCTCTACCCATCAGGTAAAAGATGTAGAACAACTTTTCGACCATTTTATCATTATAGACGAAAACAATCTGTTGGCAGAGGCCAGCACAAACAAGATTACGGAAACATTCCGTTTTGAAATGCGCGATCTGTCTGAAATCAATGAAGATGAATTATACAGCCGCCCGACATTCGGAGGAAAAGAAGTCATCTGTCTCAACCCGACAGGCGAAGAAACACCTGTCAATTTGGAACTGCTGTTTACAGCTCTTATAGAAAAACCGGAAATATCTAAATATCTGAACAATGAAAAATAGTATCAATTTATATCGCATAAAGCATCTCCTGATGCAACAGACCTATAGCCTGAAGTCCAGTATCCTGGCTCTGATGGCAGGCTACCTCCTGGGTAATCTCGGATTCTTCGTAGCGTGTTCATACCGTTATTGGAACCATTCAGGTTGTGCTGACAGCAATGCCTGTGAAACATGGGGAGCCTTCCTGTTTGCTTTTTACCTCATATATATGTCTATAGCATTCTCCATGACCTTCATGGGACTTGAAACATCACAGAAACGCATAGCATTCCTCATGTTGCCTGCCAGCAACCTGGAGAAGTTTATCTCACGCATCATCATCTTTGCCTGTGTTGGCATCATCGGCGGATTCATTACCTATGCCATCGCCGATGGCATCCACCTCTTCATAGACCAGATTGTCCTGGGGCACACTGCATACAGCACAATCCCGGCGTTCTTCGGCAGAAGCTGCAATATCGGCATTGACGGCCAGACCGTTGACTTCAGCGGCCACACAGCCTATATGATAACATTCTTTATACTATGCTCCGCCGCTTTCAGGAAGAAACCCTTGATTAAGGGCATCGGACTCTCCGCAATCATCTACTTCTTGTGCGGTGTCACCTTAGTGAAATTAATCAACTATCTGAAAGACACGGACAACCTCTACTACCTCAACTCTGACGACTACCAAATAGACGACATCAATATGTTTTGGTGGGTCAACATCGCCTTCTGGCTGATGGCCCTGCTGAACATATGGTGGAGCTACACCATCATGAAAAAAATAAAAGCAATATGAATTTCAAACAAAATATCCCAATATACATCCAGATAGCTGAACGTATCATGGACGAAATCCTGACCGGAATTTATCCAGAAGACGGACGCATCCCATCAGTCAGAGAATATGGCATGGCACTTGAAGTAAACGTCAACACCATGGTCAAGGTCTACGACCACCTCACCTCAAACGGACTGATATACAACAAACGCGGCTTGGGCTACTTCGTCTGCGAAGGAGCACCTGCGCAAATACGTGAGATGCGCAAGACACATTTCTTCTCCGAGTTCCTGCCACAGTTGGCAGAGAAGATGGACCAACTCCATATCACCGTAGAAGACATGAATAAGGAACTTGCCAAATATCTGAACAAATAACAACACATAATATTTACACCATCATGAAACCTATTATTAAAGTTACACTATCCATTTTGATTCCCATCATCATCACACTCGCCATTATCGGCGCATATATCACCCATGCCATAGCACAGTCAAAAGTAAAATACTCTGCCGAAGAACTTGCCATGGTGAGCAAGACCCTGTCCTTCCCAGAGGGCATCGAGGAACTGAAAGCTTCGACAGGTGTCAACATCACCTACCACGTGAAAGACACAGCAGGATTCAAGGTTATCCTTACTGCCACAAAAGCAGGGATAGAATACCTCAAAGCCGAAAACAAGGACGGCGTACTAAAAATATACTTTGATAAAAAGCATCCCAACAGAGCCATACTCAAAGAAAATCACATTACCATCACAGGGCCCGCCATCCCTTGCCTGGACATGTCATCCGGAAGCAATTTGACGGCACGCGGCGCCTATCGCGGACTAACTTCAGTCGATGCCAACAGCGGAGCGAACGTCACTGCAGACAGCATTTTGGCATCAAACATTGACATTGATCTTTCAAGCGGAGCCTATGCCCAACTGAAAGCATACGACTGCGACTCCATTAAAGGAGAAGCCTCCAGCGGAGCAACACTTAAGATAAGCGGCAACCACACCCGCTACATTGACTTGGATGTCAGCAGCGGAGCCAGCATCAATGCCACAGGAATCAGGGCACAAACAGGCAAGATAGAGGCTTCCAGCGGTGGAGACATAGAAGGTAATATCACACAGCTGACAACGACAAGCATCACTTCAGGAGGCTCTTTCAAAAACAAAGAATAAAACAACGGATTTTTTAAAAAACCATTTCTGGAATATACTGAGGCAGCGTCCCTTTGCCATATCAGGGGGATGCCACGCCCTCAGGCCAGACAACAGATATTAAAGGAAAACACAACATCAGACCCACCTACTACTTAAAACAAATGAAAAACTTTATTATAATCATCCTCACCGGCATATATGCCCTGACAGGCTCAGCCATGCCTGCCGACAGCATCAGGCTCAAAGAAAAGAAACTCAAGACAACCACCGTAGTTGCGCAACGCCGTACCATCAAGACCGACAACGACAAGACTACATACGACCTGGATGCCGACCCCTCCACTAAAACAGAAAACCTGCTGGAAGTGTTGCGCAAAGTGCCTATGGTAACCGTGGACGGCGAAGACAACATCAAGGTAAAAGGCTCTGGCTCCTTCAAAGTCTACGTTGACGGCAAGCCAAACACCATGATGTCGACCGACCCGTCCAAGATAATGAAATCCTATCCCGCCGGCAGCGTTTCCAAGATAGAAGTCATCACCGACCCTGGCGCAAAATATGACGGCGAAGGTGTAGCAGGCATCATCAACATCATAACAAACAAGAAGATGTACACAAGCGGATGGTCGCTCACTCCTACTTTGGGCCTGAGCAATCAAGAAAACTACGGAGGATTCAACGGTATGGTCAAGATGAACAGATTGACAGTCTCATCCAATTTCATTTACGGGTCAGGCCGTCAGAAAAAGACCACTGGTCATTCCGACTATGTCTTCAAGCACAGCGACGACCTGCACACACTTTATTCCCTATTCAGTGCGAAACCCAAATATGATGTTGAAATAGGCGGCTTGGAAGCTTCTTACGAAATCGACGAAAAGAACCTGCTCAGCATCAGTGCCAGCCTCTTCTGCCTGGGTGTCAGGTATGATGCACATGCCCTGTACAACATGTTCAATGCCGACGGCACAGAAATGTATTCCTACCATCTGGACAACCCCCACCGTGAGCGTACTTACAACTGGAACATCGGCACCGACTACCAGCACAAATTCAACAAGGAAGGCGAGCTGCTGACCTTCAGCTACCGCTTTACCGACAGCCCCACCCACAACCGTACAACAACTATCTATCAGGACATCACAGGGGAGCAATATCTTGCTGCCGGGTTAGCCAACAGAAAGGTATCCCCCGAAAATACCAGCAGAGAACACACCGGTCAGATAGACTATGCCCTTCCACTCACCAAAACACAAGCATTGAACAGCGGAGTCAAGATGATATGTCGCACCAACGAAACTGACACAAAGCAATGGGACTGCCCGATCGCAACACTCGGCCTATGGACATACAACGATGGCCGTTCCTTCCATTACCGCAACACCAGCAATATCTACAGCGCCTACATGGAGCATACTGCCAATGTCGGCAGACTCAGCACGACAATCGGACTGCGCTACGAATACAATGCCATGAAGGTAAAATATCTTGACGGCAAACGACCTCAATACCATCGCGACCTCAGCGACCTTCTGCCTTCTGTCAAGATTGGCTACAAGTTTAATGAAAGTGAAATGCTGAAACTGGGATTCAACACACGCATATCCCGCCCCGACATCAGCATGATGTCACCATATATAGACAATACCGACGGCATCAACCAAAGCTACGGCAATCCCGACCTCAACACAGAGAAAGCATACAATGCAACCCTCGGATACAGCAATTTCGGACAGAAGTTTTCGCTTAATGCAGAACTCAACACACGGTTCATGACAAACGGAATCACGGCCTACAGTTTCATGGATACCGAAAAACACATCAACCAGACCTATGACAACTTCATGCACCAGCGCCAGGCAGGAATAAACCTGTTTGTCAACTGGACATTTACCCGTACGACAACCATGTCGATGAATGCACAAGGCGGCTACAAATACTATGCTGTCAAGCAAATCAATGCGCGCAACGACGGCTGGGGCGGCAGCATATACCTTGACCTGCAACAACGCCTGCCCTGGCGCATGAAGGCATCAATGCAAGGATATTACTCAAGCAGAACTCCTCTGCTGCAGGGAACACAGCATACCTATCGGTATCACGGCATCAGCCTGTCAAGAAACTTCCTGGCAGAAGACCGCCTGAGCATCACGATAGGAGCCTATAATTTTATCTATCCCACCGCAACTTGGGGCGAAACCACAGAGACCGAAGCCTATACCCTGCACAGCAAAAGTAGACACAATGCACTCAAGATAGGCATCAATGCAAAATGGCGTTTTGGCAAATTGCAGGCTACCGTAAAGAAGACACAACGCACCATCGACAATGACGACAAGACACATGTCAAGGATAATAAAGACGGCATCGGCAAAGGAATGTAACTGACTTTTGTTTCTCATTATTCATACTCATGCTGCCTGTGCAGGAGACAACTCTCCTGCCGGCAGTTTTTATATGGAAAACTTTTCCCTTGTAAAGCCCGCACCTTTCTGACAAATAAAAATATCCTGCCCCGGCGAGAGGCAGGAAAAACATGGCGCAACTTGTCAAGCGAAAAGGGAAGATTATTTCTTCTGACCGTAATAGGCTCCCGGACCGTGCTTGCGGTGGTAGTGTTTGTCCAATATAAACTGAGGCATAGTAGCCTGCGGATTCAGTTGCAGGGTCTTCAAAGCCATTTCTGCTACTTTCTCCAAGACTACGGCATGGTAGACTGATGACGCTCCATCCTTGCCCCATGTAAACGGACCATGGTGACGGACTACAATACCGGGAACAGACAGGACATCATAGCCACACTCTGCAAGCGTCTCACATATCACCTTGCCGGTATTCTGTTCATAGGCTTCCTGCACTTCCTGCTCTGTCAAGGAGCGGGTACACGGAACAGGACCGTAGAAATAGTCGGCATGGGTAGTGCCGAGAGCCGGTATATCCATGCCTGCCTGTGCAAAGACTACAGCATGAATGGAGTGAGTATGGGTAACGCCGCCAATACGGGGGAATCGGCGATAGAGTTCCAGATGGGTAGGCGTATCGGATGACGGACGCCATGGACCTTCCACAGTTTCACCCGACTGAAGGTCTACGACGACCATATCTTCGGGAGTCATGACGGAATAGTCTACACCTGAGGGTTTAATAACCACATATCGGCGATCGGAACTGATTTCGCTCACGTTTCCCCACGTATAGACTACCAAACCCGAAGAAACGAGCTCTATATTGGCCCGACACACCTGCTTTTTGAGTTCTTCTAACATAGTTTTTTTTGTTTTTTCATTCCAAAATTAACACTTTTCCCACCTTTCTCAAAAATAACTTGCACAATTTTTGCACGATAGGGATTTCTTTCTTATCTTTGTTCAAATTTCAAAACTCAGAAGACTATGTTAGATGTAAAACAATGCTTGGGTGAATGTGAGGAAAAGATGCAGATGAGCACGATGTATCTTGAAGAGACACTGTCGCACATCCGTGCCGGCAAGGCCAATGTGCATATCCTGGATGCCATCAGGGTAGATTCCTATGGTTCTATGGTGCCCTTGAATAACGTGTCGGCCATCACCACGCCCGACCAGCGTACTATTGCCATCAAGCCGTGGGACAAGAACATGTTCAGGGTCATCGAAAAGGCCATTATCGACTCCAACGTGGGCATCATGCCTGAAAATAACGGTGAGATCATCCGTCTGTGCATTCCTCCTCTTACAGAAGAGCGACGCAAACAGATTGCCAAGGATTGCAACAAAGAGGCCGAGAATACAAAGGTAAGCATCCGCAACACGCGCCGTGACGGCATTGAGAAACTCAAAAAAGCCATCAAGGACGGCCTGAGCGAAGATATGGAGAAAGATGCTGAAGCTGACCTCCAGAAACTGCATGACCGCTACATGAAAGTGGTTGACGAACTTATCGCCAAGAAAGAAAAAGAACTGATGACCGTCTGAATGCAGGGACTGGTTATCCGAAATACAGGCAGCTGGTATGACGTACGTACCGACGACGGAAGGGTTCTGCCATCCAGAATCAAAGGAAACTTCCGTTTGCGTGGCATACGCAGTACCAGTCCTGTAGCCATCGGCGACAGGGTTACCCTTATTGACAATGGTGACGATACGGCTTACATCTGCGAAATAGCTGACAGAAAGAATTACATCATACGCCGTGCATCCAACCTGTCAAAGCAAAGCCATATATTGGCCGCTAACGTAGACCTTGTCCTATTATTTTTTACCATTAACTATCCTGAAACTTCTTCGGTATTCATCGACCGTTTCCTCGCTTCGGCCGAAGCCTACCGCATACCTGTAGCCATCATCTTCAACAAGGCCGACTTGCTCAACACCGACGAGCATCGGAAAATGGAATCCTACAAGACCCTGTATGAAAGCATAGGCTATCCCTGTTTTATTACCTCCGTCACCCGGCGGGAAGGACTGGCTGACCTGCCTGCCCTGCTCCGTGACAAGATAACCCTCATTGCCGGTAACTCGGGAGTGGGTAAAAGTGCCTTGATTAATGAACTTATACCTTCTGCCCATGCAACGACGGCTTCAATATCAGATACTCATAATGCCGGCATGCACACCACAACTTTCAGCGAAATGTACGATCTCCCGAGCGGAGGCAGTCTCATTGACGTCCCCGGTGTAAAGGGATTCGGCACATTTGATTTTGAGCCCAAAGAGATTTCCCATTACTTCAGGGATATATTCAAGATATCGGCCGGCTGCCGGTTTAACAACTGCATGCATCTGGAAGAGCCCCATTGTGCCGTGAGACAGGCTGTCGAGCAAGGTGACATTGCCGCCTCACGCTATCAGGCTTACCTAAGCATGCTGGGGGACAAAGAGGAAAACAAATACCGTCCGGCTTATTGATATTTTATTCAAAGTAAAAGGTCAACACTATCATTTTGGTCTTTACCCTGTTGACTGATTTGGTAAAGACTTGTTTTGTCTGGTCACGCAGTGCCGAGCGGTCGGTCTGTAGGATGTCGTTGAGTCCAAGGCAAAACTTAATCTCCGGAATAAACTTGAAATAAGGCAAATACCGGTCACATCCGAAACCGAACTCCAGGCCAAAGTTAAAGGGGCGCACCATGATGTTCTCCTGGTCCTTTATGGTCAGGTCATACATCGGATTGATACCGGCAATAAAGTAAGGCCTGTAGTTGTTGATGCGCGGCGGAGTGAACTTGATGTTTATAGGGAGTGCTATGTAAGTAGACTTCACATCCTGAAACTGCGTATCGCCCGTGGCTTGTTCCTTGAAAGTAAGATGCTTGGTTGCAAAGTGCATCGTCGGCAGGAGGCGAAAGGCGAAATTCTGACTCAGCCGCCATTCGCCGACAAGCCCCACGGTGAAGCCTGGTTCATAGCGGTCATTGCTCACCAGCCATTGCTGACCCGTATCGGGGTCTATATATCCGTTGTTTACCAAGGACATGCTCTGCGCATGCATTCCAAAGAAGAAACCGTAATGAAAGAATCTCAAGTCGGCATAAGGCCTGTACTGGAGTTTCGGGGTCTGGGCATAGCCCATTCCCAGCAATATCAGGAAACAGAGAGTTGTCCCCAAATACCGCCGCCATGACTGCCTGATGGTGCAATTATGATTTTTCATCTGTTATTCTATAAACGCAAAAGAGGTGAGAATATTTTATCCTCACCTCATATAAATTATTTTAAACATCCAATAAATTTACGCAGAACCGCAAACTGACAGATATCCCTGTTTCTTTTAGCCCTTTGGGGACATTTCTGCCACGGTTTGGGGGTAATCTGCCTTCCTACTTGCTAAAGAGAATCTTTTTGTACGCCGGCACCAGGTTGCCATAACCTTTCTCGTTGGGGTGGAGCCCCTCACGGAAGCAAGTGGGGTCTATCTTGCCGCTGCCGTCTTTCAGGGTGAGGCAAGAGGTTACATCGTGATAGCGCACAAAGGCATCCTGCTCCAGTGTCTTTTCCAACAGGTCATTAATGGCACGCACCACATCCTCCTTGTCCTTGCGCGGATAGATACTGATGACGTGAATCTTAGCCTGAGGCTGACGACGGCGCAACAGTTTGACGATGTCTATGATACCACTGACGATCTTTTCCTTGGAATCGTTGACAGGAATGTTGTTGGTACCAATCATCAGGCATATCTGGCTGGGCTTGCAGTTGTCCAGTTCGCCGTGGATAAGGCGCCAGTAAACATTTTCCACACGGTCCCAGCCCATGCCCATATTGGTCACACGGTGCTTGCCGAAGAGTTTGTCCCACGTCTTGCCGCCCCATTTGCGGTCGCAGTCGGGCTGTCCGCCCCAGAAGTGGGTGATGGAGTTGCCTATCATCAGTATTTCCGGATCGGTAGTCCTGTTCTGCTCCAAGATCTCATTGTGGCGCATCATCCATTCGTAGCCGTTGTCGCGGCGCTGCACGCAGGGCTTGTAACAGCGCATGGTGTCTTCGCCCACCAGGATTCTGTCCAGATATTTGGAATAGGCATCGGCATATTTTTTCATGCCGAGGTCATTGGGGTGCACGCCTTCGATAAGGTCGTCGGCAGTCATGCCAAGTTCCTTGTAGGTGATATAGTGCAGGCCCTTCACACCGTCGGCCTTCAGTTCTTCGTATACTTTGTGCTGCACCGAGTCTTTCTGATACTCGCCCTTGAACCGCTTGTGTACATGCGTGGAGTTGTCAAAGAGGGCATTGCCCTCCATGAAGAGAATCGGCGCATCGCTCTTAGAGCGCAGTTTCCGGACCCCATAGCGTACACGGGAGGCAAACTCATCATTGGTCAGTCCCACGCAGTTGGGCACACAGTCGAGGATATATACTCTGGCATCTATTTCGCTCAGCGCATCATACATGACATTCTCCATCTTACCATTGCCCGAGAAGCCCAGGTTGATAAACGGATAATCATACTTGCGCTTCAGCATTGAACTCCATATCAGTGCGGGACGGCTTGCCGAGGCGCCGTGAGCTATAGACGTACCATAAACCACTATCGGTTTCTCCTGGGATACACGTGTGAAGGCAAACTTGGAACCTTTGTCCACGCCTATCTCCATCCACTTCACGCCATTATAGGTAGGCAGATACAGTTCATAGGCCGTACCCCTCTTACCAAACACCGGCATCTCCTTCAAATCGTAAGTAAACTGTGCCGTGTCGGAATTGTTCAGGCTGAAGGTGTATTTCATCATGTTCGGCACAAAGGTTGTCTTGCCGTCCACGTCAATGGCGTAGAGGTCCACGCCGGAGGTATTCAGCGCCACGACATTATTCAACGCCACCCTGGCATGGTTGGTCAGCAGATACCTTACAGCAATATTTTTGGAATTCGTAGTGAATGTCACCGACAGGCCGGCACTCTGGTGCGACAGGTTCCACACGGCTGTGGGAATCTTGTCCTTGAAACGCTCCGGCATACGGTCGTAGCTCTTCTTCCCTATCTCCTTGTTCCATGCACGGCCGTTGATAAACGGCTCATCGCCTTCCATGGGGTTATGCCACTCGGTCTGCGCCTTGCACCACAGGAAAGCAAGGCACAGCGCCGTGAACACTAATATTCTGCGCTGCATCATTATTGTTTTATTTAAGTTCTACAAACGGATTCTCCTGATTGCCGGTCCACTTATACAGACGCAAGTCGCAATATTGCACCTTATTCTTGGTCTTGCCGTTGTTGGAAATATAATAGTATCCCTGGCCGAGGCTCTCTATGCCCGTATCGGCCTTGGCATTCCATCCGCGTATGCCCGTGCGGGCATCCTTCATACCATCATCAGCCAGTGTCAGCACCAGCCCTTTCTGCACGGGGTCAAAGCCTTTCAGCACATCCTTGCGGGCTGCCACCTTGCCATCAATGGCAAAGAGGGAATAATTGGGGAATGCCGGTTTCTTGCCGTTATACACACCGAGCAGCCAATAGCCCTTGTAGGCATCATACTCCATATTCTGCACACCCCAGTTGGTGTTGCCTGTATAGGCAAAGAAATATTTGTCAGCCTTCTTGGGGCCATACTTGTGGAAAGATGTCAGGGGCCGTGCCTTAGCCTCCAGTTTGGCAGGGTCATACTGCAGCAGCACCTGATAGTCGTTGTCGGCACGGTTGACGTCGCTGTATATGCCCAGTGCCACGTTGAGGACCTTCTTGCCTGAAGTCTTGCCAAACTGCGGACCCACGGAGACGCCGTCTATACCGCTGCAGCCATATTTGTGGTCATAGGTCTGGCCTGCGTTGCGCACCTTGCTCTCATACATGTCCACAACCTCCTTAAGATAAGCAGCCTTCAGCACGCCGCCCGTTGCGGCCTCAATGTCGGGACGGGTTATCTTGCGGGTGTCAAATATTCCGATATAGAACGAGTTGGCCCTTGACTTGGCGGCAGCGCCTGAGATTCCCTGACCAATGGCGTCATCCTTATACTCCATGGAGCCATACAGCTTGCCTGTCTCTGCGTCCAGTTCAATACATCCCAAGTGGCAGGTCAGACCTACCACGGAGCCCAGCAGACGTCCCTCGTAATCGGTCTTGATGAGACTGGTCGTAAAGGAAAAATAAACGCACTTGTTCTTTACATCTACAGCTACGCCCTGAACATGGTGTTTACCTATTTCATAATACACGCGCGAGGGCAGCTTGCCAAACGGGGTGTCCACCCAGGTCATTTCACTCTTAGCCTGACCGGCCAATGCACTCAGTGCCACAAGGGCAACCATCATAAATCTACGAATCATATGTTCAATATTTTATATTCACTTTAGCACAAAATTACTTCATTTTGCGGAAAGAGCACCATATTGCCCTAAGAAAAAACAGACTGCAGGGCGACGGCATGATATCTTCATCCCGATAAAGTTTATGTTCCCCGTCGCTGAACGTATGTTTACCGATGCTGAACGTACATTCACCGACGGTAAACATACGTTCAGCATCGGGGAATATAAAATATCCCGGGGAATTGCAGGATTTCTGACACCCCGGCATAAACTTTCTCACGCAGGGACACAGCATCAACCCCGCCACAGTAGTTTCAGGACAATTCCTATACGGATACCCGTGAAAGCTGTAACCGGTCAGGATACAGATGCGGGGACCGGCATTGTGCCGCCCCCCGCATCTGTATTTAGGAATATCTATATCCTACATATTCGCACCCGATGTTTCAGGGGCTTCCTCTATCAGGTCCATGAACTGGTCAAGTTTCGGCGTAATGATAATCTGGGTGCGGCGGTTACGCTGCTTGCCTATTTCGGAGCTGTTGCTGGCCACGGGATTATATTCGCCACGACCGCCGGCAGTGAGCCGCTGAGGATCTACGCCATACTCATTCTGCAAGGCCTGCACGACTGACGATGCACGCAGACAGCTCAAATCCCAGTTGTTACGGATATTGGGGCGCGAGATAGGCACATCGTCGGTATTGCCTTCTATCAACACTTCATACTCCTTATAGTCCTTGATGATCTTGGCTATCTTGCTCAGGGTTTCACTTGCACGCGAATTGATTTCATAGCTGCCCGACTTGTAGAGCATGTTGTCGGCAAGCGAGATATATACAACACCCTTCAGCACCTGGACATCAACCTCCTGCTTCTCGGCATTGGTCAGCGAGCGGGTCAGGTTGTTGGTCAGAACGATGTTGAGTGAGTCACTCTTATCCTTGGCCTCAACCAACTGCTTGATAAAGCGGTTGGACGCATTGATTTCATCCACCAGTTTGGAAATATTCACATTACCCTGGGAATTCTGCTGCAGGCTCTTGTCCAGGGAACCCTGCAAATCCTTGTATGCCTGCTTCAGTTCTGCATTGCGCTTCTTCTCGGCATCAAGCAAATCCTGAAGGCTCTTGATACTGGCGCCTTTCTCTGTCAGTTTTATCTGGCAACTGTTGTTCTCTTCCTTCAGAGAGGCTATCTCCGATTTCAAGGCATCGTTTTCAGACCTCAGAGCCTGAAACTCCTTCTTGCTTATGCAACTGCTGGTGAACCCAACCGTCACCGCGATGGCAAAAAGCCATAGATTCTTCTGTTTCATAATTCTTTACTCTTTTCAGCAATACTCCCTGCCGGGGAAGCAATGCCCGTTAATCTGCTGCGAAAGTAAGACTTTCACCTTTTATCTTCCAAATAAAATGAACGAAAAAATGTGATATTATTCATTTGCTAACATTTCAACTGCCGTTTTTCATATTTATTAATGATTCATCCATCTGGGAACATCATTTTTTAACGCACTTCCTCAGGCAAGAAGGCTGCCTGGTCATGGCCGGTCAGGACGATGCGCCCTGCCACGACCTGCTAAGGGTGAAGAGCCGGACATCCTCAGCAAAAGGAAAGATATACGTTCACACAGGGGAAAGTCAGGAAAAACAATGGCACCCCTCATCCGTAGATTTTATCCTGTCCGGGAGAAAAGGCACGGCAGCAACAAGACTTTTCTCCAGATTTTTTGCGTACTTTTGCGGCAACAGAAGAAAACAGGAATACAACATGGAACCAACAACCGACAAACCTGCCAAGACGGGCATCGTCAGGATTCAGATTACCATCAAACGACGGGAACTGATACTGTTGCTCGCAGCAGCCATCTTGATATACGCCGGCCATGCCCTCTACAAACACGTCTTCAACAACACCGACGTGGAAGTCACCGATGCCCTGGCCGGCAACATCTTTCCGTCACAGATTATTGCCACAGCGACAGCCGACAACAATATCATCCTCCCCATTGACACCCCTTTCATAGGCAATGCCCAGAACCCGATTGCCGTCAGGATAAAGTCGCGTCACAAAAACTCAAAAGTGCGTATAGAAATAGCCGAAACGCCTTTTTCACGCCACTCTGTCTCAGAATTCGTACTCCCCGAAGCATGGACAGAATATACCGTATACCCCGACATTGTATGGAACTACGATGCCCTGCGGCAGAACGCCCAGCCTACCCCGGTAAGCATAGTCATCCAGACCAGCCTCAACGGCAGCCATCTGCAGCAGTCGCTGAGAACCATGTCCATGAGAAGCATCAATGAATGTATGCTGGGGTACTACCATTTACAGGGCAGACGCCGCAAGGAATTCATCAATACCCGCCTGCTCTTTGCTGCCTACGTCAACGAAGACAACCCTCAGATTGACGGCATCCTCAGGGAAGCCCTCAGTACCCGCATCGTCAACCGCTTCCTGGGATATCAGCGCGATTCGGCCACCGTCATCAATCAGGTATATGCCTTGTGGAACGTCCTGCAACGGAGGCATTTCAAGTACAGTTCCATATCCAACAGCAGCATGTCGAGCAACATGGTATTCGCCCAGCGCGTACGCACCTTTGACGATGCCATGAAGTCATCGCAGATAAACTGTGTTGACGGCAGTGTGCTCCTGGCCTCCCTCATGCGCGCCATCAACATAGAGCCCATACTGGTCAGACTGCCCAGCCACATGTTCGTAGGATTCTATACCGACCGCCAGCACAAGAACAAGACCTTTCTGGAAACAACCATGATAGGCGACGTCAACCTGGACGACTACTTCCCGGAAGAAAACCTGGACTCTACCCTGCAGGGACTGACCCAGAACCAAGCATCCCGCATAACCTTTGAGAAATCAATGCAGTATGCCAACCGCCAATACCTCAGGCACCGGGAGAAACTGGCGACACAAAGTGTGGGATACATGTATCTCGAAATAACCAATGAGATACGTAAAAAGATACAACCTATCGGGAAGTGACTACACGGAGAAGATATCGTCCACCGCTGACAGATAGTTGCGCAGCGAGCCGCTCTTCATAACCTTCTTATATTGTTTCTTTGCCAGATTAGCTTTCTGATATTCCCAGAAAACGTGCATCTGGACCAATAACTGCGAGTCATTGGGAAACTTGTTCCGGTTGAACGCCAGCATCTGCTCATGCAACCTCCGGAAAACATCCAGGCGGGCAGCCTCGGGCCACGCCTCGCCCGACTTGTACTCGGCACCCATAGACGGACGAGCCAGCAGGCCGCGACCTACCATCACTCCCTGTAACTGAGGAAAACGCTTTTCCAGGCTGGCAATGTCGGCCGGCGACATAATGTCACCGTTATATACAACAGGATGGACACACTGGTCGCAAAAGCTGCCAAACATATTCATATCAACATCGCCGGCATACTGCTGGCTCGCAGTGCGCGGATGCATGATGACACGGGTAAGCGTCATGGCATTCAATATAGGCAGTATGATGCGCCAATCTTCAGCGGAGTCCACCCCAAGACGCATCTTGACAGAAAATTTCACATCAGGACGCCGTTCCATTTCCTTAGCCAGCGCAGCCAAACCATCGGCATCGGTCAGCAAGGCACTCCCCCGATGCCGTTTCATCTGCATCGGAGCCGGACAACCCATATTAAGATTTATCTCCTCATAACCCTCATTCTGCAAAATATCACACAAGCAGGCCAACTCGTCAACATTGCCGGCAATGACCTGAGGCACCAATGGCAATGACTGATTGTTTTCCCTCATGACATCACGACGGTCCTTGTTACGCAGCGTTCCCTTTTCCCATCTGACAAACGGGGCATAATAGGCATCCACACCACCGACGACATCATGGTGAATCCTGCGATACATATATTCTGTATAACCCTGCAACGGAGAAAAGAGAACAGGTAACATGGCGCAAAAGTACACAAATCATTCATTTCGACCCCTACGGCAAATACATAAAATTTTACGTTCAATGCTATTCCATCCCTCCTGTTGCAGTAAGTGGAGAGAGCCCCCGTGCGCAAAAGAATGCGGACCTCGACGACTTGCGCAAGCACGGCGGAAGCCCTTTGAGTTACGCATGAAGGGTATTCATGAAAGGTTACAAGGGAAGGACATACAGCTGCGACCTGTAAGACGACGAGTTGGAGAATGACAGCACGGACAGCATCACTTTCTTCCTGCCGCTCAAATGCAACCAGTGATATAACAGCAAGCGGCAACCCGCCATCCACTTAAATCTGCATCGGGAAAATTAAAGCCATGCCCGGCACAAAAACAAAGCGACAGACAGGAGAAGCATCTCTCCGGCAAAAAGAAAAAAAGGACAGAGAATACATTTTTTTTATTTTTTTTTGAAAAAGAAATTGTCATTTAGAAAAAATACCGTACCTTTACAACGCATATTCTCGTGTAACGGGGATTCACATTCTTAAACCCCAAGGGAAAAAATAAATATAATAACAAAATAATAACACAGACAATGAAAGTTAATTTTCTGAAAATCAATTTGAAGAAAGCGTTGCCAATATGCTTGGCAGCATTTGCCGCTTTCCAGATGTCTTGTAAGGATTCCGTAGATACCAGCGATATCTACACCTTCACAGGACAGACAGCGACAGATTACATTAACGCAGACTCCTCTCTGACGTTATTCAGTAAAATTCTGACGAAAGCAAAAGTCTCCCAGAACTCACAGAGTTACACAGATGCCCTGCTTTCTGCACGTGGTAACTACACCATTTTTGCACCTACGGATGAAGCTGTAAAGCAGTATCTTGATTCCATCTACGCTTCTACAGACTGGAACATTGACACCATGTCAGAGTCATACGCCAGCACAATGATCCAAAACTGTATCATTGACCATGGAAACCTGGATGCCCTCCTGACTTCCGATTTCCCCGAGACCGGTGCTATTACTCAGGCTACCCTGAACGACCGCCATATCATGGTATCCTATGGTACAACCGAGACAGGTAAATATCAGGTCACACTGAATGGTAAATCCCATATCACCATTCCTGACATTGAGGTAACCAATGGTTACATTCACATTGTCGACAAGGTGCTTTCACCATCCATCTCCGACCTCTGCGCACTGATCGGCGAAGCTGGCAACATGCACATCTTCTACTGGCTGCTGAAAGAAACCTCATGGGGTGACTCCATCATCAAATACCGTGACGAGCAATATGAACTCTATTCTGATGAAGAAAAGAAAAACGAAGCATACTTCTTAAGCTATGTCACTCCTCCTCACAGATACTACGGCTACATGGCATTTATCGAGCCCGACAGCGTATTTGAAAGAGAATGGGGCATCGTACCTGTCATGGATAAGGACGTAATGACAAATGCAGCAGAAATCAAAGCTATCATCAACGAGAAATGCCGCGCAGCATACCCCAAAGCCACATCCGATGACTGGAAGAGCATGGACAATGCTGTCAACCAATTCGTAAGCTACCACCTTGTACCATTCAAGGAACCATACAACTGGCTTATCCGTCACGGTGACGAGCTCGGCTACAACACTGACCTCCCCGACGTACTGACAATGGACTTGTGGACATACTTCCACACAATGGGTAAGCCCAACCGTCTGTTCAAGATCACACACCGCGCCAAGGATGCACTCTACTACATCAACCGCAAGGCATACTACAACAATGCATTCGACGGTGACATGAAGGAAACATCCGTAGCAGAACCGGGTATCATCCTGCACCCAACTAATGGCGAATATGAGAACAACGCCCTCAACGGCTATTACTGGCCTATTGACGACATCCTTCTCTATACCGACTATACAAGAGATGCTGTATTGAACGAACGCATCCGCTACAACATTGCCCAATACTTCCCTGAAATGATGAGCAATGACCTTCGTACCGGTATTACAAAATCTCTTCACTACTACATCCCTCACAACCCATATCCATATGTTGACAACCTGGACAACAGGAAAGCCGATACCGACTATCGTACACCTATCAATGCCAGTGCATCAGGATGGTGCGGTATTGAAAGTGACCAGTTTGCCTTCGAAAACAACTTTGACATAACCCTCAAGCTTATGCCTGTTCCTTTTGCAGGTATATGGGAACTTCGTTGGTTCGTATCCAACATTGCATCACGTGGTATCGTACAGGGTTACTTCGGAACAAATCCTGCCAACTTGGTTGCAACAGGTATTCCATTTGATATGCGACTTCTGGGTACAAACCCACGTATCGGTTCTATCGTTGACACATCTCTGGGCTACGACTCTGTTCTGTGTATCGAGAACGACCGTCTGATGCGTAACCACAACTACATGAAGCACTGCCGTACATACTGTAAGAACTACTTCGGACAGGCTCACCAATGGTCACAGTCTCTGCGTAACCGTGCAGAATCACTGCGTCTGCTCATCTATCGCGGTTACATGGAGCCGGAAACTACATACTATCTGAGAATGAAGACCATGTTGGACAATCCTTCCGCATACTTGTTCGGCGATGGTATCGAACTCGTTCCAAAGAATGTATACGACAACCCGTACCGTACCGAAGATGTCTGGTAACAGACAATCGGCATAAATACCCGAACGAGGCTCTGGAGTTCCCAGAGCCTCGTTCTTTTTTATAAAAAAAGAGCTTGATACAAAAAAGTATCAAGCTCATCCCTACTTAAAACAAATGAAAAACAATCTTCATATGAAGATCTCTGAAAACCGATTCACATCGGATGAAATTATTCCATTAGCACTTTTGCTAATTAAACTTTGCAAATATAATCATTTTATTGATACAAATCAAATAAAATCTAAAAAAAATTATAATAATCTTATACCAGAATCTTCTATTGACAACTTCTTCTGCCTGTAGAGCATACCCAGAGCCCTTTTGAAAGTTTTCTTACTCACAGAAAAAATACGATATATTTCATCGGGCGAAGTATGGTCTCCCACGGGCATGAAACCGCCAGCCTCAGCCAAGATAGTCAATAAACGCTCAGAAAAATCCTCCACATGAATCTGGCCGTCACCCTGAAGAGCAACGTCCAAACGCTTGTCAGGACGCACATTCTTAATCACGGCTTTCAGGGACTCCCCTATCTTCACGGGCTGAAAGATTTCATTCTTATAGACCAAACCGACACAGGCCCCATCAACAATAACTTTGAAACCCATTTCAGTCTGTTTCCACACCAGTATGCTTACCTGCTGCCCCTTGTGATAATTGTCAGCCTCCAACTGGAGGAATTTATCAAGTTTGGAACTGGCAACCAACCTGCCCGTCTTATCATCAGTATAAATATATACCAGATAAGACATACCCTTCAGCATCTTCCTTTCTTGTTCTTTGAAAGGAACAAACAGGTCCTTTGTCAATCCCCAGTCAAGGAAAGCACCATAATGATTAACCCACGCAACCTTGAGAAAAGCAAACTGTCCGGCTTCAGCCAAGGGATGCTCCGTAGTTGCCACCAACCGGTCATCCTGATCATAATATATGAACACATCTACGACATCTCCGACCGAAAGGTTAGCCGGCACATACTTCTTCGGCATGAGAATTTTCTTTTCCCCTCCATCCAAATAAGCTCCGTGAAGGCTGAACTCCAGTATTGGAAGCCTATTGTAATGACCGACTTTAATATCACTCATCTGAATTAGAATTTACAATATTATCTTCGGACGGCTGTTTTAATTTATCGTCAAAGACCAATCCGTCTTTCATATATATAGTCCTATCTGTCAGGGAAGCGAGTTGCTCATCGTGAGTCACAATCACAAAGGTCTGTTTCATTTCATCTCTCAGCCTGAAGAACAATTGGTGCAGTTCCGTCTTATTATGCGTATCCAAACTGCCAGAAGGCTCATCGGCCAGTATCACTGACGGATGATTTACCAGCGCCCGTGCGACAGCCACGCGTTGGTTTTCACCTCCTGACATCTGTTTAGGCCTATGCCCAGCCCTGTCGGCGAGCCCCATAAAGTCTAAAAGCTCCATGCCACGACTGCGGGCTTCCTTTTCAGACATTCCGGCAATAAATGCAGGAATCATCACATTTTCCAACGCCGAAAACTCAGGCAGCAACTGGTGAAATTGGAATACAAAACCTATCTCCCTGTTACGAAAACGGGCCAGGGCATTGTCTTTCAAAGCAAACACATCCTGGCCATCAAAGAAAACGGAGCCACCATCAGGCTTATCCAATGTACCGACAATCTGCAACAAAGTTGTTTTGCCGGCACCGCTCGGTCCTACTATGCTCACGACTTCCTGCTTTCCTATATGCAAGTTTATTCCTTTGAGCACCTGAAGAGAGCCAAAACTCTTTATAATATTCTTTACTTCTATCATAAATCTTATTACATATTTAAATAGAGCGCTACGCCCTATCGTGCAAAGTTATCCAATATTTTTCATACTGCAATTTTTCAATTCAAATTACAATCATATTCTCAGAAAGTTCTAATTTTGCATTAAGATTTTAACCCTCTATATTTAACACAAATGAATATCGCTATTGTTGGTGCCAGTGGTGCCGTAGGTCAAGAATTTCTCCGTATTCTTGCAGAACGTAATTTCCCAATTGACAACCTTTACTTGTTTGGTTCCCCAAGAAGTGCAGGAAAGAATTACACTTTCAGAGGTAAGGAATATACCGTCAAATTGCTTCAGCACAACGATGACTTCAAGAATATAGATATCGCTTTCACTTCCGCAGGAGCAGGCACATCCAAAGAATTTGCCTCTGACATTACCAAATACGGTACAGTCATGATAGATAATTCCAGCGCATTCCGCATGGATGATGACGTCCCCTTAGTTGTGCCCGAATGTAATCCCGAGGATGCTCTCAACCGCCCACGCGGCATTATTGCAAACCCCAACTGCACAACCATCATCATGCTGGTTGCCCTCGTAGAGATAGAACGCCTCAGTCATATCAAGCGAATACACGTATCTACCTATCAAGCTGCGAGCGGTGCCGGTGCTGTAGCCATGGCTGAATTAGAGCAACAATACCGTGAAGTGCTCAACAACCAACCTGTCACGGTGAAGAAATTTCCATACCAATTAGCCATGAACATGATTCCGCAGATTGATGTCTTCACAGAAAATGACTACACCAAGGAAGAAATGAAGATGTTCAACGAAACCCAGAAGATCATGCACAGCGACGTACGCACCAGTGCCACCTGTGTCCGTGTTCCGTCCCTGCGCTCTCATTCCGAAAGCATTTGGGTAGAAACAGAAAGCCCCCTGACCGTTGAAGAAGTCCGTCAGGCTCTCTCCCGTGGCAAGGGCGTGCAAGTGCAGGATGATCCCAAGAATGCCATCTATCCCATGCCGCTCTTTGTCGCTGACAAAGATGACGTTTTTGTCGGCCGCATCCGCAAAGACCTTGCCAACGAAAACGGCATAACCCTATGGGCTGTCGGAGACCAAATCAGGAAAGGAGCAGCATTGAATGCCATTCAAATCGCTGAATATCTCATCAGCACAAAAAATATCAAATAAATTTCTGTATTCTGAATTAACAGGCGAAACATCTCGCGTTTTCGTCCTGCTTTTCAAAAGCAGAATCACTAAAGAGCGGAGAGCAGACTATCTATGTAGTCTGCTCTCCGCTCTTTAGTTACCACTTTGTATAGGGATACTCTCTTAAATGGGAATTATAGTAACGCTTGTCTCCTGTTACCTCTTTACCAAGGAAGGGCGGAATGGGTATGATTTCATCGGGTGCCCCCAATTCAACCTCACAGATAACCAGTCCTTCATTATCGGCATGAAATTCATCTACCTCAAATATATATCCCTTATACGGCACCAAGTAGCGGTCCTTATCAATCACTCCCGGTTCACAGAACCCTATCATCTCTTGTCCATCTTCAAGACTGACCTCCGTTTCCCATTCAAAGCGTGACATACCATCTGCTGATGCAGGTCCCTTGATAGTGACATAGGCTTTTTCATTACGGATACGAATCCTCACTGATCGGCCTGAGCCTGCACAGAGATAACCTTGAACTATATGGCTCTGACTTTGAGCCAAGGACTTATATTCGCCCTTGACTAAAAATTTTCTCTCTATTTCAAGCCCCATCTATTAGTTCATTGCAAAAACAACCAAGAAAGCAATGGCAATAAGTATCAAGGAGATAAATATTCCCTCAATGATTCTGTTAGCCTGTTTCTGCTGTTTTTTTTCGTATTTTTTCATACGAACTTTACTCTTTTCGCTCATAGTGTTTTTAATTTATTAATTATTATGTTTTACATTTCCAAATTCCATGAGATAAGCCTTGATAAAGCCGTCAAGTTTACCGTCCATCACTCCATTGACGTCACTTGTTTGGTAACCTGTGCGATGATCTTTTACCCGGCGGTCATCAAAGACATAGCTTCTGATCTGGCTTCCCCATTCTATCTTTTTCTTTCCAGCCTCAATTTCTGCCTGCTTTGCCTTGCGGCGCTGGAGTTCGCGGTCATACAATTGTGAACGCAACAGACGCATTGCATTCTCTCTGTTCTCCAACTGCTTGCGGCTCTCCGTATTTTCTATCAGTATTTCTTCTTCCTCTCCTGTTTCCGGATCCACATACTGATAGCGAAGTCTGACGCCTGTCTCAACCTTATTGACATTCTGTCCGCCTGCCCCAGAGCTGCGGAACGTATCCCAACTTATTTTCGAAGGATCAACTTCCACCTCAATTGTGTCGTCTACCAAGGGGGTAACAAAGACACTGGCAAAGGAAGTCATACGCTTTCCCTGAGCATTAAACGGTGAAACCCTGACCAAACGATGTACTCCACTTTCGGATTTGAGATAACCATAGGCACTGTCGCCCTCCACCTCAATTGTCACAGTCTTTATTCCTGCTTCATCACCGTCCTGATAGTTGCTGATACGTGTTTTATAACCATGCTCCTCTGCATAGCGGAGATACATCCTCATCAGCATTGAGGCCCAATCCTGACTTTCTGTCCCCCCTGCACCGGAATTAATTTTCAGGACACAATCCATCACATCCTCTTCTTCCTGGAGCATATTCCTGAGTTCTATCTTTTCAAGGGCTTCTATCGTCTTGGCATAATTCTGGTCAACTTCATCTTCAGAAACGAGTTCTTCCTTGAAATATTCAAAGGCCAAAGCCGTTTCATCTGCCATTGACTTAATCTCATTATATCCGTCTATCCATTTCTGCAAATCCTTAACCTTGCGCATCTGCTCTTCTGCAGCTTTAGGATTATCCCAGAAATCGGGTGTCTGAGTCCGGATTTCCTCTTCACGCAGCTGCATGATTTTACCTTCTATATTCAGATATTGGTTAAGCTTCTCAACGCGATCGGTTATTTCTTTCAATTGATCTGCTGTTATCATTCTGTTCTCTGATTACTGTTTGTAAAATTAATAATTTTTTCTTAACGGCAAGTCCTTTTATCCTCATAACTTATCTGGCCAGCCATGACTCAGGGTTCAGTGTCGCCGTTTCCTTTCTTAACTGGAAATGCAAAGTGCATCGTCCGGATGCGTCACGGGCAACAGTTCCCAACACCGTCCGCGCCTCAACATGCTGTCCATGCGTCACTGCGGCTGATGCAAGATTACAATAAACAGATATATAGCTGCCGTGACGTACGAGCACGTTGACAAGACCTCCAAGGGAGAACACCGCACTCACTTCGCCTGGGAAGACACAACGCGCCTTTGCCCCGGGCTGGCCGGTAATATTAATACCTTTATTATTAAACTGGACTCCTTTCATGCCCGTCATGGTATAATTGCCGTAATGGGCTGAGATAATATAGCTTCCTGTTATCGGCATAGGCAAACGGCCTTTGTTTGAAGAAAAATTCTTCGAAAGGGTGTATTCCCTGCTGCTGCTCCGCCATTGAGGCATAGGGGCAGCACTTGTTCCCTGGCTCCGGGAGGTTCCACTGCTACCCTTCAATCCGGCTGCTGTTGACGCCGAACCCGATTTTGATGAAGCCATTGCTTTTCTCTCGGCTTCAATACGTGCCCGTTCCTCTGCCTCGCGACGTTTACGCTCCTGCTCTATGGCCAGCTTGACATAATAGTCTATCTTAGCATCCAGTGCAGCCATTTCCTTTCGGTTGGCTGCTATGACATTGCGTATCTCACGCTGTTTCTTTTGCAGTGAGTTGACCTTCTTCTTGCGTTCATCCTGCTGCTGGGCCAGCTTTTCATGTTCTACTTTCTGAACACTCAGCATCTGGTTTTTGCCATCCTTCGTTTGCTGCAGCTGTGCCTTCACCTCATCAACCTGTTTCTGCTTCTTCTTAATCAGCTCACCTTGTTTCTGCTGATATTTCCCATATTCCTTCACCAGCCGGTATCTTCTGAACATTTGGGAAAAATTGTCAGCCGATAATATAAACAGCAGTTTATTTTCCTGATGATTATTTTTATACAGGTAAACCATTGACTTGCGGAATTTCTGCCTTCTGTCTTCAAGCTGTTCCGACAATTTGTTGTACTCTCGCGTCAAGACATTAATCTGGTGGGACAGAGAATCCAATTGACCTTGTATTTCATTCATATACTTCTGCTGCTTGTCGATTTTCCCATTCAGCAGAGCCAAATCATTCAGTTGACGTTTCACATCTTTATCTGTCGTCGCCAGCTGATTCTGATTCCTGACCAATTCCTTTTGGAGTGTACTGCGACGGGTTTTCAGTGAGGAAATTGTCTCCTTCGGCTTAACCGGTGTCTTCTTCTGGGTCACTTTCTTGGATACCGTCTTCTTCGACACCGATGTTTTTTTTGTCGGCACAGACTTTTTACGGGAAGTCGTGACCGATGTCTTTGCCTTCGCCGCAGTTTTTTTCGTCTGCTGCGCCGTAACCGATGTCATGGCCAACAGACCGGATATTAATATCAGGACGATTTGTTTCATACCTTGGCTCTCCCTACGGTGTCATCAATTTACGCAGGATACCTCTGGCATCCGCCTGCTTGTACTTTGAACTGACTTCCGTTCTCGTTGCCCAGCCTGTCTTGTTATTCACATCGCTCAACGACAGTACCAATTGTATCTTAGTTCCTTCACCGTTAAAGTTCAGGTCTATGACTGAAGGAAACTGCTTTCCACCGAGTTTAGCATAGTCGGCATATTTACAGATAAACTCATCGGTCTTCGTCAAATCCTTGGGCGATATTTTTGTACGGTTTAGCAGGCTTGTCTGCGTATTGACCAGGAAATCATACTCCAGGCGCGGTTCTGTGCCCAGGCTCAACAAAGTATGATCACCTGCAGAGGACATCGTGAATCTTTCAAGATGTTCTGCAGGATTTCTAGTCCCCGGAACAAACAATTCCCCCCAGAATATGGCCTGAAGGGCATTGAAGTCAATATTTGTCTTGTTCAGGAAATCCACCTGGCTATATGGCACTCTTACATACTGCTTGTGATACCTATCTATTATCAGGACTTCATCGGTCATGAACTCCATTCTGCCCAACTCAAACCCCAACATGCTCAACGACAATTGGATGACATCGTCGCGCATCATCCGCAAGTTGCCGTTCACTGTCACATTCTTTCCGTCGGCTACTGCCTTGACCTTGACTTTTGCCGTCACAGCTCTTTCTGTCTGTGCATTCTTCAGCACTTTTTTGCCGTAATCCACTACGGCAGCAGACTGCACTGAAGGTGAATCTTTCTTCAAGTTCTTAGTTCCACCGCAGGAGAAAACCAGCAGTAACGACGACAGTATCAATCCTCTTCCAAGAATCCTCGTTATTTTCATTGCCTGATATATTTTTGTTGTTTCAATTTTCTTTCCAAGGTTGTTGATTCGCTTTTGAGTTCCATGGCTTTTTTCCAGGCCTTGAGCGCCTCATCCTTCAATCCCAATTGAGAATAGATGTCACCGGCATGCTCGTAGACGCTGGCATCCGTCTTGTTCCCCTTGAGATTCTTTATTGCTTTTTCAATGTAAATGCGTGCATTATCATAATCATGGGTGACAAAGTACACCCATGCATATGTATCCAGAAACGTTGCTTCATCGGGAGCATATTTTACAGCCAGCGAGGCCATTTTCATAGCCTTGTCCAGATGTTCTTCGCCCAACGACAGATAATAGGCATAGTTATTCAGTGTTGAAACATTACTGGGATTATATACCAGCGAAGAATCATACATGGCATAGCTCTCCTCTTTCCGCTCCATTTCATGCAACAGGTCTGCATAGGCTGAAAAATAGTCTGAAATGGTTTCCCGCTCGCTGGTATTGTTGACATAGGGACGACCACCTTCAAAGAATTCCAGAGCCTTTTCCTTTTCACCTAATATCATACTGGAATTTCCTCCGAGGATGTACAGCAGTATCTGCGTCTTGTCATACTTCAGTCCCTCTGCCGCCGATGCCACTGCCTCTTTGTACTGCTGTTTCTGAAACAGGCTCCATACCTCTCTCAGCCTGGACTGTTTGTCAGAGGGGTCAATCTCGAGCATTTTGTGCATCACAGGTGCATACAGCGAATCGGGGGCTTTCTTTTGGGCAAGATAGGAAACATACAGGTTCATCAGTCCGGCTTCCTCCATCGGCTGGTTCAGCAGTTCGCCAAACAGGCTGTCAGCCCTGTAGCCATCGGCTCCCCTGTTGGCATTAATATAGTTGCCCATAAACTGCACACGAGTCTCCATATCCTGTTTGGGGTTCATGATAACCTCTTCAACTTTTTTCAGCAAGGAATCCTTCCTTCCTGTCTGTTGGTAATAACGTACCAGGAACAACTGGGCATAACCGTTTTCCGGTGACTGTTTCATTATTTTCTGATTCTCAGCCAAAGCCTTCAGTGTATCTCCCATATACAGATATGATTCGGCGCGCAGCACGGGATAGTAGTCACTCTGAGGATAATTCATGCACAATGTGTCTGCAAGGCCCAATGCCTCCTGATAACGGCCCAGACGACTCAATGCCCTGTATTTCGCCATCGACACCGATTCGTCGCCACCTTCCTCACTCTCCCAACGCTGAAGCGTGTACAACAGCAGACTGTCCTTGTTCTGCCGCTCGTAGATTGTTGCCAGGAACGAAAAGGCATTATATCGCAACACCCTGTCCCTTGTCAGTTCATTCAGCAAGGGTACCGCCTCGTCCAGCTTGCCGACAGTCAGTTTATGCCTGGCCAATTCCCACCGATATTGATTATTGGCAGAATCCAGCCTGAGAGCCTCCTGAAACAGGGAATCGACATCATCCTCAGAGAACAGGGGATTCTGCGCCCGCAGCTGTGCCAGCTCGAAGACTGCCTCCGATGCCTGCGGACAATACTTCAGTGCATGCTCCAGCAATTCGTATTCGGCAGCATGGTTGCCCATCGCCTTCTGGCATATTGCCTCCAGATAGCATTTGTTATATTTACGGATATTTGTCTCCTGCCCACTGACCGACACTTTCCTCCCTGCTGCCCCATTGACGGCAAGGAAGATAAGACACCAGCCAACACACCACGCACGCAAATATCGTTTCATCGGCAACATCGTTGCATTTCAGTTTTTCACCCCTGTATGCCCGAAGCCCCCTGCGCCACGTTCAGTTTCATCCAGAACTTCCACAGGGACCCATTCTGCCTGTTCATAGCGGGCTATGACCATCTGAGCAATACGGTCACCATCTTGTATCTCAAAAGGTTCGCTACTCAGATTAATCATGATGACGCCTATCTCACCGCGATAGTCTGCATCTATCGTGCCAGGTGTATTGAGCAGGGTTATTCCTTTCTTCAATGCGAGGCCGGACCGGGGACGTATCTGCGCCTCAAGCCCGGCGGGCAAGGCAATATACAAACCTGTCGGTATCAGGCGACGCTCCATCGGCTGCAACACCACCGGTGCATCAATCGATGCCCTTAAATCCATTCCGGCACTTTGAACCGTAGCATATGCCGGCAAAGCATGATGAGAACGGTTGATAATCTTAATTTCCATCTTCAGTATTCTATTAATATGCAAAAATAACTAATTCTGCGTAAATCCTTCGCCCTTCCATACAATATTGTCCCAATTATTTTACGAAAAACATCGTCCGCCATAGGAATGGGCAGGACTGAAACGCAGGAATAATACCCCATTTGCAGCCCTACCCGTTTTACATTTATTAACACACCTCTCTCTATTACCTTTCCGCCCCGTCCAGAAGGGGCTGTAGGAGGGGCAAATTTTGCAGGCCTGCGCATTTTTACTGGCAGGCCTGTGCGTTGAAACTCGTAGGCCTGCCAGTGAAAACGCACAGGGCAGAGAGAAAAAACCTGCCCCAAAACAACCTTGGCAAAAATCATTTTAAGGCCGAATTTATAACTATTGTTAATCTTTATTAATATATTTTTATAAATAGCGCCGATAAACAATTCGTCCTGAACCCTTCCCTGAAACTTCCCGACAAAGACGTGCAACAGCACCGAAATTACAGGCAATAATGCCTTTTATAGCCCGGAAACGGATAACATAACAGTTAAAATGCGTATATTTGCATTAATATCTCATATATCAGGTTCAAAAAAGATATGGACAAGCAACCACAGGCCATGCAATGGTCTAAACTCATATCCAGCCAACGTCTGGGTGAGCCTCACGACCGCAAAATCACGGAATTCCGGACGGTTTTCCAACGCGACTACGACCGGCTCATTTTTTCATCACCATTCCGCCGTCTGCAAAACAAGACACAAGTATTCCCCCTTCCGGGCAGCGTCTTCGTACACAACCGACTCACTCACAGCCTTGAGGTATCGAGCGTAGGACGCTCTCTCGGCAACGACGTCGCCCGCGCCTTGACAGAACGGCATCCCGATTTGCAAGATACCAACATCAACATGCTGGGGCTCATCGTCTCGACAGGATGTCTGGCCCACGATTTAGGCAACCCTCCGTTTGGCCATTCAGGCGAGCGCGCCATTGCAAGCTACTTCTCTCAGGGGCGCGGTGCAAAAATCAAAGACATCATCGCCGGGGAGCACCGTCAGGATCAGGCTGAAATTATCTGGAACGACATTGTCCATTTTGACGGCAACGCCAATGCCTTCCGCCTGCTGACCCATCAGTTTGAAGGTCGTCGCAAAGGCGGATATGTCATGACCTACAGCGTCTTGGCTTCCATCGTCAAATATCCGTTCACCTCACTGATGACCAGCAAGCAGAAATTCGGGTTCTTCCATTCTGAAATAGAGTACTACAAGGAAATCGCAGAGACACTGGGCATCCCATGCATCGAAGACAACGGTTTCCGCCTGAAATATATGCGCCATCCCCTCGCCTACTTTGTTGAAGCCGCCGATGACATCTGCTACGAAATCATGGACATCGAAGATGCCCACAAACTGCACCTGCTCACTACGGAGCAGACCACAGAACTGTTTCTCAACTTCTTTGAGGGTTCACAACGGAAACATGTAGACGAGGCCCACCCCGACGTCTCCGACCCCAACGAGCGTGTCATCTATCTGCGCGCATGCGTAATCAATGCTATTGAGCAGGAGTGTGTCAAAGTTTTTCTTGACCATGAAGAAGAAATAATGAACGGCACCTTTAAAGGTTCATTGGTCGACAATATGTCACCCCTTTTCCGCGAAGCCTTTGCAAAGTGTGTCCAGATAGCCTGCAGCCAGATATACAAAGACAGGAAAGTCCTTGACGTTGAACTGGCCGGTTACAAAATCATCTACGAACTGCTGGACCTCTACACAGAAGCCATACTCTCTCAGGATAACGCCTACAGCAAGCTGCTCCTTGACGGCGTACCCAGCCAATATCAGGTTCATGCCTCCACCGTAACCGAACGGCTGCAGGGAGTCCTGGACTACATCACGGGCATGACCGACGTCTACGCACTGGACCTCTACCGCAAAATAAACGGTCAGCTCCTGCCAAGCATATAGGATATAAATAGTAACTTTGTCATAACAGCAAAAAAAGAATATTTACAATGAGCACATTTATTGATTTTTTCAAGACAAGCGGCCCGTCAGCCACAAAAGTTGCACCTGAGAAAGCGACCAAATTCTACAAGAAGCTCCGCTTTCAGGCATTCATTGCCGCAACCTTCGGCTACAGCCTGTACTATGTATGCCGCACATCACTCAATGTAGTCAAAGGCCCTATCATTGAAAGCGGCATGCTCAACGCCACCCAACTCGGCACCATCGGCCTTTGCCTTTTCTGGGCATATGCCGTCGGCAAATTTGTCAACGGTTTCCTGGCCGACCACTCCAACATCACCCGTTTCATGGCCGCCGGACTGATAGTGTCTACACTGGCTAACCTCATGCTCGGCCTCACCGATGCCCTGCCCGTATCTGCAGCCGCAGCCAACGCCACCATTTTTACCGTCTTTGCCATCATGTGGGGCATCAACGGCTGGGCACAATCCATGGGTGCACCTCCCGCAATCATATCCCTCTCACGCTGGTATCCACTGAAGATACGCGGCACATACTATGGTTTCTTCTCTGCCAGCCATAACTTTGGAGAATTTCTCTCCTTCCTGTTCGTAGGTCTGTTAGTCTCTGCATTCGGATGGCAGTGGGGATTCTTCGGAGCTGCCGTAGCCGGTGCCTTAGGCGTTGTCCTGATATTGTTCTGGCTGCACGACACCCCGGAGAGCAAGGGTCTTGCCCCCATTGAAGTACTCTCAGGCGAAATGACCCAAGAAGAACTTGACGCCCAAAATGCCGCCAAGCAGCAGAGCCCCGAAGCCATGGAAGCCGCCAAAAAAGAAACATCACGCATCCAGCGGGCAGTCCTCAGAAATCCAGGTGTATGGATTCTCGCTCTGGCCAGCGCCTTCATGTATATGAGCCGGTATGCCATCAACAGCTGGGGTATCCTGTTCCTTGAAAAAATCAAGGGATTTTCAACAGTGGAGGCATCAACGATCATCTCAATCAATGCCATTTGCGGTGTTGTCGGCACTGTACTCTCAGGATGGATGAGCGACGTGCTGTTCCATGGTGACCGCAAATATCCAGCACTCGTAGCAGGCATACTCGAAGCCATTTCCTTATATCTGTTCCTTTTCGGCGGAAACAGTTGGTTTATCAATATCCTCGCCATGCTTCTCTTCGGCATAGCCATAGGTGTATTGATATGTTTCCTCGGCGGACTGATGGCTATCGACATCGTTCCGCGCAAGGCTACAGGAGCCGCCCTCGGCGTTGTAGGCATGGCCTCCTATGCCGCTGCAGGCATACAGGACGTTGTCAGCGGTATCCTCATTGACAATATGGCCACACGCAATGCCGCCGGCGAAATCGTGCAATATGATTTCTCCTATGTTTCCTGGTTCTGGATTGGTGCTGCAGTTATCTCATTCCTGCTTCCCATCCTCAACTGGAGAAGAAAACAAGCCGACATTTAGATTTCCAGAATATCTCAAGCAAAATGCCAGAGATCAAAAAAAGCAGTCCGCAGTACCTTAGCTTTGGTACTGCGGACTGCTTTTAAATAGATAAGTATTTCAGACTTTTCAGGCAGTCATTGCCTTCAGTTTCTTCAACAAGGCAAACATCACAACGGCACTGATGAGGCAGAGAGCGATGAGAATACCCCAATTATACATCAACGGGATACGATTCCACAACATTGACGGAATAGAGCTCAGGTAATTGCCTATAGCCGTTGAAACAAACCATCCACCCATCATAAGCCCCTTGTACTTCGGAGGTGCTACCTTGGACACAAAGGAGATGCCCATCGGAGAAAGCAGCAACTCAGCAAGAGTCAAGGTGAAATAAGTGGAAATAAGCCAGCTTGGAGAAAGTATACTCTGCGTGTTGTCGCCGAGATCCATCGGAGAAATAAGGTTGACCGAAGCCAAAGTAATAACACCGAAGCCCAGAGCAGCGACAAACATACCCCATGCAATGCGGGCAGGAGCGCTTACCTCCTTGCCTTTGTTTGCCAAGGCACCAAAGAAAGCCATGCTGAATGGTGTCAAAGCAACAACAAAGAACGGATTAAACTGCTGGAAGTCGGACGGCTGAGCCATTGTCGGATCAGCCATTCCGAAAAACAGTGCAATCGCCCCACACCACAAGAGCAATGTTGCAAGACCACAATACATACGCGTCTTCTTAACTTTAGACTGAACGGCACTAAAGCCCGTATACACCGATGCCGCAATAAGGGCGAGACTGAAGATATTGAATCCTATACGTAACGGGCCTGTGACGGTAAGATTGGTATACTTCTTGGCGAAGAATGTCAAGGCAGAACCATTCTGGTGGAATGCCATCCAGAAAAAGATGACCACAGCAAACACCAGCAGAAGCGCTATAATGCGATCTTTAGTCTGCTTGGGAGTAAGCTCCTCCACTGGAGCCGCAGCAGCTTTAGCCTGCTTGGCAGTAACGTCAGCATGACGGAACCAATTGCGGCAGGCAAAATAAATAATGGCCGAAAGAATCAGTGATACGCATGCTACGCCGAAACAAAGGCCATAGGCTCCATAGAGGGCCTCAAGATACTGAGGATCTTGATTGGCAGCATCGTAAACGAAGCCATAACCTGCCAGATACTGGTTGGTAATCCAGCGCGCCATAGAAGGAGCAAACATGGCACCGATGTTGATAGCCATGTAAAAAAGGCTGAACGCAGAATCACGCCGGGCAGAATACTTGGGATCATCATACAGATTACCTACAAGAACCTGTAGATTTCCCTTGAACAAGCCCGTTCCGAGTGATACACAAGCAAGCCCGGCAAACATAGATATCTTGCCGGCGGTATCAGGAGCTGTCGGGACAGCAAGTCCGCAATAGCCGAGGAACATTGTGGCCATACCGATAGTAACACATTTGCCATAGCCGATTCTGTCAGCCAACATACCACCAAAAAGCGGCGCGAAATAAACTACAGCGAGAAAGATGGCATAGACCTGGCCTGCCTGAGCCTCAGTCCAGCCGAATTTAGCTTGCATAAATAATGTAAAAATCGCAAGCATGGTGTAATAACCGAAACGCTCGCCAGTATTGGCGAGAGCGAGGGCATATAGCCCTTTAGGTTGTCCTTCAAACATGATTATTTAAGTTTTTATTCAATAAATATGCCACAAAAATAGTCATAATTATTCTTTTTTTCCGTTTTTGTATACAATTGTTTCGTACTTTTGTGCATAAAAAGTATACACCACCATGAATAATACAACCGACAAACTCATAGATATAAGACGTATTATTAAAGAAAAAGCAGGAAATAAAGCCAAATTTATCCCAAACGTCTTCATAGAATGGCTACGCAACATTGTGCATGAGAATGAGGTCAATGAATTTATGGCACAATGTAAAGGCATGGAAGGGGTGGACTGGCTGAAACGGTGCGTAGAATTCCTGCAAATGGATGTCCAGATCGTAGGACACGAAAACCTGCCGACCGATGAGGCAAAGCACTACACCTTCGTTTCCAACCATCCATTGGGTGGAGCTGACGGGGTAATCCTGGGAGCAATTATCGGAGAACACTTCAATGGCAACATACGCTATCTGCTTAACGACATCCTGACCAATCTGCCGCCACTGAAGACACTGGGCATACCCATCAACAAGACAGGGACACAAAGTCGCAATCTGCCTCAGATGGTTGATGCCGGTTTCCATTCCGACAGTCAATTGCTGCTTTTCCCTGCCGGCTTATGCTCACGCAAGAAAAAAGGCATTATACAGGATTTACCTTGGAAAAAGACATTTATCACAAAAAGTGTGGAAACGCAACGCGATGTCATTCCCATACATTTCAGCGGGCGCAATTCCAATCGTTTCTATCGCATTGCCAATATCTGTTCAGCCTTACATTTAAAATTCAACTTCGCCATGCTGTTTCTCGTAGACGAAATGTTCAAGAACAGAGGCAAAACGGTAGAAGTCCGCATTGGGAAACCCATTCCTTGGCAAACCTTTGACAAATCACACACTACTAACGACTGGGCACAATATGTCAGGGATATTGTCTATAAATTGTAGAATCTAAAAAAATGCAAAAAAAAATAATTTTATTGCATTTATTGTAGCTGAAAATACTTACATTTGCATAATAAAGTAAAATCAGGGAATCTTGCATTTCATAGTACAATGGAAGAAATCATCAAACCAATTGACAGGGAAGTATTAAAGGCAGAACTCACACCTACTCACCGACTGAGACATACAAGTAAAAGCAACAATGATATCTATGTTGTGACCTGGCAGGATAGTCCCAACGTAGTAAAAGAAATAGGCCGCCTACGTGAGATTGCTTTCCGTGCGGCAGGAGGTGGTACAGGCAAGTGCATGGACTTAGATGAATTTGACACCTGCGACAATCCGTACAGACAGCTGATAGTTTGGAACCCGGAATCTGAAGAGATATTGGGCGGCTATCGTTTCTTTCCCCTTGACGAAGTCAAAATCAACGAAAACGGACAGCCCATTCTGGCCACATCCCACATGTTCCATTTCTCTGACACCTTCATGAGCAACTACATGAACCAGACCATCGAACTGGGACGTTCCTTTGTCACCTTAGAATATCAGAACACACGACATGAACTTTCCAAAAGCATGTTTGCCTTGGACAACCTATGGGAAGGGTTGGGAGCCCTGACCGTAATAATGCCCAATGTAAAATACCTTTTCGGGAAAATGACAATGTATCCGAGTTTCAGCAAAGTGGGGAGAGACATGATTCTGTTTTTCCTCAACAAGCATTTTTGCGATGCAGAGGACTTGATCACTCCGACAGAGCCCCTTCAAACAGAAACTGATACAACCTTATTGCGCAGGCTCTTTACCGAAGAGGCTTTCAAGGACGATTACCGCATCTTGAATTCAGAAGTTCGGAAACTGGGATACAATATCCCGCCTCTGGTAAATGCCTATATGGGACTCAGCCCGACGATGAAGGTATTTGGAACAGCAATCAATGAGGATTTCGGAATGGTAGAAGAAACTGGTATCCTAATAGATATTGATGAACTTTTTGACTCCAAGCGCAAACGCTATATCGATTCATTCGCAGATTCACACCCTGAGTCAATAGAAGAATTACGCAAATTATTAGTAGTTCAAAAAAAATAAAAGAAACAATATTAGGGCAGGTTTTCCTGCCCTTGAATATTTTATAGAGAAAATGGATATCAAAGAATTATATGAAATTTTTTCTGAGCATCCCGAAGTAACAACCGACAGCCGGAACTGCCCTGCAGGCGCTTTATTTTTTGCCTTGAAGGGAAGCAGTTTCAACGGAAATCTCTTCGCTTCCCAGGCTCTGACATCAGGAGCCGCTTATGCTATCGTAGATGAAGCCGATGTCATACCCGCAGAAGGTGATAAGCGCTATATTCTTGTTCCTGATGTTCTGAAAACCCTACAAGCCTTGGCACACTGCCACCGCAAACAATTCCATGGGCCTGTCATAGAAATAACCGGCACTAACGGCAAGACTACTACAAAGGAACTGCTGACAGCCGTATTATCCAAAAAATATAATGTTCTGTCTACTTTAGGCAACTTGAACAACCATATCGGTGTACCTAAGACACTATTACGCATAAAACCTTTTTTTCATCATATAGCCGTTGTGGAGACTGGCGCAAACCATCCCGGTGAGATTGCGTTTCTGGCAAACATTGTTGACCCTGACTGCGGTTTAATAACTAATGTAGGCCGGGCTCACCTGGAAGGATTCGGTTCTTTTAAAGGAGTTTGCCAAACCAAGGGCGAGCTCTATGATTACCTACGCAAAAAAAACGGCGGCTTTATTTTTCTTAATACTGACAACCCCTATCTGCAGGAAATGGCTCAAGGCTTAGTCACGCTCAACTATGGAGAACCTGGCAATGGAGAAAAAATGGTTGAGGGCGAAGTGGTGGGATGCAACCCTTTCTTGACTCTGAGATGGCGAAAAGGGCACACTGGTACATGGCATATTACAGAAACTCACCTGATTGGTGCATATAACCTACAAAACGCCTTGGCCGCAGCATGCGCAGGCATACGCTATGGTGTAACCGAAAACGACATTACTGAAGCCCTGTCAGCCTATATACCCAAAAACGACCGTTCTGAACTGCGCATTACCCCGAGAAACCGTCTGGTTGTCGACGCCTATAATGCCAACCCTTCAAGTATGACAGAGGCAATAAAGAATTTTTCCCTAATCACGGGCGAGCACAAGATGGTCATCCTGGGTGACATGAAGGAACTGGGAAGTGCATCAGAGGAAGAACATCAAAAAATCATTGACATGCTTCAACAGCAGGAAGATGTGGAGATGGTATGGCTTGTCGGTGAGAATTTCATGCAGACAAAATCTCCATTCAGATGCTTCACAGATGTAGAGGAAGTCAAAAAAGAATTAGCAGGACATCCCTTGAGCGGTCACCTCATACTGATTAAAGGCAGTAACGGGACTCGCCTGTATCAACTACCAGAACTTTTATAATAATCACATAACACCATGATGAGACAGTTATTATCAGTATTAGTCTTTGCCTGTATGTTGCCGGCAGGTGCTCAAAAGGTACTGAAGATTTTGGCTATCGGCAATAGTTTTTCAATAGATGCCATTGAGCAGAATCTTTATGAACTTGCCCATGCACAAGGCGACAGTTTGGTCATCGGGAATGCCTATATTGGCGGCTGTTCCATTGACAGACACTGGGGAAACACCTATAACGGCAAGACAGATTACTCCTACCGCAAAATTATCGGAGGTAAAAGGACCATTCAGGACAAAAAGACCTTGAAAGAAATTATTCAGGACGATGAATGGGATTTGATAACAGTGCAGCAAGCCAGCCCTGTCAGCGGTGTTCCCGACACTTATGTCCACCTCAATGATTTGATGGATTATGTCAGACAGACTGCGCGCAAGCCTTTCCACTTTGCCTTTCATGAAACATGGGCATATTCCAAGGATTGTGTCCGCAAGGGATATAACGAATATTATCAAGGCAGCCCGCTCATTATGTATCGGTCTATATTGAACACTGTATGGCAGGAAACCCGTAAGGTCGGTATCAATGACATCATTCCGAGCGGTGTCAGCATACAGCGCGCCCGTGCCATCCTTGGAGACTCCCTGAACCGTGACGGTTTCCATCTGGAAAAAACCTACGGGCGCTATGTCGCCGCCTGTACATGGTGTGAATTCCTGACGGGAAAGAGTGTCTTGAACAATCCCTATTTTCCTCAGACAATTAATCCGGCACTGGCTCTTGTGGCTCAGAGGGCTGCCCATGAAGCCATGACATTCCAGAAGGCTGCATACATTGAGCCTGCCTACTGTGTCAATGGAGAGTTCTACGAGGAGTGCCCGCTCAGCGTAAGGAATGCCTCTTGGCGATATTACACAGCGCCTTCAGGCAAGGGCATCATGGCCGTAACCATCCCCGGAAACCTTCCTGACGAAGAGCGTTTCTACGCCATTCCCGAATTCAAAATAAAGCATGCCGCCGAACTCAAGGAACTTATCCAAAACGGCAAAGGCAAGAAGCCGGGCAAGAAACAGCCCGTTGCTACAGGCGCAACCCTGCAGGAGCAGGACATGCTTCTCAAGGAGATGGTCCACAAATTCAGGTTTGAATAAAAGCAACAGAGAAGTAACACTATAACAACCCATGGATAATTTTTTAGAAATATCACACGTAAGCAAACGTTTTGTCAACCATGTTGCGCTTGACGACGTAAGCATGGACATTCCCCGTGGCAAGGTCTTCGGGCTCCTGGGCCCCAACGGAGCAGGCAAGACGACTCTTATCAGGATTATCAATCATATCACTATGGCTGATGCCGGACAAGTCATGTTTGACGGACATCCTCTGTGTGGGCACGATGTCTATGACATCGGCTACCTCCCTGAGGAACGCGGTCTGTACAAAAAGATGAAGGTCGGCGAGCAGGCTGTATATCTGGCCCGCCTCAAGGGGCTGTCTGCCGCAGAGGCAAAAAAGAGGCTGAAAGAATGGTTTGAGAAATTCAACATCGGCGACTGGTGGGACCGCAAGGTGGAGGAACTGTCAAAAGGCATGCAGCAGAAAGTGCAGTTTATCATCACCGTGCTGCACCGTCCACAACTGATGATTCTCGACGAACCGTTCAGTGGCTTTGACCCCAACAATGCCGACCTGCTGAAAAGAGAAATCATGGAACTGCGCAACCAGGGACACACTATCCTGTTTTCCACCCACAACATGGCTTCCGTAGAGGAGATTTGCGACAACATCGCCCTGATAGACCATTCACGCGTTGTCCTGCAGGGAGATGTCGACGATGTAAAGAACCGCTACAAGGACAACACCTACCATCTTGTCATTCCGGCAGAGAGCGAGCTCCACGATGTTGAAATACTTTCCCAAGAGCAAAAGAGAAGCCGGAAATATCTGATCATACAGAAGCCCTCCGAAGAGACTAACAGCCAATTTATTGAGCGTCTGTCCCAACAAACTGAGATAGCTGGTTTCACGGAGCGTATGCCCAGTATGGATGAGATATTCCTGCGTGTTGTACGAAACGGTGAGATCAAGTAACTTTTCCCTCCTAAAATCTTCAAAAAAAGAAAATCCGATGAACAAGATATTTATTGTCATAGAGCGCGAGTTCATGACGCGCATCCGCAAGAAATCCTTCATCCTGCTGACCATCCTGATGCCCCTGCTCTTCGCCGGTGTTGTTGCCTTGCCCGTTCTGTTGTCTTCGATTGACAACGACGAGACCTTCACAGTTGCCTTGATAGACCATACGGGCAAGTATGCCCCCCTGCTGAAGGACAGCGGCAAAGTCCATATCGTTCCCGTTGAGGAGCTTACGCCGGATGTCCGTTCCAAAGAGAGCGACTACACGGCCGTCATAGTCATCAGCCGTGACCTGTCACAAGACTCCACAGGGGCAACCATCTATTCCCACAAAGAGGTCCCCGTAGACATCACCCAGTATTTCAACTCTGTCATCAGGGAAGACATCAGGTCAGCCCGTCTGGCAACATACAATATTCCTGACATTGACCGCATCATTGCCGCAAGCCAGGTAGACTACTCCGTCCCCACGGTCAAGTGGACCGATGACGGCACCGAGAAGAAGTCCAGCTATGAACTTGCCGGCGTTCTCGGTATGGTACTCACCATGCTCATCTACATCTTCGTCCTGTCCTATGGCGGCATGGTGATGCAGGGAGTCATGGAGGAAAAGACCAACCGCATCATGGAAATCATGGTGTCATCCGTCAAGCCCTTCCAGCTGATGATGGGCAAGATTATCGGCATTGCCTTGGTGGGATTGGCCCAATTCCTGATATGGGGTGTACTCATCATGGTCATCATGGTTGTGGCCGGCACTCTGGCAGGCGGCGACATGGATACCTCCCAGGCTATGGCCATGGCAGGCAACATGCAGGGTGTCCCCATGCCTCAGTCGCCCCAGTCCGAGTTACTGCAAGTCATCCAAGGCATGAACCTGGGTGAAATCTTCATCATGTTCATCCTTTACTTCATCGGAGGATATCTCCTCTATGCCTCATTCTTTGCAGCCATAGGCGCCTCCGTCAATGAACAGGCCGATTCGTCCCAGTTCATGATGCCCATTGTCATCCTGATGATTTTCGCCCTCTATGCCGGCATGTTCAGCATCCAGAACCCCGATGGCCCGCTGGCCCTCTGGTGCTCCTATATCCCGCTGACCTCGCCCATCGTCATGATGGTGCGCCTGCCCTTCGGTGTCCCTGCATGGCAGTTGCTGCTGTCCCTATTCCTGTTGTATGCCACGGCAATAGCAGTAGTATGGCTGAGTGCAAAAATCTATCGCGTAGGCATCCTGATGTACGGTCGCAAGCCTACACCTCGCGACCTGATCCGCTGGATAAGGTTCAAGTAAGTCCCCCGCCTTCCACAGGCGACTCGCACTCAACGAATCGCCCGGAAGGTTCTGCATAAAGTCCGACAGAAGCATCGCAACATGATGCCTCTGTCGGACTTTTTATAACATTGGTATCACTCAATAAAAGGCAGATATATCCTCCTTACTTCTTTGTATTGCCAACGTTTCCGTCTGCCAGGTGCTTATAACACTACGTCAGCAGGCTCAACACACTTACCGACCTGCCATGCAGTTTACATTCACCAATGGTAAACATACATTCAGCATCGTTGAACATACGTTCACCGTCGGTGAATGTATGTTCCGCAACGGTGAACATAGATTTTTCTGGCATTATGGTAAAACATTTCACCCGATTCTGTCAAAACGAAGTAGCTGAAATAAAAAAAAGACAACTCTGGTTTTCATCCTCTCCGTGGAAACATTGAGGATGAGAACCAGAGTGTCACTAAATCTAAAGGGGATGAACGGATGCGACTGTCTTCCTATAGGCGGCGGTTGCCCAAACGTATCTGATTGCCGTTACGACCGGTATTGTTGCCATTGCGGTTGCCATTATTGTATCCGTTCCGGTTGTTCTGTCCGTTGCGCATTTGGTTACGCTGCCCTTTCTGGTTATTGCGAGCCATCTGCCGTTTGCTGCGCAGGGTATTGAAGTTATACTGGAACGACAGCAGGTAGTAGTTGCGCAGCATCAGCTGCTTTGTATCACTGATACTGAGGGAATTGATGGTACGCATAATATTGGTGCGCTGATGCAGGATATCGAATATCTGGAACGACAGCATGCCGGCATTATGCTTGAACAGACGCTTAGTAAGCTGGGCATTCCATACACAGATATTTTTCTGTATACTTGACGAATATCCGTGGCGACTGTTGAAGTTGGCTGTTGTCGACAACTGGGAATTCAGCGGCAGCTCAACCTGCATGTTGGCACTGGCATTATAGTCAAAGGTTTCACGCGACAGGCCGTTTCTCACACTATTGTGTACTCTGTAATAGGACACACTGCCCGACACGCGCCAAGAGAACTGCTTAAGGCGATAGCGGAGTGCCACCGACTGGAACAGACGCACAGAACTGGTATGGTTGATGCGCGCCTCGTCGCGCAGCTTGTCTATATCTTCAAAGGCCAAATCCTGCAGCGATGTAATGCCGAGCTGGTGGAGTTTTCTGTTGGACAACGGTGTAGAGTTGAAGTTAGTGTTTTCATTGTACGACCCCGATGAAACGGTTGACAGGTTCCAACGCTGGAGACTGTCAAGAGGGGTGTTGAAGTTGATATTGCCGTTCATGTTCCACTGACCGTCAACATTCATCAGTTTGGAGATGCGAAAACCTGTTGCCGACTCAGAAAATGACATGGTAGATGTGGCATTGCTCGTATTGGTATATCCCCAGTTGGTCACAAGACTGCGGTGAGATTTCTCGCCATACATGTTGAACGTGGCGTTAAACCGGTGGGTAAACATGGGCTTAAGGTTAGGGTTACCGTAACGTACGTACTGGGGATTGGTCTTGTCAATCAGTTCCTGAAGCTGCTCGACATTGGCCTCGGTACTAGTGCCGTTATAAGTAAGGTCAAGACTGTTGCGCTTGGTGAAACGGTACTTCAGGTGGATATTAGGAGCCCAGTTCTTCAGGTCTTGTTTCACGAGCCCCTTGTCCATGCGCTGGCCCAGGATATAGTTGGACTCATTGTGACGGGGATTGAAATGCACGCCATAGTTCAGATTCAGTTTCTGCGTCAGATGGCGCATGCTGATATTGAATGAATGAGAGGAATAAACATTGTTTGTAATATTGCTCAGGGTCGTATCAATCTCCAAGGAGTCCCAATTGATGTCAGAGATGACCAGGTCCTGGTCATCGGGATCGTGACTGTACTCGTAGCCCATGCGGTGGGTTCGCGACTTGCTGTAACTGAAATTGTAGCGCAATTGCAGATAGGTCTTTTTGAAAAGTGGCTCGGTATAGTTGAAACCCGCCGTATAATTGAAGTGATAGGTGCCTCCGTCGATAAAACGGTCATAGTTCCTGTTGAGCCCGGGCCGCAGGTTATAGGTTGCAAAATTGCGCACGTTGGTCGTATTGTCATTGTCACTGTAGCTCACCGAACCGTTGAAGGAGATATTTCTTCCGTGAGGGTTCAGCCTGCGGAAAAGAAGCATGCTCGTACTCGTGGTAATGCCGTCCGACTTGTTAACATTCAGAGAATTGGTATTGGTAGTCTGCTGGATAGTATCATTTTCTTCACCCAACCAACGGGAAGCCTGTCCGCGGGAAGAAGAGGAACTGTGGGTATCATTGTAGGAAAAATTAGGACGGAGCTGGAGGGTGGTCAGCGTATCGGGATGCCACTCCCACTCAAAGTTGGCATTCAGTTCATGGCGGTCACGGTCTGAACGGGATTTGTTGTCATTGTAGTATTCGGCACCGCTGGCATACTTGGTTTCCGTATGGCGCTCAGAACTGTTGTCAGCATCCGAGAAGCTGTAACGCACATTGCCCGATACCTTGTATTTTTTCTTTTTGTCCTTGGCATAGGTAAAGCCCACCGACTTGGACGCCGTGTAGCCCGTGCGCGCCTGGCGCGAAGCATTGCTGGCACCATTGCCGCGCTCAGAGAAAGCAGGATTGTTTACATTGTTCATATTGACCACGAGAGCAGCGTGCTGGTCACTGCGGAACTTGTTTACATTGAGGCGCTCGGCATAGCGGTCGTGATTACCCAGTGACAATCCCACATTGCCCACAAGGCCCTTGAACATATCCTTCTTCACCTCAATATCAATGACATTATGCTCCTCGCCATCGTCAATACCAGTAAGGCGGGCCCTGTCTGAGCGGCGGTCGTAGGTCTTTATCCTGCGCACTATGTTGGCCGGCAGATTCTGCAGGGTAGCCGAAACATCATCACCGAAATACTCTTTGCCGTCGATGAGAATCTTGCTGTATTCCTTGCCGTTGATTTTTATCTTGCCGTCCTCTGTAATCTCTGCTCCAGGTATCTGGGTAATCAGTTCCTCTGCCATAGCTCCCTCTGATGTAACAAGGGCACTGGCATTATAGGCCACCGTATCATCGGTCACGGTTACGAGAGGCACCTTCCCCACAATAACTGCCTCACCCAAAGAAAAATCTGTAATGTCAATACGGACAGGATTAGCCGAAATAATAGGCTTGTCTTCAGTCACAGTAAACCGCAGGTAGCCCTTGGTGTAGCCAATGGCATCACATTTCAGCAAGTATGAGCCGAAAGGCAAAGATTCAATCTCATATACCCCCAGCGTATCGGTTGCCGCACCACCCTTGACAACACTGTCGGGCAGATGAACCGCCCTGACAATGACACCTCCCAAAGGGGCTCCTTCTACATTAGTAACCGTGCCGCTGATTCTACCGGACGTGGCATCCAGATTGGCAATTCTTAACGTATCACTCATGGAAACCGGCATACCTTTCAAGACAGAGGAAAACAAAAGGAATACTGCTGACAGGATATATATCTTATTTCTTAACACAATTTCAGGATTACTCTTTATTATAGGATGACAGGAAAGGGTAAAAGTTAAAAAATATTTTGTGAATTTATTTCTTTTTTTGCGTGCGCTGCCGACGCCATTGAAAATAACGTTGCAACTCCTTGTCTGCCAAGTGAAGAGCATAGGTTATCAAAGCCGCATCATCCAGCAATCCAATACCGGTCAGAAAATCGGGTATCACGTCAAGCGGAGAAACGACATATAGCAATACAGCCACGATAAACACCAGTTTGCCGTAATGATAATCCTTGTACAACCCGCAGGATATATCTTTGACATAGTAATACAGCAATATCATGTCCTTGAAAACCGGACCGAGTGAACGACGCTTGAAAAAAAACAACAACGCCGCCAGCAATGATTTCATCTTTTTGCTGTCGGCGACATATTCGGCGGCATCTTTCTGCCATCGACCTTCCCGGAACTGACGAATTACCTCTTGTTTAACATTCTGCAACCGTGCATTCATACTTTAATAGACTTGTTTAATAATACAGAAGGAAACCGGCCACACCACACAGACATATCATCCTAATGGGACTTACATTGAAGCATAATATGCCTATGAATGTGGCACTGAAAAGAAATATACTGATACAAAACTGCCAGGGCGACACTGCCATGGAACTGAAATTTTCGGGCGTCATCAGCAAGAGCGATGCCGCAGCAATAAGCCCCACTATAGTAGGACGGAGGGCAGAGAAAATCATTTTCTTGACCGGATGCTCCCAATATTTCATCAGCATGCGCAGCACTATAATCATCAGCAAGAACTGAGGCAACACCTCTGCAAAGGTTGCCAACGCACTGCCCATAGCCCCCATCATAGGAGGATAACCAGCGTTGACAACTGCCCTATAGCCGGCAAAGGTTGCCGTATTTATCCCGATAGGGCCAGGGGTCATCTGACTCACAGCCACGATATCGGTAAACTCCTGCGTCGTCAACCAGTGATAATGAGTCACCACCTCACCCTGTATCATGGATATCATGGCATATCCACCACCAAAGCCAAAAAGGCCAATGATAAAAAAAACATAGAACAACTGCAGGAAAATCATAATCCGTCCTCCTTGTCTTCCATTTTTAACACCCGGCCATACAAATAGGCACCTACAACGACGGCAACAATAATCCACACAGGAGAAATCCCAACCAGCCATATCAGTAAGGCTGTCAAGACCGGTACCCATACAGTCGTCAGTTTGATACCCGCCGTTTTCCACATCCTGACACACGGAACAGCTATCAAAGCAACGACAGCAGGGCGCACGCCCTTAAATATCGCTTCCAACCAATGCCACTGGCTGTAATTATGAAAGCACAAGGCTATCAGCAAAATTATAATGAAACTGGGCAAGACCGTTCCCAAGGCAAACAGTATCGCTCCCAAGACTCCTTTAAGCCTATAGCCTATATATGCGCTCATATTGACTGCAAACACACCGGGAAGGGCCTGAGACAACGAAATGATGTCCAGGAAATCTTCTTCAGAAAGCCACTTGTGCCTGTCAACCACTTCGCGCTGCATAATAGGTATCATGGCATAACCGCCGCCCAACGTAAACAGCCCTATCTTAAAACACGTACGGAAGCCTTCAATGCATATACCCATTATCCTGTCATTTAGAATACAAATGTAACGATAAAATCGCATTGGAAAGGACTTTTCGCAGGAAAATATCTAATTTTGCACCTGAAAAAAACTTTCTTCATGAAAATACCGGAAAAAGCAGGATACCACCTTTTAGGGATGATTGTCATGATTATCTGGGGAAGTACATTCGCCTCTTCCAAGACTCTGATTCTGCATGGCATGCCCGAGGTATACATTTTTTTCTATCGTTTTTTCATCGCCTATTTCCTTCTTCTCCTGTTCAACCACAAAAAACTATGGGCAGATACTTGGAAAGACGAAGCCTTATTGTTCCTAACCGGTTTGACTGGCGGTTCCCTCTATTTCATGGCCGAGAACTACGGCCTGCACTATGCCCAGACCACCGACGTTTCATTCATCATTGCCTTCACGCCCTTGCTGACCACCCTGGTTGCCTATATAACCAAGCAGGAAAGACATGTCATTACCACCAACTTTGTCATCGGACTTTTCATTGCGCTAATCGGCATAGGCTTTCTTGTCTTCAAAGGTAACTTCAATATGGCGCCATCGCTGCTGGGAGACTCTTTGGCTTTTCTGGCCGCATTGCTATGGGCTTTTTACAGCTTAATTATAAAGCCTTTGGGCAAAAAGTATCCAGTTATGTTCATTACACGAAAAGTTTTTTTCTATGGCTGGGTGACCATTGTTCCCTTTCTCGGTCTGTTTTCAGCCAGCGACAGCCTTATCCTGATCAGGCAACCAGTTGTCATTGGCAACCTACTCTTCCTAAGCATTATCGCTTCGTTTCTGTGCTATATCTGGTGGAATAAGGTCATGGAAGAAATCGGGGTACTGAAATCATCGTACTATCTTTACATCAACCCGGTTGCCGCAGCCGTCGTATCCATATTGTTTATGGACGAAGACATGAATCTCTCCATTGCATTGGGGCTCGTCCTGATTTTAGCCGGTGTTATCTGGTCTGAGAAAAAGTAATTCCCAAACCTTTCTTACGGATTGGCTTTTCTGTCCTTTACCTTTTGGATTTTTTCTTTCAGCATTGCCCGTCGCTCGGTCATCTCCTTCTTGACTTCTTCCTTAGACTTTACAGCCGGCTGGGAGATTGTATCCTTCTGAAGCGGAACTGCTTTTTTGTCCTGAACGGATGCCCGGACTGTATCCTGCGTTGCCATCTGCCGGGCTTCTCTGATTTCTTTTACTGCAGCCTTTTTCTCTGCATTCTGCTTAATCAGATTATTGGTATCCAGATTGCCGTCCTTATCCAGCAGACCATAGGTCGTTTGTATTACCGAGAACTCTGTACGGCGGTTCAGTGCATTACAGGTATCCTGCTGACCTGGAGTAAGTTTCTTTATAAAATCTTCCGTCAATTCATCACCAGCTTTAAGGAAAGGATATCTCTCGGCAAACTTACCCGTAATAATCTTAGGCTTCAATTTACCGTAGCCTTTAGGGACAACACGGTCTTTAGGAATTCCTTTTGATATCAAATAATTGACAACAGCATCTGCCCGATGCTGGGAAAGCTTGACATTATATTCCTGCGAACCGCGATAGTCACAATGCGCACTCAATTCTATGGCAATGGCCGGGTTCTGTTTTAACAGATTAACCAGTGCATTGAGAGCAGGTTCCGACTCTGGAGTAATATTAGCCTTATTAAACTCGTAAAAGACATTATGCACCAATACGGGTATTTTAGCTGAAGGCAGGGGGAACTGCAGGGTATCTTCATGAGATTCCTTTACCGTACCGACATGAAGCATCTGGTTATAATTCATATAACCTTCACATGTTGCGAGAAAAAGATAATTGACATTGGGGCGTACCTGCACGTCAAATGAACCGTCAAGCTTAACGCTGAGTTTCTCATTGGTCCCGTCATCACCTACCATATAGACGATTGCCTTAGGCAACTCATAGCCATCCTGCTCATATACCCAACCTTTTACCGACTGGATTATCTCCGGACATTCAAAGGTATATATCTTATCCCATCCCCGGCGATTTGTCCTGTTGGAGCAGAAATAGCCTCTGTTGTGCACGCCGTCGAATGTCATACCGAAATCATCGCCATTGGAATTTACCGGACTCGGGAGGTGCTCCACTCTCCAGTGGCGGTTGGCCGATGTATCCGGCACTGCTTTGTACAAGTCCAGTCCTCCCATACCGACACGCCCATTGCTGGAGAAATACAGCTCGCCGTTAGGCCGGAATGTCGGAAACATTTCATCACCTGGTGTATTAATCTCCGGACCAAGATTTTCCAACAGTCCGAATCCTTCACCCAAGATTTCCGCACGCCAGATATCCATGCCGCCCTGACCGCCTGGCATATCTGAGACAAAATAGAGATACAGCCCGTCTGGCGACACGGCCGGATGGGCATACGTCGTCAAGGTATCATGACTCAGTACACATTGCTGTGCTTCGCCCCAAGATGCATCCGATCGGGCAGACTTGTATATCTCTGCCAGACGGGGGTAATTGGCATCCCAACGGCAACGTGTAAAATACATGACACTTCCATTGGGCGAAAAACAGCAGGCTCCTTCGTCGTACTGAGTATTGACCCCACTGCCTACAGACTCCATCTTCTTCCATTTACCTTTTTCATCCTTGGCTGCGAAAAAGATATCGCCGTATTTCATTCCGGTTATGCCGCTGATTTCGTCACCTTCGGATTCTCTGCGGGTTGAGGACAGGAAGATACGGTCACCCATCAATACCGGGCTGAAATCGTCAAATCTTGAATTGAACACTTTGTCTTCGTGCACAGTATAGCTGGACCCTTGGGCTTTCCACTCGGGAGCTGCAGCACAACTCTGCAGGCCGATAATTGCCGGTTTGTCGCCTGGGTTGGTTTTAAGAAATTCTTCATAATGCAGTGCAGCATTCTTATAATCCTTACCGATGCGCTCCATCTCTGCCAGATAATAATATGTCAGTGTATCCGTATACTTGAAACGCGCTGCATTGCGATAGCCTGCCAAAGCCTTGATACTGTAATTGCACAATCTGTTGCTCTCCCCTATCTTATAGGCTATCTCGCCGCGCTTTTCTTTCTCAGACGCGGGAATTTTGGCATAAGCCTTTGCATATTGGAGAGATGCTTCATAATACTCTCCGATATAGAATGCCTCATTGCCTTTCTTGACAAATTTGTCAGGACCACAGGAAACCAGCAACAATGCTGCAAATATCAGTATACCGTTTCTCATCAATATACTAACTCAAAAAAAATGTTTTTATTGTTCTATAGGCTGACGAAACGTACAACCATTCTTCCATTCTGAACAGCCATATGCCGTATTGCCTCTGATAACATGGCCTTTATGACACAGGGGACATTCATCACCCACTTTGAGCGCAACGGTCTTCGCCTTGGTCTTGGGATGTGACTTAGAGACTGATTTTTTGGCCTTCACTTTTTCTTCCGTAACGGCAACGCGCCGGTTGCTGCTGTCTGAAATAACCTCATCCACAATCTTCTGAACCATTTGTTTCATATCGTCCACAAATTGTCCTGCACTGTACTTGTGGTTTTCTATGTCGCGCAGTTTTTTCTCCCATCGCCCTGTCAGCTCGGCACTTTTCAGCAGTTCTTCATGAATGATATCAATCAGTTCTTCGCCGGTCACGGTGCTGAAGATACTCTTACGTTCTTTCTGAATATAACGCCGGCGGAACAATGTTTCAATGATGGCTGCCCGGGTAGAAGGCCTTCCTATACCGTTTTCCTTCATGCTTTCACGCAGGGTTTCATCATCTACACTCTTGCCGGCCGTTTCCATGGCCCTCAAGAGTGTTGCCTCGGTGTAAGGCTTTGGCGCCGTTGTCATTTTCTTTGACAACTGAGGGTCATGAGGTCCTTGTTCTCCCTTTTCAAACTGCGGAAGAATGCGTTCTTCGTCTTTCTGCGTCTCATCGTCTTCGTCCTCTTTTACTTTTTTGTCAGAAGCAAACACAATGCGCCATCCTTCTGCTTCTATTTGCTTTCCGGTAACCCGGAACATATCTTTTTCCACCTCTCCGCTGACTGTCGTCGTCGTGAATTCACAATCGGCATGAAAGATGGCAATAAAATGCCTTGCCACAAGGTCATACACCTTCTGTTCTGCATCCGACAATCCCTGAGGCTGGACTCCTGTCGGTATGATGGCGTGGTGGTCCGTCACCTTGGACGAATCAAAATATTTCTTACGTTTGGACAGTTTCTTGCCCCTGAGCGGTTCCATCAATGCCGCATACTGCTTCATGCCGTTCAGTATGGCACCACATTTGGGGTAGATATCATCGCTCAGATAAGTTGTGTCCACACGGGGGTATGTCGTATATTTCTTTTCATAGAGCCCTTGTATCACTTTGAGTGTCATGTCAGCCGAAAAACCGAATTTGCGGTTACACTCTACCTGCAACGAGGTCAGGTCAAGCAGATGAGGCGGGGCCTCTGTTCCCTTCTTCTTGGAGATATCGCGCACGACAAAATCCTTGCCGGTAATGCGCTGCAATGCTGCCTGGCCTTCTTCCTCTGTTTCAAACTTGCCATTTGTCGCCGTAAACAATGTTCCGCGATACTTCGTTGCCAGCACCCAATAAGGCTGAGGTACAAAGTTGCGTATTTCTCTGCATCGTTTCACTATCATGGCTAACGTAGGGGTCTGTACGCGCCCCACAGACAATGGTGGAGCACCTACACGCTGGGCGCCATATTTCAGTGTGTACAACCGGGAAGCATTCATTCCCAGCAACCAGTCGCCAATGGCACGGCACAAACCTGCTTCGTACAATGACTGATAGTTACTCTGATCCTTCAAGTCTTGAAATCCCTGCCGAATAGATTCTTCGGTCAGAGAGGATATCCACAGCCTGCTCACAGGGCAGGTCACCCCGACCTTCTGCATTACCCAACGCTGTATAAGTTCGCCTTCCTGACCGGCATCACCACAGTTGATGATGCTGTCTGCATGCTTCATCAGGTTTTCGATGATACGGAACTGCTTTTCAATCCCGGTATCCTTTTTCAGACGTATGCCAAACGGACGTGGAATCATCGGCAGGGAAGCCAGGCTCCATGCACGCCACTGCGCATTATAGTCTTCGGGGTACTTCAGTTCACACAAATGACCAAATGTCCAGGTAACCTGATACCCGTTACCCTCCATATATCCGTCACGGCTCTGCGTTGCCCCCAAGACTTGGGCTATTTCGCGGGCCACGCTGGGTTTCTCTGCTATACAAACTATCATTACTCACTCATTAATATTTTCAATTCTTCCGACATGGAATGGTCTGCGTTCTCTATCAGGCGCAACCCGCCATCTTCCAGCTTCCATATACAGTCGGCCATGCGGGCTGCCAGTTCCAAGTCGTGGATTGACAGCAATACGGCAACATGATTCTCCTGGGCCAGAGAACACAATAGTTTCAACACTGCTATCTTGCCTGAATAATCCAAATATGCCAGAGGCTCGTCAAGAAGCATGATGTCAGTTTGTTGTGCTACCACTCTTGCTATCAGCACCTTCTGGCGTTCACCATCACTCAACTCGTAAAATCTGCGATAAGCCTGTTCTGCCATCCCCACTTTCTCTAAAGCCGCCGAGACGGCCTTTCTGTCAGTATCCTTAAGCCGACCCCAGAAACCGGTATAGGGCATACGGCCCATAGAGACCACATCGTATACAGTCAATGATGCCGTAGAAATCTGTTCGGTAAGGACCACTCCTATACGTCGGGCCAGTTCAGTGCGGGAAAACTGCACCAAGGGTCTCTCTCCCAACAGCAACTCGCCTTCCAAAGGAGCTTGAATCCCCTCCAACGTGCGCAGCAATGTAGACTTACCAGAGCCGTTCCTGCCTACAAGACATGTCAGCTTTCCTTCTTTCAAGGAGCCCTCTAACCCTCTTGCAACATATCTGATACAGCCTTTGGCATGATAGCCTATTGACAAATTGTGAAAGTGCAGACCTTGCTCACCCATATTATGCAAAAATACATATTTTTGAGTATTGCCACCCTATCCCATGCCCTAAATTATTTACAAGGCCTTTTCTGCGGAGATTACAGCAGGCATGGAGGCAAACCCCACTGCAGAGCCATAAAAATATGTTTCCATCTCCGACAAAGTTTATGTTCACCGTTGCTGAACGTATGTTCAACGATGCGAAATATACGTTCACCGATGGGAAACGTACGTTCAGCAACGGTGAACATAAAATACATCAGGACAAATCTGATTCCCACTGCGGTACTTTTCTGTTTTCAACAGGCTGAGCAAGAATTTTTATAAACAACAACCTGATCACGCGCACATAAGGAACGGTAACACACCTTCATAGACAAACAAAAAAAACGGCGGAGAATGAAATCTCCGCCGTTTTCCTTATATCATGCAGAAAGGAATATCTTACCTTACAAACACTTTCCTTGCCTGACCACCGACACTTACAATATAAATGCCACGCTCTTTTACAGGAATCTCATTGTCTCCAGCCGAGAGCCTGACACTCTGTAACCTGCCGTTCAGGCTGACAATGCGTGCCGTAGCAACATGGTCAGCATGAATTCTCACATAACCATTGCCGGCACTGATCCGGGCATCGTCAGAAATCCGATGTCGTACCTCCTTTATTCCGGTAACAACTGCTGTGGCAGTATCAATAGCACTCAATGAGAACGCAACAGGGCGCTTCACAATCTGCTCATAGACATTTCCAAAAGTATCCGTGACACGTATGGTAACAGGTGAAGACGCCGTGTTGCACTGCACCTTAAACATATGGGTGTTCTTGGTAGCACGGGCATCTGAACCCAGATTAGAACCATCTTTATACCAAGGTATATCGTATGTAAGCATATGGTAAGGATCCTCCATATACATACGCTGCGGAGCAAGCTGTTCGCCGTTTTCAAC
>CACYCZ010000017.1 GCA_902773055.1 uncultured Bacteroidales bacterium
CGCGCCACGGATTTTACCAGCTATCCTTCAGGGCATACCCATTGTGCGTGGCTGATAGGCTTGACAATGGCGAGCATAGCCCCGGAGCATACAGAGGAAATCCTGAACATCGCTTACGAGATAGGCCAAAGTCGCGTCATAGTCGGTTTCCACTATCAGAGTGACGTTGATATGGGACGTATAGCAGGCAGTGTGACGTATGCGCGCGTCAATGCCGAGCCGGAATTTCGGAAACAGATGGACAAGGTACGCCGGGAATATGCCAGACATTAGCATCAGAATGTAGAGAAGTAAAACATAAATAAAAGAATAGTGAGTACTTTTGCAGGTAAAACGTTAATGATAACAGGTGGTACAGGCTCTTTTGGCAATACCGTGCTGAATCCGCACTTCCACAGAACGTCCAGAAGCGCTTGACAAGGCATGTTTCATTTTAGCGGGTATTGACTCGGAAAGTCTGCTTCAGGCTGTAGATACAGCAGTGGCAATGAACAATGTTCAGGACCATGGCATACCCGTGCCTGACTACACTGATCTAAATGTTTCTACGAAGGTCATAAAGATTATTCAATCATATACAGGTATTGTCAATAGGATGGTATGGCGTAAATCTTGAAGGTATATATATTCTATTCATAGCGTAAATAACAAAAACATCTTCATATTATGATTAATGCTTCTCAGCTTACAGCGGATTGCGTAGATTGGATCCGCGATTGGTTTGATAAAAATGGTAATGCTGCTACACCTGCAGTTCTTGGTCTTTCGGGTGGCAAGGATTCCACTATTGCAGCGGCCCTCATAGCCCAGGCCATAGGACCTCAACGTGTCATCGGTGTAGCCATGCCTGCTCATGGACAGTCTCTTAATGATGCTGATGCAATAGCGCGTTATCTCAAGATACGTTTTCTTAACATTCCTATTGGTAATGTAAGTGATGCTTTCAACCATATGGTATCTTTGGATGATGGCATTCCTCTTTCATGGTCCGAGCAAGCTGAACAAAACATACCTCCACGTATTCGTATGACTGTTCTTTATGCGGTTGCTCAAACCTATGGTGGCCGTGTTGTAAACACTTGTAACCTTTCCGAGAATTGGGTTGGCTATGCTACTAAATATGGTGATGCCGCCGGCGACTTCTCACCTTTGGGGCAGCTCACTGTTACAGAGATTCTTGCCATGGGTGACTATCTGGGTTTACCCAAAGAATGGGTTCATAAGACTCCAGATGATGGTTTGCCCCATAGTATGAGTGATGAAGAAAAACTTGGTTTCCGCTATGCCGAAGTGGACCTTCTTATACGTGGTATAATTACTCCTCAGTCTCCTGGAGACATTACTCCTGATAAGATAGAGCGCATGTTACGTTGGCATAATGCAAACCTTCACAAGCAGCTTCCCATGCCTCATTTTATCCCCAGTGTTCAAAAGGAAAAGAAAGATTAATAGTTGCTATGTGCCGTTTGTTTTTAAAATATTTCTAATAAAAGATTTGTGTTTTTAGGAAATAGTTATAATTTTGTAAAAAATATAACGTAAAAAACAAACGATATGAAAAAATTAACAGTATTTTTAGTAACCCTTTTTGCAGGCTTTGTTTTGAGTTCATGCCAATCTGGTGAAGAAGAGAATAATGTACGCAGTGCCAAATTGCATGTCAGTGTTAGTCCTTTTGAACTTGAGATGAACGATTTCTCCTCAGTGGGCCAAAAGGGAGTAACAGCAACGGATGCGGGTGTGAAGTATATTGCCTTGGCTGTATTTGACAGTGAAGGTAACAAAAAAGCTTCCAAGACTCAGGCTTCAACTGAGGAAAATTTCGGAGAGTTTGACGTAGAATTGGATTTTGGAACATATACTTTTGTTGCCGTTGGTGCTAAGTTGGAAGGTATTAATATTGAGTCAACTGCAAAGGTGTCGTTTAATGGTGCGTTGAATGATACATTTAGTGGTACGAAGTCTGTGACGGTGGGCAGTAGTTCAGCACAGAATGTTACGATGGATCTGAGCCGTTATATCAGTTACTTTTCTGTGAGCAACACTAACATTCTACCGTCATCAGTAAAGAAAATCCAGATTGTAGTGGCTAAGGGTGGTACAGCATGTGATCCTGCTACAGGTTTGGCAGTTGGGACGAACTATACATATAGTAAAAATGTATTATCAACGGCGGCAGGGACTTCGTATCCGTTCTACTTGTTCTTGACTGAGGCGGATGAGACCGTTGATGTGATTGTTAATGGCCTGGACGATGGTGATAATGTCCTATATACTCAGACGTTGAAAGATGTGCCTCTCAAGCAGAACAGGAAGACTATTGCTACCGGACCTTTGTTTAGCAAAAACACGACAGGTTCTTTTACCTTCAGCGCAGATTGGGATACTCCGAGTAACTATGCGTGGTGAGATTTGGAAAAGGAAATGAACGGATAAGGATTTGATATATATTAGTTTAATAAGAAAAGGACATTCCTTCGGTTAAAAGGAATGTCCTTTTCTTATTGATAGCGATATTGTTGTTTTAATGCTTGTAATGGCAATTATGCCGTAGCGATGAGAAGTTGTGATTTGGTAGTAAGGGGATGAACTTCAAAAGAGGCTTCGCATGCGGGGATAAGGGCACTTTCACCTGTAGAGAGTTGGATTGTACCATTGGCTGTTGCAATGTTGCAGGTGCCGCTCAAGTTCATCAAAGCGACAAAGCTGTCGGCAGGGCACAGGTCAATGTTCAGCTGATGGGTAAGTTCTAATCGGTATGTTGTAAAATATCGACATGTGATAATTTTGTTCAACACGTTGGGGATGGATTCATAGGAGGTGCGGTAGTTGGTGACGTTGAGGTCGGTTGCTAAGACCGCGTATTCGGTATGCAGTTGGCGTGGCTGACCATCTAGGCCTAACCGGTTGTAGTCATAAATGCGGTAGGTCCAATCGGAAGTCTGCTGTATCTCGGCTAACAGAATTCCTGAGCAGATGGCATGTACGCGTCCGGCAGGAATGAAGAATACGTCACCGGGATGGACTTCATGCCGAGCCAAGATATCACAGATGGTGCCATCTGCGATGCGGGACCGGTATTCTTCAGGTGTAACTGAAACTTTCATGCCAGAGTATAGATAAGAACCAGGTTCTGCGTCAATAACATACCACATTTCAGTCTTGCCATATTGCCCTTCGCCATGAAGACGGCATGCCAGATCGTCATCAGGATGAACCTGTATACTCAAGTCTTGATGGGCATCAATGAATTTAATCAGTAGGGGAAAACGTTCTCCATAGGTGTCATAAACATGATGCCCAACTAATTGCTCGCGGAATTTGCTGACCATGTCGGGCAGAGAGATGCCCTGATATGCTCCATCGGATATGATAGAAGCATGGTCGGTGATGGCGGATATTTCCCAACTTTCGCCAATATGGTCTTGGAGGTGGTCCAGTTGCTTGTACTGAGAGATGCGGTTGCCACCCCACACCATGGTGCGTAGCCATGGCGAGAATTTAAGGGGTCCTGTCATGGTGTTATAAGAGTTGTGTATCAGTCCTGATATCCGTTTGGGTTGTTTTTCTGCCAGTTCCAACTGTCGCGGCACATGTCTTCAATGCCGTATTGCGCTTTCCAGCCTAATTCTGCCTGCGCTTTTGCCGGGTTACAGTAGCAGGTTGCTATGTCACCAGGCCGACGGGGTTGTATCTTGTAGGGTACGTTGACACCATTAACCTTGATGAAGGCATTGACAACGTCAAGTACGGAGTAGCCATGACCTGTACCAATGTTGTATATGCCTAATCCGCATTTGCGGGATATGGCTTTGAGGGCGCAAACATGTGCCTTGGCGAGGTCCACGACATGAATGTAGTCGCGTACGCCTGTACCGTCGGGGGTGTCGTAGTCGTTGCCGAATATGCCCAGTTCCTTGCGTTTGCCTATGGCAACCTGCGTGATATAGGGCATGAGGTTGTTGGGTATGCCGTTGGGATTTTCGCCGATAGTGCCACTGGAGTGAGCGCCTATAGGATTGAAATAACGTAACAGAACAACATTCCATTCGGTGTCTGCTGTCTGAACGTCTTTGAGCACTTCTTCAAGCATGCTCTTTGTCTGTCCGTAGGGGTTGGTACAATGTCCTTTGGGACACTCTTCGGTGATAGGTATTTCAGCAGGATCTCCGTAGACGGTGGCGCTGGATGAGAAAATGATGTTTTTGCATCCGTGGCGGCGCATGGCATCAAGGAGGACAAACGTGCCATTCATGTTGTTTTCGTAGTACTCCAATGGTTTAGCTACTGATTCACCTACAGCCTTGAGTCCGGCAAAATGAATGCAGCAGTCAAATTGATGATCAGAAAATACAGATTCGAGCTTGTTCTTGTCCCTAATGTCTGCTTCATAGAATGGTATTTCATCAACACCGACGATGTGTGCTACACGTCTGAGGGATTCTTTGCTGGAATTATAGAGGTTGTCAACAACTACGGCGGTGTGGCCTGCAGCATATAGTTCTATTAATGTATGGCTGCCGATATAGCCGGCACCACCTGTAACGAGTATTTTCATTGCTAATAATTATTTGAGATACAAATTTACATTAAATATTATTAGGAAGGTGTCTGCCTGTGTGTTATTTTCTTTTGGACAACAGAGTATGTTTCATGTAATATGCCGATATGTTTCGGGCAGGCATTTCATCTGAAATGGCATCTTTTGTCGGAGAATCATCTCAGTGTATGATGCCGTGATAGGTTTGCTGCACAGTATTGTAGCTGTCAATATTGCCTATGTCGTAGCGTTGGCCAGGCATTTCCATGGCATGGACGTCTACTTGGGTTGCGAGCCATGCTATGTAGCTGCCGGGGGCATCTGTGCCGCACCCGCTGTCAATTCCTTGCTGTATCAGGCGGGCATCATCAGATGTATAATAGTAAAATGGCGGGCAGCACCAGTTTGATTTGGGTCGGGCGGGTTTCTCTTCCATGTTCCGGATGCGGTCGGAGGAGTCAATTTCAACGATACCGCAATGCCGTAGCCGCTCCGGGTCGGATTCGTAGTATCGCATGATGCAGCTTGTCTGCTTGCTGATAGCATAACGGATGAAATGTTTCAGGCTGAAGTCTAGAACATTGTCGCCGGCAATGATGAGGTAACCGTCGGAAGGGGCATCCTGTACTTGTTCAAGAGCCAGTTGGATGTCTTTTACAGCCCCCAGACGTGTTTCGTTAGTAGATGTTCCGTCGTCAATGACGGTTATGTTCTGTTGCTTGGATGCAGCCCATGCCTCAAAATGGCCGCAGTATTTATGGTTGCTGATGATAATATACTCGTCTACGACGGCTGAAGTGTCAATATCATCAATGAGCCAGTCAAGGATGGTCTTTTCGCCGATTTTCAACAACGGTTTGGGAAAATTCTCTGTCAATGGATATAATCGTGTGGCATAGCCTGCAGCCAATATCAAACATTTCATGATACAGGTGTTTATTGGTTAAGATGTTTTTGGTAATTTTTTATTCTGCGAATTGGTCTTTGTCTTCTCTTGGAGCAAAGGCTCCGTCTTTGGCTTCAAAGAGGACAGAATGGGGTTCCAGGCATTCCAGTGAATGCCACTGCCCTTGGGGGATCTGCAGGGCGCATGTTTCATTGCCGGCCTTGAGGAGGAATTCGGCTGTCTTGACAGCTTTGCCGTCAATGATGTCAAAAAACATTTCCTTGACGCTGCCTCGTAGCATGACTACGGTCTCGGCCGTATCAGGGTGGCGGTGAATGGGGATGACGGTGCCTGGTTCCAAGGCATTGAGCATGCGTTGTGACTGATCGGCTGGCGTGGTGCGCAAATCATAATTCATTCTCAACCGAGGGGAAGCCAGAGCTTTCTCGCAGAGTTCATCCATAAGTTTTTTGTCAATTAACATCGTAATATTGGTGTGAATATAATATAGTGCAAAGTTAGAAAAACTATTTTAATGTATCGCTCCCTTGGCCGTTTAAGATGTCTTGGGCGGATCTTACCTGTTCAGGCGTGGGGACTGGTATTCCGGCAAGGGGGTAGGTGATGTGCAGTCGTTCGTATTTTGAAACTCCTAATGTATGGTATGGCAGGACTTCAATGCGCTCAATGTTGTTTAATGTTGACAGGAAGGCTGCCAGTCTGTGGAGGTGGTTGGGTCGGTCTGTGATGCCGGGTACCAATACGTAGCGAATCCATGTGGGCTTTTGGATGTCAGACAGATATCGGGCGCAGTCCAGAATGTTCTTGTTGCTGTGGCGTGTCAGTTCAAGATGGCAGGTCTCGTCAATGTGCTTGATGTCTAAGAGTACTGTATCTGTATATTTCATCAGTGTCTCAAACTTGCTGAACCAGTTTTCTTCTCGTGTGAAGGGTTGTGCCGCAGTGTCCAGACAAGTATTGATGTTGCGGCTATGGGCTTTCTGAAAAAGTTCGGTGAGAAAGTCTATTTGCAGCAATGCTTCGCCCCCGCTTACTGTGATGCCTCCTTTTTCTCCCCAGTAGCCCCTGTACCGTTCAGCTTTAGCCAGCAGGTCATCGGCCGTGATTTGCTCTCCTTTGCGGGGGAACCATGTATCAGGGTTGTGGCAGTATTGGCAGCGCATGGCGCAGCCTTGCATGAAGATGATATATCTGATTCCGGGTCCGTCAACGGAACCGAAGCTTTCAACGGAGTGGATGTAGCCTTTCATTAACGGATGAACAATTTTCCGTATTGTTCTTTCTCAAGGTGCCGGCTATAGTCTGCCGTGAGCCTGCCGCATGATGACATCGAGTTGCTGCTCATGTGTCAAGTCGATGAATTTTACGGCATAGCCGCTGACGCGGATGGTGAAATTCTGGTATTCTTCCTTTTCGGGGTGCTCCATTGCATCTTTGAGTTTTTCAACGCCAAAGACGTTGACGTTAAGATGGTGGGCTCCCTGGTTGAAATAGCCGTCCATGACACCTACAAGGGTGAGTGCACGCTCTTCGTCATTGTTTCCAAGCGCCTCGGGACTGATGGTCTGAGTGTTTGATATGCCGTCCAAGGCATATTCATAGGGTAGTTTGGCAACAGAATTGAGAGATGCCAGCAAACCGTTTTTCTCTGCTCCATAGCTCGGGTTGGCCCCGGGAGCCAGTGGCGTGCCGGCGCGGCGCCCGTCGGGCAAGTTGGCTGTATTCTTGCCATATACGATGTTGGACGTAATGGTCAGGATACTTGTAGTGGGCTCAGAGTTGCGATAGGTGTGGTATTTCTTGATTTTGGTCGAGAAGGTCTTGAGCAGCCATACGGCGATGTCGTCGGCCCTGTCGTCATCGTTGCCATAGCGTGGGAAATCTCCTTCTACATGATAATCAACAGCAAAGCCTGTTTCGTCGCGTTCGATGGTGACTTTGCGGGCATATTTAATGGCCGATATGGAATCGACTACATGGCTGAACCCTGCAATGCCTGTGGCAAAAGTGCGGCGCACGTGAGTGTCGATGAGAGCCATTTCTGCAGCCTCGTAGAAATACTTATCGTGCATATAGTGTATGAGGTTCAGTGTCTTGACATAGATACATGCCAGCCAGTCCAGCATGGCGTCAAACTTGGGCATGAACTCTTCGTATGTCAGGACGTCGCCTTCTATCCTGTCGTAGGTGGGGCCGCATTGTTCGCGTGTCTTGGCGTCTACACCGCCGTTGATAGCATAGGAAAGGGCTTTGGCCAGGTTGGCGCGCGCACCGAAGAATTGCATTTCCTTGCCTGTCTGGGTAGCGCTGACGCAGCAGCAGATAGAGTAGTCATCTCCCCAGACGGGTCGCATGACGTCATCGTTTTCGTATTGAATGGAACTTGTCTTTACGGAAATTACGGCAGCATAGCGCTTGAATGTCTTGGGCAGGCGGCTGCTGTATAGAACTGTAAGGTTGGGCTCTGGTGAGGGGCCCATATTTTCCAATGTGTGGAGGAAGCGGAAGTCGGTCTTTGTTACCATGCTGCGCCCGTCAATGCCCAGACCGCCTACCTCAAGAGTGGCCCATACAGGGTCTCCGGAGAACAGTTGGTTGTAAGATGGAATGCGTGCAAACTTAACCATGCGGAATTTCATTACCAGGTGGTCAATCAGTTCCTGGGCATCATCTTCATTCAGAGTGCCTTCCTTGAAGTCTCTTTCAAAATAAATGTCCAGGAAGGTTGAGATGCGTCCGACCGACATGGCCGCGCCGTTTTGGGTCTTGATGGCACCGAGATAACCGAAGTACAGCCATTGCACGGCTTCGCGGGCATTGTCTGCCGGCTTGCTGATGTCGAATCCGTAGATGGCTGCCATTTCCTTCAACCCTTCCAGTGCATGGATTTGCATGGCCACTTCCTCGCGCAGACGGATGACTTCGTCATTCATGCCTTTGTCCCCCATTTGCCTCAGGTCTTTCTTCTTTTCAGCGATGAGGAAATCAACTCCGTAAAGGGCAACCCGGCGATAGTCTCCTACGATGCGTCCACGTCCATAGGTGTCGGGCAGGCCGGTAAGGATATGATTGTGGCGAACACGTTTCATCTCATCTGTGTAGGCATCGAAGACACCGTCGTTATGGGTCTTTACATATTTGGAAAATATTTCATGGAGTTTCTCTGATGGCTTGTAACCATAGGTCGTGCATGCCTGCTCTGCCATCTTGATGCCGCCGTATGGCATGAAGGCGCGTTTCAGAGGCTTGTCGGTCTGTAGTCCTACAATGCGTTCCAGGTCTTTGGTCTTCTCGTTGATATATCCAGGTCCGTAGGCTGTCAGGCTGGAAACGATTTCTGTCTCCATGTCAAGCACTCCTCCTTTGGCGCGTTCCTGCTGCTGCAGTTCCTGCAGCTCTTTCCAGAGTGTGCTGGTGGCCTGAGACGGGCCGACAAGGAATGATTCATCCCCGTTGAATGTCGTATAGTTTTGCTGAATGAAATCACGCAAGTCAACTTCCTGTTGCCATTTAGTGCCATTAAAATTTCTCCATTCTGTTTTCATGATAAAGAAATATCAAATTTTAGATCTTGATTTAAATGTATAAGGTTAAAGAATTATAATACAAATTTCGGTATTTTTGTTTGGAAAACCAACCTTTCTGCGGATTATTTTGTCTATAAAAACAAAGAGTTGCCGTTTTATTTAATTTGTATGTTTGAAACGCTCATTTTGCTAAAGACACAATGCAAAACATGATGATTTTTGGGCTCTTTGCCTGTTTCTTGTTGCCCTGTGTCATTAGCTTGTCGGTGGGGCGTTGATGTGTGTGTCGGCAGCCTCGCATGCTATCTGTCTGACAGACTTTCCGTGAGTTGTTTTTTTTGCTGGCCTGGCAGTGTATTTTTATAAATTTAACATCTTTTAGTTTCTTTATACAGTCTGCGGTATACCCTGAAAAATTGGCAAGCCTTGCAGTTTTTGCTGGCAGGCCTGCCGGATTTATCGCGCAGGCCTGCTGGTGAAATTTTGCAGGCCTGCAAAATTTACCCCGTCTACAGTGTTTTCTGAGAGGGGTAGGGTTGTTCAGTCAGAATGTCTGCCTGCGGAGTTAATAATTGTTAATTAATGCAACCAAGTCTTGTTGCCGAAATGAATGGTTTCTGCCTATCGGGGAAATTGCCGGGGAGATATGACGTGTTGCATTGCAGCGGTGGTGATTCGACGGGCAGGTATTTTGTATGTCCCATCCGGATGTTGCCTTATGTATCAATTATTTTCTCTATCTTTGCAAGAAGGAGTTTACGGCGCATGGTAGTTTGGAAGGAAACTTGTGAATGAAGATGCGTTGGCGAATATCCGGTAAATAGTGGTTGTTCTGAAAATAATGCGATAATGACAATGATGAGAATAGCAATATGTATGGTACTGATGCTCCAGTTGTGGGGTAATGCAGTCGCACAGGCAGATTATGCTGCCCTTATTACCTATGCCAGTGGAGAAAAGTCGGTATTATCACTTTCCGGCATACAGTCAGTGGAATTTCTGTCTTCCGAAAAAATCTCGCAGGATATGGCGAATACCAATCTATCATATAAATGGCAGTATGGCGGTATCAGAGCGTCGAATGGCGAAATATACAGCAGACGTGACCGTATATATAGCAATCTGATAAAAGTACACAAAGGCGATGTCATCAAGACTCAGGACTACCTTTATACTATGCAGTTTTATGGTAATGACAGCCTGTGGATATCTTCAGACTATGAGGAAAACGGATTTCGTAACAGAGACTATCTGGTTACTCAGAACGGGTTGATACGGTTGTTGGTGGCGAAGCCCGATTTCGGAGACTTCTCCGCCAAGGAATGCCGCGTATGGATACAGCGAGGCGGATATGAGCTTAATGCAGTGGTGGCAAAGAAATATCCGCAGTTGTTCCCCCGAGCTGCGTTTGGCCTGCAGGCTCATCGTGGAATATGCAATGAGATACCCGAGAATACAATGCCCTCATTTGAGGCTGCAGCCCGGGTGGAACTCTATAAAGGTATTGAAACCGATGTGCAGATGACGTCTGACGGCGTGCTTGTATGTATGCACGATAATACGATAGATCGTACCACGAATGGTACGGGCAAGGTGTCAGACTATACGTTTGAGCAGTTGCAGGAGTTTTATATAGACGGAGGCTATGGCTGGGATGCTTCTTATGCCGGCCGTCTGCGTGTGCCGACCTTTGAGAGCTATCTGGATGTATGTCGGAAATACAATAAGGTGCCTTATGTGGAACTCAAATTGCTGACTTATGCCGGTATCAGGAAAACAATAGAGATGCTGCGTAAGAAAGGTTTTGAGGATGGAAGCTATGTCCTGACATCGTTTACAAAAAACTATCTGCTTTATGCGTCAACTATCTGTGATGCCCCGCTGGAATTCATGGCAACCTTCACAGAAGCCGATATAGCCAAAAATGCGCATCTGAAAAATATTATATTGAGGCCGCAGTCAACACGGCTGACAGAGGGTTTCGTGAAAAAATGTCATGAAGCAGACGTGCTGGTAGAGTGCTACGGTATTCCTGTCGGTGACGAGACATTGGTGAAATCCCTTCAGAAATGGGGCGTCGAGGGCGGTACGTGCAACTCGTGGAAAGGACTGGGCCTGGAATAGGACAGAGGGATAAAACACCTGATTATATAGCAACAACATAAAACAATAGAAATATGAAACGACTGACTATGATTATGGCGGCATGGATGCTTGCCATCTGCAACTATGCTGACGTCACGGTCTTCCCTGACCGTGAGGTTGGACCCGTAAAGCCGATGAATGGTGTCAACAACGGCCCTGCCGGGCCTTACGGATTAGGGAAGAGCCAGACGCGTGACAATTTTGATGATTATCGTGCTGCTAAGATTCCTTTTGCTCGTACGCATGACGCTGCCTTCAGTGAGTGTTATGGCTCAGAACACACCGTAGACATTACATCTATCTTTCCGGATTTCTCAAAGAAAGTTGATGACCCTAAAGCATACGACTTTGCCATTACCGACTGGTATCTGCAACGTATCCGCAACATGGGCACTGAGGTGTTCTTTCGCCTTGGACAGAAAATAGAGCACCATGTAAAGAAATATGGTATCGTGCCTCCTGCCGACTTCAAGAAATGGGCGCAGATATGCGAACACATCATACGCCACTATAATGAAGGGTGGGCCGATGGGCACAAATGGAATATACGCTATTGGGAAATATGGAACGAAGCCGACCTTGACATGACGACCTGGAATACCAATCCCAGGACCTGGGCAGGAACGGAACAGCAGTTCTTTGAAATGTTTACAATAACGGCAAAGCATCTGAAAAAAAACTTTCCTAATCTGCACATCGGCGGCCCGGCCTTGGCTGGCAATGAGGCGTGGGCAGACCGCTTCCTGGCCCAAATGGAAAAGGACAAGACACCGTTGGACTTTTTCTCCTGGCATATCTATAGCACTGATCCCAAAAAGATAGCCGCAAAGGCCGACCGCATGAGGAAACTGGTGGACAAGTATGGTTATACCAAGGCAGAAACCATCCTGAATGAATGGAACTATATTCGTGGTTGGACTGATGATTACCCTTATAGCCTGAAGACCATTCATGGTGTAAAGGGTGCAGCATTTACTTCGGCAACAATGTCGGCCTGCCAGAATGCAAATGTAGACATACTGATGTATTATGACGCCCGACCCGAAACCCCATATAATGGTTTGTTTGATTTCTATTCTTTCCAGCCGTTACCGTCATACTACAGTTTCTATGCATGGAGCCGACTGGCCGATTTCGGGAAACAGATACAGGCAACAACAGATGATGAAGACCTCTATGTCGTTGCAGTAAAGGGACAGGACGGTACTGTCAGGACGTGGGTGACACGGTATAATGAGAATGACAATGTAAACCGCAGCAAGACTGTGAAAATCCATATCAATGGTATTAAGGAAGGAGAGGCAGTGGCTCATGTAGTGAATTCCGTGAAGCTTTATTCCGAGACTCTCGTAGACGTCAAGGATGGTGTCGTGACGGTAAAAATGGAGCCAAATGCCTTTGCTGTCATTGATACCAAACTATAGAGTCATCACTGGAGATGAAAAGATTGACGTTCATAGTAGTAAAACTCCTGATGGTTTTCACGGCGTTGTGTGCCAGGGAAGTACGTCAGGTTGATATCTGCATATATGGGGCTACGTCCTCAGGTGTTATAGCAGCCTATACGGCATGCCAACAAGGAAAAAGTGTATGTCTTGTGGAACCGTCGCAACGTATCGGCGGATTGTCTGCCGGTGGGCTCGGAAAGACTGATGTCGGCAGGATGGAGGTGATACGCGGTTATGCACAGGACTTCTACAGGCGTATAGGTAAATATTATAATGCCGATAAGCCAATGGTGACATTTGAACCCAAGGCAGCTCTGGCAGTGTTTCAACAGTTTCTTGAGGAGTCCGGTCTGACGCCTCTGATGCCCTACCGTATTGTCAAAGCAAGTAAGAAAGGCAATATGCTGCAATCTATTACAGTGGAAAACAGCATAAAGCGTGGAAGGGATACCAAGGTGACCATCGTTGCAAAAGTCTTTATAGACTGCTCTTATGAAGGTGACCTGATGGCAAGGGCAGGTATCAGTTATGCAGTTGGCAGGGAAAGCAATGTTCAGTATAATGAGACCTACAACGGCGCATATTTGCAGCCAGTCAATCACCAGATGCCAGACGGGGTTGACCCTTATAGGATTCCTGGTAAGGCCAGCAGTGGACTGCTGTATGGGATATTGAAAGGAAAGGTGGCGAAGAATGGAACAGGCGATAAACATGTGCAGGCATACAACTTCCGCATAACTCTGACGAATGACCCCAAGAACATGCGCCCGATAGAAAAGCCTGACGGTTACGACCCATCGCGATATGAACTGTTGATACGTCAAAAAGAAAAGCAACCATGGAAAAAGGGATTACATGATATCTTTATTTGGGATTTCATGCCCAACCATAAGACGGATATTAATAATCGCAACGGTATGTCTACAGACATGATCGGCGCCAACTGGGATTATCCGGAAGGGTCGTATAAGAAGCGCGAGAAAATATATAAGGCTCATGTTGAATATACCAAGGGGCTGCTCTATTTCGTCGGCCATGATTCCCGCATTCCTCATGAGGTGCGCAATGCTCTTGCCAAGTGGGGCTATCCGTTAGATGAATACACGGATAATGATAATTTTACGCCAGCATTGTATGTCAGGGAGGCCCGGCGCATGATAGGGCGTTATGTTATGACAGAGCATAACTGTCAGAAACGCATTGTTGCGCCTGATTCCATAGGATGGGCAGCATATAATATGGATTCGCACAACAGCGGGCGTTATGTGGTAGATGGGATGGTAAAGAATGAAGGTAATGTTGAGATACGATGCCCGGGGCATTACCCCGTGAGTTACCGTAGTATAACCCCGCATGAAAAGGATGCGTGTAATGTGCTTGTGCCCGTATGCTTGTCTGCAAGCCATATAGCATATGGCAGTATCCGTATGGAACCTGTGTTTATGGTCTTAGGTGAAACTTCTGCACTGGCGGCCTGTCAGGCTATAGACAAGCATGGTTGTGTGGTGCAGAATGTAGACGTTAAGGCTGTTATGCGATTATTTGAAGATTTAGAGCGGAAACCATAGTTGTTTCCGTTTTTCGCCTTGTGTAGTTTCAAATATAACGGGGCAGTCACATATAAGTGACTGCCCCGTTATATTTGAAATGTCGTATTTTTATTGATAGCTTGGTTTTACATACTTGGCTCTCTGCAGGTATTTAGCACTGCGCTTTACGCCTTCCATGATGTCAATAGAACCATCTGTGCGCTCCAATTCAACAACATAGTCTTTCATGCCGCTGATCTTGTAGGCTTTGAAGATAGCATCAAATCCAATCATTCCACTCTGGCCGAGTTCATATTTGTCCTTGATGTGCAGGCAAGTGAAACGGCCTGGGTACTTCTTGTAGTACTCTACCGGGCTCATCTGAGCCATTACGCACCAATATACGTCCATCTGGAAGAATACATACTCGGGGTTGGTATTTTGGATGAAATAATCATACCATATCTGTTCGGTGCCTTCAATCTTCTGATACTCGAAGGAATGGCTGTGATAGCCATATTTAATACCATTCTCCTTGCAGAGTTTGCCGATGGCGTTGTGATATTCACAAAGTACTTTTGCTTCAGCCATAGATTTTGGGAAGTGGTCAGACGGTGTCACGATGTACTTCAAACCTGCAGCCTTGTGTGCTTTGATGGCTTCTTTCCACCATTTCATGGATGCATCGAATTTGCCGCTGGCTAATTCTTCTGCGCTGAGACGGTGGCTGGTGTGAGAGGACATAGACTGAAGTCCGGCTGCTTCCAAGTCTGCTTTATACTGCTCGGGGGCTACACCATAGAATTTTCCATCGTCATAACTGGCTGCCTCTACTGCGGTATAGCCGAATTCCTTCAATTGCTTGAAGATTTTTTCGTGGCTTTCAGCATAGTTTTTGGCATTGAAGACTGTACGGATAGAATAGAGCTGCAATGCCATTTGTTTCGGCTCTGCCTTGGCAGGAGCTTTCTTAACCTGTGCTGACACCTGCATTCCGCAGAGCAGTACAAGAAGTGATAAAATTATTTTTTTCATGATTCAATGTTGTTTTTTAGATTCTACTGTTAATCCGTAACCTTAATGCGGATGTTGCGGTACCATACGTCATCGCCGTGATCCTGAACGGCAATGTAACCACCGTTCTTGCCTTCTTCAATCATCAGACCATAGGCACATGGGAATTCACCACCCTTGCAGAATTTGCTGTTGTCAAGCATTTCTTTCCATTTAGGTGTCCAGAGATGGTATTCCAGTACCTTTTCTCCATTTTGATAATGGATGACAGTACCCTTGAATACTACGATTTTGGCAGTGTTCCATTCGCCGTATTTCTTGGCATTTTGTGGCTTAGCCGGAACCATGTCGTACAGTGAGGCAGACTGGCGGTTGCCGTCAACACCCAGCTGGGCATCTACGTGGTTTTCATTATCAAGTACTTGATATTCTGAGCAGGATTGCCAGATGGGGAGATACTCACCGTCAGCGCCTTTGGCTTCCTGGGCGAGATAGAAGATACCGGAATTGCCGCCTTTGGATATCTTGTATTCGAGTTCCAGTTCAAAGTTGGTAAACTTGTGGGCAAACATGAGGTCGCCGCCACCTTCAGCCTGGGCTTCACCTGTGCCGGAGCCTACGAGATGGATGGTTCCGTCCTGTACTTCCCAGCTTGTCGGGGGCTCGGTCATGCCGTATCCTCTCCAGCCGTTCAGTGTCTTGCCGTCAAAGAGGATATAATAGCCGTCAGCATCTTGTTGGAATGTAGAAAGGTCTACCTGCTCGTTCTCAACGATAGTGAATTCTGCAGTTGCAGCAGATGTTGTGTCTGCTGTGCTGCATGGGCATTTGTCGCTACCGCAATTGCAATTGCAACTGCATTTCTTCTGTCCGCATGAGGCGAACATTAAAGCACCAAGTGCTACGAATAATAGTTTTTTCATGTTATTTTTTGTGTTTTGTTTTTGTATGTTGAAAAGTTTTAGTGTCCTTTTTGGTCTGGGCTTAGTCAAGGACTTTTACCTTGATGTTGCGATACCATACGTCATTGCCGTGATCCTGCATGCCTATCAGTCCTTCGTGATTCTTGCCGCCACATTCTCTCAGTAGCTGGAATGCGAACGGCCATTTTTTCTCACTGAATTTACTGTCCTGAAGCATTTCAATCCATTCGGGTGTCCAAAGGTTGTAGCTCAGTACCTCAATGCCATTTTGGAAATGTGTTACCTTGCCGTTTTGAACGACAATCTTGGCTTTGTTCCATTCGCCGTAGGGTTTGGCGTTTTGTGGCTTGGCTGGGATGAGGTCATACAGGGAGGCAGCCTTGCGGTTGTTGTCTTTTCCTGCTTTGGCATCCGGGTGGTTTTCGTTGTCAAGTACCTGATATTCCGGGCATGTTGTGTAGATTGGCTCGATCTTGCTACGATCGGCGTTGGTTACTTCCTGAGCAAGGTAGAATATGCCGGAGTTTCCGCCCTTGGAAATTTTCCATTCCATTTCAAGGATGAAGTTTTTGAATTTGTGTCCGAAAATAAGGTCTCCACCTTCTCTCTTGTTTCCTTTTTCATCCTTGTATTTTGGATTGCCTTGTCCAATGAAGTGCAGGGCGCCGTCTTGAATTTCCCAGCGTGCCGGGATGTGGTTTTTGCCGTAGCCCCTCCATCCTGCAGTGGATGTGCCGTCAAAAAGGATGATGTAGCCGTCCTTGTCAATGGCATAGGTGTGTTTTTCATGTTCTGGTCCCTGGAATCCCTGTGATGTTCCCAGGACAACAGTTCCGACAGTTTTCTGGGCAGCGTTTGCTATATTCAGCGTCAATAGCGTAATGGCTGCAAGTAATAACTTTTTCATTGTGTTTGTTTTATCTGTGGCAATTTGGATTGCCTTGCAGTTGTTTTATGGCTGAAATAAGCCCCACTTCTTATCTGTCACCCTGGTTGGGCCGAGATAAGAAGTGGGTTCTTGGGGTGATTTATACAACAGGAATATCAGGCAACTTGTAGCCGTTGTAATAGATAGGCTTGATTAGGTTGGCTGCATATTCGTTGGCATCCATTGGTGTGGTGTCGTTGTTCTTGAAAGTAGGGTGACCATCCTTGATGCTGAACTTGATTTCGTTGCTTGGTCTTACTTTTGCACCTGCGGGGATGTTGGTGAACTTCATGTTCTCGCCATCCCAGTCTAACCACTGGCCGAGTTCCTGCAGACGTACTGCAACAACGCCCATGACAACGGTTTCGTTCAGCGGGCCTGAGAGTGCGAAGCATGAAGCTGTTTCTATGCGGCTGTCTGCCGGTTCTTTACAAGCACGAATCCAGTCTTGCTGGTGGTTGTCGTTGGGAACGATGCGGCAGAGTTCGGGAACGATGGGTTCGCGGCCTGATACGAGGAACGGGTTGTTGCCGTAGGTGCCGACAACCATGGTGTCTTTTGTTCCGTAGAATACACATACGCCGTTGCCGTCAAACTTCTTGTCCTTTGGCATGTCGAACGGAAGTTTGTTGACGATTCCGCCGTCATACCATGTCAATTCGCATTCGGGTAATGCAAGCTTAGGCATGTTGGGGCGTGCGGGGAAGTGGTATGTTACCATTTCTGCGGTAGGACAGGAGTCTGTCATCAGCATGGTGGAGCTACCCAGTACTCTGTCGGGATAGCCGAGGTTCAGACCCATGAATGCAGTCTGGAGGATATGGTTGGCCATGTCGCCGAGGGCGCCTGAACCGAAGTCCCACCATCCGCGGAAGTTCCACGGGGTATATATCTCGTTGTAGTCGCGCATCTTGGCTGGGCCGATGAAGGCTTCCCAGTTCATTGTAGAAGGAACCCTCTGTGCTTCTGTCGGTTTTGGCAAGCCTTGTGGCCAGATGGGGCGGTTGGTGTAGGCTTCAACTCGTTTTACTTCACCGATTTCGCCGTTCCAGAGCCAGTTGATGGCTTTGCGTGTTCCTGCCATGGAAGCACCCTGGTTACCCATTTGGGTTGCTACCTTGTATTTCTTTGCCAGTTTGGCTAACAGGCGTGATTCGTAGACATAGAGTGTCAAGGGTTTCTCAACATAGACATGCTTGCCGGCTGTCATGGCATCGGCAGCAACGATGGCATGTGTATGGTCAGCTGTTGCAACGACTACAGCGTCTGCCTGAGGCAGCATTTCGTCGTACATCTTGCGATAATCGTTGAATGTCTTGGCTGTGGGATAGTGGTCAAAGACATGCTTGGCGTATTTCCAGTCTACATCGCAAAGGCCGATGATGTTCTCTGTTTCCATTTTCTTCAGGTCGGAGAAACCACGTCCACCTACACCTACACCGAGAATGTTCAGCTTGTCGGATGGAGCCTTGTGATTGTACTTCTTGCCCAACACTGTGTTGGGGACGATTGTAGGAGCAATAGTCAGTCCTGCTAAAGCTGCACTACCTTTCTTGAGAAAATCTCTTCTTGAAATGTCTGACATAGTTTTGTTTTTTAAAAGTTATTATATTTGTTATTCTTTGAATCCTATTCCAGTTTGTGCAGCAACCCGTATCCATCTGTCATGTGGGCTCTGCGTTCGCGTATCTCGTTCAGTTCTTTCAGATTACCGATGGCTGGCAGCTCGTGTTTGTTGGCATCTTCCAGAAACCGCCATGCGTATTCGGACGATATGGCTGAGTCGCGCATTTCGGGCATGGCTTCGTGGCGGTGTCCTTGTTGTATGGAGTCTGCCATTTCTGCCAGCAGGGTGTCTATGTTCTTGCCGCCAAAGGGCTTTTCCAGTTCCAGTGTCTTGCTTACACCGTGGAGTGATACATGGGCAGTCTTGAAATCATGGGTCATGTGGGCTATGCCTTTGGTCCCGATAATGTCTATGTAGGAATTGTGTGTCTGGTCTTTTGCCAGCTGGCCGTATACGAAACCTTGTGTGATGTCGTATACGATGCCGTTTTCAAAGGTGCCGTGACACTGTATCCACCATGGGTCTTTGTAGTTCCACATGTTGATGCCCTGGGCATGCCATGTCTTGTAGTCGCATCCTGCGTACCAGCGGGCTATGTCAACGTAGTGCATGCCGCAGTCGTGGAATGCCGGGCCCTCGTATTCGTGTCCTTCTCCGGGGGCCAGTCCGGGAGTCATGTGGCAGATGCGCAGGATGGCGAGTTCGCCGATTTCTCCTTCATCAATAAACGACTTGATAGTATTGTGATACCATGAGTTGCGCAGGTACAAGTTGACTGTGTAGAATTTGTCGTAGTCTTTCAGGGTGTCAACCACTTCCCACTCGCTCTTTATACTGTCTGCAATAGGTTTTTCTGAAATAATATGCTTTCCTGATTTTCTGGCCTTGACGATTTGCCCCTTGCGGGAGTTGGCCAGGGCGCATAGTATGACCAGTTGTACGGAAGTGTCATTAAAGATATCGTCTTCGTTTGCTGTAATGATTGAATCAGGTGAAAGCTGGCGGGCCAGGGTGCGGCTACCCTCATTTACGTCACAGATATATGCTACATCGTAATGAGTACTCCGTTGAAGTTCTGTAAGATAGAATCGTCCCATGCGACCAAATCCAATCAGCCCAACTTTTATTTTCATTGATTATTTAAGTTCTTATTTTAAAGAGGCAGAAGTGTGCCTTTGGTTATACATTTATATCAATTACAAAGATAGTAAATAAAACTATCTTGCAATAAATATTTAAAAAAAAAATGCAGATGCTGTCTCTTAAATGGAGCAGACAGGGAGGGCATCTTGTTGAAAGCCTCTGTAATCATATAATTTGTCTCCCGCAGGATAAGCATCTGCTGCCGGAAAGATAAAAGGTATGTTTGGCGTCATTGTTTTGCTCCCCGTCTGAACGCCCTGCTCTGTGGTTTGGTATTTATGTCTGCACGAGCGACACTAAACAGTTGTTAACATACTTTAATGTTTTTATACCATGCTTGATGTGCCCTGTATAATTCTCCGGCCTTGCAGTTCTGACTGGCAGGCCTGCGCGTTGAAACTGGCAGGCCTGCCAGTGAAAACCAGCAGGCCTGCAAAATTTACCCCCTCTGTAGCCCCTTCTGGAGGGGATGCCGAGGATGAGATAAAAAGACAGGCGGAATGTTAATGACTGTTAATATTTTATACTTATAATCCGTTGGAAGTAAAGTCCTGTATGTATTCCCAATGGTGTTGCTGTATATAAATTTAGAATATTGCCTCGGCTGGCAGCCGAAGAGTATCCCCCCCCTTGATTTTTCCGGCAGGCTATGGTTGCATTTCCTATATGGTAAAAAGGGGTATTTTATTTCATGGCTATGTACGTTGTCTCCTTGATTTGTTGTAATTTTGTGTAGATTTGCTGGAATCATAAAATTATGCTTGGAACCATTGTCAATACTTGTGCCATTATAGTCGGTTCTGCCTTTGGGGCGATGTGGCATAGAGGTATCAAGGATAAGTATAAGAATGTGTTATACGATGGACTGGGACTGGTCAGTTTGGCTGTAGGCCTTAATGCGAGTATCGGGAATTTTTCCAAAAGCGGGTATCCTGTTCTTTTTATTGTTTCCATAGCCCTTGGTGGCGTGGTGGGTACTGCTGTCGACATTGATGGCTGGTTTGCGCGAACGGTTGACCGCCACTCCTCGCCGGCTGATGACCGCAACAGGCTTTCGCAGGGGCTGGCAACGGCAATCCTGTTATATTGCATAGGCCCGTTGTCAATGTTGGGACCAGTTGTCAGTGCATTGAACGGCGATAACACCTTCCTGTTCACTAATGCCACGTTGGATTTGATTTCAAGTATAGTCTTTGGGTCAACCTATGGCGTGGGGATGGTCCTGGCGGCCCCCGTATTGTTCTGTTGGCAGGGACTGTTTTATGCCGTGACGCTTTGGGCCGGCGGCGTCATCAGCGAGCAGCTGATGGCGGAATTGCTTATTGTAGGCGGATTGCTGATTACAGGCTCCGGACTGTCGCTGTTGAATATCAGGAAAATTAAGGTGCTCAATTTTCTGCCTGCCTTGCTCGTACCTGTCGTATGGTTTCTTCTAAGCAGTCTGCTGTAGTATTATAATTATTGTATCAATGAATATTCTGAACATTCTTAAAGACACTATATCGGCTGTAACCGACTTTGTATGCGGTTATCCGTTGTTTATACTGCTCATAGGTGGAGGATTGTGCCTGTTTGTTTATTCCAGGGCAATACCGTTGCGCTGTCTGGGTAAAGCCCTGAAATCTCTGACGGTCAAATATTCGGGTGAAGGGCAGATCAGCTCTTTGCAGGCATTACTGACAACAATCAGTTCAACTGTAGGTATGGGTAATATAGCAGGTGTGGCTATAGCTATAGCGATGGGAGGCCCCGGTACCATCTTCTGGATGTGGGTCAGCGCTATAGTCGGCATGAGTACAAAGTTTTTTGAAGGAACGCTGGCTATTATGTACAAGGGCAAGGATAATCTCGGGGAAATCCAGGGAGGTCCCATGTATATCATGACAGAAGGCCTCGGCCCGCATTGGAAACCGCTTGCAGTATTCTTCTCCTCCTTCGCACTGATAGGCTGCCTGTGCACTATGCAGGCAAATCAGCTGACGGAAAGTGTAATTGCAGTTTTCAGCTTGCAGGAATCCTATGGATTGAAACTCATGATAGGTTTGTTAATCGGTGCCATCGTGTCTGTAGTCATCCTGGGAGGTATCAGGCGTATTTCCCAAATCGCCTCCCGCATGGCTCCGCTGATGGTGGCACTCTATTTCCTGCTCGTGCTGGTAATCATAGTAATGAATATATCTCGTCTGCCTCATGTCTTTGGACTTATCGTCAGTGAGGCATTTAATCTCAAGGCCGGTTTCGGTGCATTCGTAGGTATTGCCATTATCGGTGCGCGCAGGGCCATGTATGTCAATGAGGCGGGTGTAGGTACGGCATCATTGATGCATGGCGCATCACGCAACAGCGAACCGACACGCGAGGGATTGGTGGCCATGTTGGGACCGGCAATAGATTCCGGCTTCGTGTGCACATTGACGGCTATACCCATTATTATGGCTGACGTCTATCATGTTGAGGGCGTTAAGGGGCTGACTATTGCGATGAATTCTTACGAAACGATGTTGCCGGGAGTGGGGCAGTACCTGTTGCTGGTCATCGTGACAATTTTTGCTTTTTCCACTATGTTCTCCTACTCATATTATGGTACAAAATGTTTCGGATACCTCTTTGGTATGCAGCATGCCCGATATTACAACTACTTTTATCTCTTCATGCTGGTAATGGCCTGTATCATATCCCTGGACACGGCTATCAGCATTATGGATTTGGCTTTTGCCCTGATGGCTTTTTCAACCATGTTTACTATTTTCAGGCTTGCCCCAAGAGTTAAGGCTGAAATGAAACGGACCGGTATTGACTGACGATGGAAAACACATCAGGTTTGTCCCGTTTCCTGACTCATGTTGTAGCAAGGAAAAAGACATTTCTGCAAAAAAACAGGAAAACTTTTGCGTAGGAAAAAAAATAGTTCTATCTTTGCACCCGAAAATAAATCTCGGGGCGAGATAGCTCAGCTGGTTAGAGCGTCGGATTCATAATCCGGAGGTCGTGGGATCATACCCCACTCTCGCTACTAAGGAAAAGGGAGACTGTCGTCAGGCAGTCTCTCTCTTCTTTTTTTCCTTTGTTGTCAGTGTCGCATAACTTCTTGTCTGGCGATTTTTAAAGAAAAATGAAAAAAAGAAGTCATGTGAAAAATCCAGGAAAAAGATATAGATGCCGGACCTTTTCGCTTTAAAGCGAAGGTGAAAGTGTCGGCCGTGTTATTAGAGGGAAACAAAGTTGATTGTAAGGGTTGTTAATGAGAATAGGAAAAATCAGTTGTTTTACCTTTTAGACTGATTTGGCATCTATATAAATGAAACGTCTTTGCAATACAGAAAGAAATATTGATTGATAATATAAAAATGATGACAATGATTTATAAGAAATTTTTTATGGTTGCAGTCCTGATGGGTTGCTCGCTTGCAGCCTTAGGCCAGGGCGAAAGATTTGAGTGTGATGATTCTTGTGATCCCGGGGCTGCGGGCATCGCAAAGTTTAATGTGGTCAGTCCTGTAGGGTTCTCTACAGTTGAACCTATAAAGATGGCTCCTCGCTTGGAAACACTCGACGGAAAGACTATTGCTATCGTGGGAGAGGATTTTATGTACAATATCACTCACCCGGAACTGCGGCGCCTTATCAAGGAGCAGTATCCCACAGCTAAAGTTATTATGTATGATGAACTGCCGATAGCAGGTCCCTATCCGGCTCCAGGCATTACAAGGCCGTCTACCGAGCAGTTCCGCCAGCGGCTCATAGACCTCAAGGTTGATGCTGTCATAGCAGGCAACGGAGGCTGTGGCATCTGCACCCCGAAGGAGACAGGCTCCTGCATTGTTGCAGAGAAACTGGGTATCCCTTCGGTCATTGTGACAGCTCCGGGATTTGATGAAGAAGCACGTTACACAGCCAATAATAATGGCGTGCCCGTGCTGAGGGTAGCAGTTTATCCCGGTGCTTTTGCTTCACATACAGAAGAACAGCTTATAACCAATACCCGTGACATAACGTGGCCTCAGATAGTGAAGGCGCTTACTACGCCTATAGAGGCTGAAGAATATGCATCTGCTGAAAAAGCAAAGGGTATATCGGATGACGTGTTCCATGGGACAATAGATGAAATATATGCTCACTTCAAGAGCATGGGTTGGAGTGACGGTGCACCCTTTAATCCGCCTACCTACGAGAGTGTGTTGAAATATCTGGATTATACAGACTATGCATGGGATGCTACCATCGCCGTGTTGCCTGCAGCATTCAGGAACACCACTACATGGCATGTGGCAGTCAATGCCTGCATGGCTGGTTGCAAGCCGGAATATATGCCTATACTTATCGCCATGACCAAGGCTATGGCCGGTGGTGACTTCCGCCGCACACTGGGCAGTACTCATGCCTGGGTGCCGTATTCCTGGATTAACGGACCTGTTGCCCGTCAGTTGGGTATCAGCAGCGGTCAGGGCGAAATCAATGCAGAGGCTAATGCGGAACTCAGCCGTTTCATGACATTGGCTCTGATGAATCTGGCAGGATACTATGTCGGGCAGAACCGTATGGGTACTTTCGGCTATCTTCAGCCATGGTGCCTGGTCGAGGATGAAGAAGCATGTCAGCGTGTTGGCTGGCAGACATGGAACGAACAGCAGAATTATAGCATTAACGACAATACTGTTACGTTGTCGTCAGCACTGATGTGGGGCAACAATATGGCACCGTCAACAATTGACCCGGAGAAAGTCATGCAGCTCATGGCATGGGATATTTCTGAGCGGTGCCAGTTTGCACTGGGCAGCGGAAAGCAATTTACCAATCGCGTGACGCTTATGACAGAACCTGTAGCCAGTATCCTGGCTGGAAAATATCCTACTATTGATAATCTGGAGGATGTCTTGATTGATGCATCGCGCCGCTCGGCTTATGAAAAGGCTTTTGCCAATTACTATGCTAATGCCGGCAGTAGGAAAGATGGCGAGGAGCATACTTTCAATCAGTACCTGAGCCATATCGTAGATGCAGAAGGGGGAATGCAGACCTCTACGCCGATATGGTATGACACAGAGGAAACAACGATGGTAACTGTTCCTACTATGGAGAAAGGTGCTACGGCATTCCTTATAACCGGTGATGCATCGCGCAACAAGGTACAGACAATGCCCGGTGGCGGTTTCTCAACTGTCAAGATAGAACTTCCTCAGAATTGGGATAAACTGATGGAGGAGAAAGGTTATCCTGCCCTGGAATCATTGTATCTTACACCTACACCAGACAAAGGAGGTGCTGCTGCAGTAAAGAATGTCAAAGCCTCAAAGCCATCGCTGCGCACTACGGAGTATTATGACTTATCAGGCAAGCGTACTGGAAATCCACGCCAAGGAGTATATATACAAAGAAATGTATATAAGGATGGCTCAGCCAGGTCACAGAAAAGATATTATAGATAATGCGAACTAAGGGTAAAAAACATGTAGGGGAAGGTCAAAAGACCTTCCCCTACATGTTTTTATCTTTTGTCAAGGGCGTGTCTGTCCGTGGCCGGTGATGAGCCATTTGTATGTAGTCATTTCTTCCAGGGCCATAGGACCTCTCGGACCGAGTTTCTGAGTGCTGATACCGATTTCGGCGCCTAAGCCGAACTGGGCGCCGTCGGTAAAACTGGTGGGGGCATTGACGTAGACACATGCGGCATCAACTGTTGATTGGAATACGGCAGCCCTGTTCTGGTCTTCTGTGATAATGCTCTCGCTGTGGCCTGAGCCATACTGACGGATATGCTCTATGGCTTCGTCCAGTGAAGGAACTGTGCGTATGGCCATGGCATAGTCCATGTATTCGGTGCCGTAGCTCTCGGCAGTAGCATGCAGGAGCAACTCGGCGGGGTAGTTCCCCTCAAGGGTATTATAGGCATGATGGTCGGCATAGAGTCTGACACGGCTTTCGGCTAATAGGCTGCACAATGCAGGGAGATCTTGCAGGCGGCTGTGATGGATGAGAAGACAGTCGAGGGCGTTGCAGACACTTACTCTGCGTGTCTTGGCATTGTTGATGACAGGAATGCCTATGCTGATGTCGCCGAATTCGTCAAAGTACATGTTTACAACGCCTGCGCCTGTTTCTATGACAGGAACCTTGGCATTGTCGCGTACGAACTGGATTAATTTTTTTCCTCCCCGGGGAATGCACACGTCAATGTAGCCTGTTGCGTTGAGCATCTCACCTGTGGCTTCGTGAGTGGCTGGAAGTAATTCAACTACCGATGGGTTTGCATTGTGTTTCTGCAATACGGTGTGTATCAACTTGACGGCAGCGCGGTTGGAGCAATCAGCATCCTTTCCTCCTTTTAGAATGCATGCGTTGCCACTCTTGAGACAAAGGGAAAAAACATCAAAGGTAACATTGGGACGTGCTTCGTATATGATGCCGATGACACCGAATGGGACACTGATTCTCTTTAAGTCCAGTCCGTTGGGAAGGATGTCGTGCTTGAGGATGCGTCCGAGAGGACTCGGCAAATTGCTGACGTGGCGAATGTCGCCGGCGATGTCCTGCAGGCGTTGCGGCGTAAGTTGCAGACGGTCGTACAGCGGATTGCTTTTGTCCATGTGGCTGAGGTCTTCTGCATTGGCTTCCAAAAGTTCTGTCTGGTGGACAGTGATGGCATCTGCTACGTCCTGAAGTATCTGGTTCTTTCTTTCATCGCTGAACTGGCCAAGAGAAAGAGATGCTGTCTTGACTCTGGCAAATGTTTCTGTAAGCATGATGTTCTTAGTTTTCCATGTACATGTAGTCGTAATGTACAAATGGTTTGACATTGTGTTTTCCGATGCACTTCTGTGCCTCCTCGGCCGAGTAGCTGCTGCGGCCCAGGGCGATGGTGTGGCCTTCCTCGTCAGTGATGTTGATGATATCGCCTTCCTCAAAGTTTCCTTCAACCCGGATTACCCCTACAGGGAGCAGGCTTGTGGCCTCTTTACCCTGAAGGGCCTTGACAGCCTCTTGGTTGATGATGACGGAACCTTTGGCAAAGCTGGAACTGTGGGCAATCCATTTTTTTACGGAAGAAACCTTGTCAGGGTTGGCCAGGAAGGTTGTATGTACTGTTTGTTCAGGATGCTTGAAGAGGTTGATGAGAATATCGTCTTTCTTCCCGTTGGCGATGATGACTTCGATGCCTTCATCGGCTATCTTGCCGGCAATGGCACACTTGGTAATCATGCCACCTCTTCCGAAAGTACTTTTACTCTGCCGGATATGCTGACTGATGTCTTCTCCTGTTGCTATCGTCGGAATGACTTTGCCGCTCTCCTGGTTGCTGTAAATCCCGTCAACATTGCTCAGGATGATGAGTGTAGAGGCGTGCATCATGGATGCAATCAAACCCGAGAGCTCGTCGTTGTCGGTAAACATCAGTTCTGTGACGCTGATGGTGTCATTCTCGTTGACAATTGGCAGTACACCGTTTTGGAGCATGACTTCCATGCACGAACGCTGGTTGAGGTATTCGTGACGCGTGGAGAAGCTCTCCTTCATGGTGAGAACCTGTCCTACTTGTATCCTGTGTTCTCTGAACAGGTCGTAGTAGAGGCTGATTAGTTTGGCCTGTCCTACGGCGGAATACAATTGTCGTTGTTCAACGCTACCCAGTGCCTTGTTGACCCTTAGCAGGCTGCGGCCGCTGGCTACCGAACCGCTTGAAACCAGAATGACTTCAAAGCCATTTTGGCGGAGCCATGCTATCTGGTCTACTAAGGAGGACATTCTAGTGACATCCAGTTTGCCGTCAGGCCGGGTCAGTACGTTGCTTCCGACTTTAACGACGATAGTTTTCTTGTCCTTGGAAGTGGGCATGTGTGTATGGGTTATTTCTTTTGTGCGTCTTTCTTGCGTATTTCTACGCGTCTGATTTTTCCGCTGATAGTCTTGGGCAGTTCATCTACGAATTCAATGATGCGCGGATATTTGTAGGGAGCAGTAGCTTTCTTGACATGATCCTGTAACTCCTTGACGAGTGCCTCGCCTGCCTTGTCTTTCCAGTCTTTGTGGAGAACGACGGTGGCCTTGACCACCATGCCGCGGAACTCATCGGGGACACCGGTAATGGCGCATTCAATGACGCTGGGATGGGTCATGAGTGCACTCTCAACCTCAAACGGACCTATGCGGTAACCGCTGCTCTTGATGACATCGTCGGTCCGGCCTACAAACCAGTAGTAGCCGTCTTCATCGCGATAGGCCACGTCCCCAGTGTGGTAGTAGCCGTCATGCCATACCTTGTGGGTCAGTTCGGGATCCTTGTAGTAGCCGACGAACAAGCCAATGGGTTTACCTTCAGCAACGCGTACAACGATTTCACCGTTTTCATTGTTGTTGCATGGAGTGCCGTCGGCACGCAGCAGGTTAATCTGGTATTGTGCGTTGGGGAGACCCATGCTTCCGGGTTTTGGTGTAATCCATGGGAATGTACCCAGTATCATTGTTGTCTCCGATTGTCCGAAACCTTCAAACAGTCTGATACCGGTTGCCTTGTAGAATTTCTCGAATACCGATGGGTTGAGTGCTTCGCCTGCCGTGGTGCACCATTCCAATGAGGATAAGTCGTATTTGGCCAAATCTTCATGAACGATGAACCGGTATACGGTTGGCGGGGCACAGAATGAGGTGATATGGAATTGCTGAATGGTTTCCAGCATGCGCTCGGCATTGAAACGTTCCTGATCAAAGACAAACACGGTAGCTCCGGCAAACCATTGGCCATAGAGTTTACCCCATGCCGCTTTGGCCCATCCTGTGTCGGCAACGGTGAGATGAATGCTGCCCTTGTGCAGTTTGTGCCAGAAAACACCTGTTGTAAGATGTCCTATAGGGTAGGTGAAGTTATGGGCTGCCATCTTGGGCTCCCCATTGGTGCCGCTGGTAAAGTATATCAGCATGATGTCATCATTGGTATTGACGTGCTCGGGCCGTACGAATGCGGGAGCGTTTTCGCGCTCCTTATGCCAGTCGTGGAATCCTTCGGGCACGTTCGGGCCTACGCTGATGAGGACTTTTACGCTCGGACTCTCAGGCAGGGCATCCTGAATCTGGCGGAGTACATAGTCATCGCCTACGCATATGATGGCTTTGATTCCGGCCATGTTGTTACGGTACACTACATCGTGCTTTGTCAACATGTGGGTGGCGGGTATGGCAACGGCACCTATCTTGTGCAATGCCAGTATGGCAAACCAGAACTCGTAGTGTCTTTTCAGTATGAGCATGACCATGTCGCCTTTGCCGATGCCAAGGCTTTGGAAATAACTTGCGGTCTTATCTGTTTCCTCCTTGAGTTGTCTGAAGGTGAAGGCACGGGTGTCACCGTTTTCCTTTGTCCACAACAGGGCTGTTCCCTCTGGATATTCTTCAACCCAGCGGTCCATGACGTCGTAGGCAAAATTGAAATTATCGGGAATTATGAATTGGAGGTTTTTCCGGTAGTCTTCGTTGTCTTTAAAACAGGTTTGTTTTATAAAACGTTCGATCATAGAAAATAATATAGTAGTATGTTTCTCTTGTTGTCTTGTTGATTAGGATTTGCCCATACCAGCCTTTAGTCCTCGTATGACAGCCGAAGTGAAACCGGCGTGTTCCATTTCGTTCAGTCCCTTGATGGTGACGCCTCCAGGTGTGGTTACTTGGTCTATCATGCTTTCAGGGTGGGCCTGTGTGGCCTGTAGCAGTTCGACGGCTCCTTTGACAGTCTGTTCCACAATTGTTTCAGCATCCTTAGCCTTGAAGCCCAGTTCCACGCCGCCTTCTACTGATGCACGGATGTAGCGCATGGCATAAGCTATGCCACACGATGCCAGAGTGGTTCCGGCTGCCAGCAGGCGTTCCTCTGTGACGATGCTTCTGCCCATTTTGTTGAACAGACCCGATATGGCGGCTGTCTGCTCTGCACTGGCACCAACGGGCACAATGAATGTCATGGAGTTCAATACCGCAATGGCTATATTGGGTATGACGAGGTAAAATGGCAATGTGGCAGGCATGGTATCCTTTTTCAGCCATGAGGCAATATTGTCTGCTGTTATGCCGGCGGCTATCACTATGAGTTGTTGTGTGCTATAGTCCAGGGAATCTCTGATTTGGCTGATGACTGTTTCGGTAATCCATGGCTTGACTACTACCATGACGATGTCGGCTTCCCTGACAGCTTCAGTGTTGCTTGTCGTTGTCCGTACACCTTGGCTCTTGAAATGTTCCAATGCCTGTGGCATGGCATCGGCTACGCATAATTGGGAGGGAGTATCCAGAATTCCGCTCTTCAGTATGCCTTCAGCGGTGGCGCCTCCCATTGCACCTGCACCTATAATTGTTATCTTCATGCTTTTGTCAAATCAATTTGCTCTGATTCCGTCGGAATGATAATGTTTATGCAAAGTTACGTTTTTTATCTTGAAAAATTAACGGTTTTGCAATGAATTAATCAAGTTTCTTTACATTTTAATCTTTTAGGAGTGAAGATTTTGCACAGATTAATACCTGTTTGGGTAATTTTGAATAAACAGGATGTCGGAAAGGTTGTCTTTTTTTGTTTTGTCGCGTTGTTTTGGAAATTTGCAGGTAATTCAAAATTGTCGTTGCCCCTCTGAAAGTTTATGTTTACCGTTGTGGAATGTATGTTTCCCGATGGTGAACGTATATTTCCCGTCGGTGAACGTATGTTCACCATCGGTGAATATAGAAAATATAAGAGTGATGTGCCTTTTTTTGAAGCCCGGGTGCAGCCGTCGTCAGCCTATAGTGGATAATGGAGGGAGTTGGTGCCGCCTGAACTTTTGTAAATATGAAGGCAGATATATTGCCAAGATTGGTTAACTTTGTAAGTTAAACAGAAACGAATTGTGTATGCGCAGAATGCGTGTAGACGTATAGACCCTCTCTGCGGTCAGGGGCGCGCAACAGAAACAATGGAACAATAAAAACATTTACATCATGATTTCAGAACAGATAAAAAAGAGTGTCATTGCAGGCCTCTCCTTATTGATGGGCATGGCATCGGCCGGTGCATGGGAAAACTTCAGATTTGCCCAGATAACGGATATCCATATCAGCAGTGATGCAACGAAGATGTACCTGCAGCAGAGCATTGACCAGATTAATGCGGACAATAGTCTGGATTTTATCCTGATTACAGGTGACTTGACAGATAATGGTGACAATGTGTCTCTGGAATGGATAAGCAGGGAATTCAAGAAGTTCAACAAACCCTATTATGTGCTGAGTGGTAACCATGAGACGACATGGACGGAAAGTGGTATGGAAACGTTCAATCGCCTTTTTGACAGCGACCGCATATCGTTTGAGCACAAAGGGCTGTTTTTCGTAGGATTTAATACTGGTCCTTTTGTCAGGATGGCTTATGGTCATGTGGCTCCTCAGGATTTGAGCTGGATGGGGCAGGAAATCCGCTCCAAGGGCAAGGGGAAGAAGGTTATTGTGGTGACCCATTATCCGCTGAAAGAAGGTGATGTGGACAATTGGTATCAGGCTACCGACTCTATCAGGCAATATAGTCCTGTATGCATGATAGGTGGCCATTATCATCAAAACCTGTATCACCGTTATGACGGAATACCGGCCGTACTGACGCGCAGCAACCTGAAGGATGGGACGGGCAAGGCCGGATACAGTGAATTTGAGGTGCGCCAGGATTCTATTCTGGTGTATGAGCACAAGATAGGAGAGTCTCCCCGCAAGTGGGCGGGTTTCTCTATGACAAAGCAGGAGTATGATCCTCAGGGCCATGCCGATAAGTATCCCGACTACAGTATCAACGAAAAATATTCTCAGGTGAAGGAGGCCTGGCGCAAGGACAGCGGCATAAGCATATACAGCTCTCCCGCCGTAGAAGGCAAGTACGCCTATATCGGCAACAACGAGGGCGTTGTGACCTGCTACCGCTTGACCGACGGCAAGGAAATGTGGACAAGCCGGTTGAACGGAAAGATTGTGGGTAATCCTGCTGTGATAAAGAATAAAGTCATCATGGGCAGTACAGACCATAATATCTATGCCTTGGACAAACGGACCGGCGCCTTGTGCTGGAAAGTAGAAACTGCCGAGGCGCAGATGGGTTCCGTGGCATCGGCAAAAGGGATAGCCTATATAGGTGGAAGTGACCACAAGATGCGCGCCATCAATGCTGAGACGGGCAAGGTGGTGTGGACCTATGAAGGTGTTGAAGGCTATGTCGTGACTTTACCGCTTATAACGGATGGTAAGGTTATATTCGGTGCTTGGGACAATACCGTCTATGCTCTTAGCCAAAAGACAGGGGAACCTGTATGGAAATGGACGCACAGGAAAGGCAGCATGCACTTTTCTGCTGCCGGGGTGTGGCCCGTCAGCGACGGCAAGGCCGTCTATGTCGTAGACCCCGAAAGAGCCATGACGGCAATAGACCTGAAGACCGGCAAGGAACTGTGGCGCACAAAGGATTGGCAAGGCCGGGCCAGCAGGGTGCGCGAAAGCCTGGGTATGTCTAAAGATAAGAAACGCCTGTATGCAAAGACTATGCAGGATTCTATTCTGTGCTATGCAGCCAATCCCGAGAAACCTGTGGAACTGTGGGGCTGTAATGCCGGATTCGGCTATGAACATGCCACGACCATGCTGCCTGAGCGCGACGGCATAGTTTACAGCAGTACGAAGGACGGACTGGTAATTGCAGTAGAAGGTAAAACGGGAAAACTGCTGTGGGAACACAAGGTTGGAAACAGTTTTATCAATACTGTTGTGCCTGTCGGCAAGGGCGCTGTGCTGATGACGGAGACCAGTGGCGAAATTGCTTTGTTGAAATTAAAATAAATACAATAAAATGAAAAAGATTTTATCAATTACATTGTTTCTCCTGATGTTCTGCGGAGTTAGGGCACAGGTACCTGAAACACCTGACTCATTGGGGAAATTCACCCATAAGGTAAAAACACCGCTGATTTATAATGAGTCAAAGGCTTACCATCCTACCTTGGGACTTGCCAATAAGCATATAGCCTTATGGGCAAGCCACGGAAAGTATTTCAACCAGAAGGAAGATCGTTGGATGTGGCAGAGAGCCAGAATATTTCAGACAGTAGAGGATATATATACGGAAAGCTATGTTCTGCCGTTTCTTGTGCCTATGCTGGAGAATGCCGGAGCCTCTGTGCTGATGCCGCGTGAGCGAGATGTAAACAAATACGAACTGATAGTCGACAACGACAAGTCAACCAATGGCTGTACCTATTCCGAAAAGAACGGCAAGGAGGCATGGACGCTGGGTAACGGTGCCGGTTTTGCCAATCTGCATCCTATATATAAGGACTTGGAGAACCCGTTCAGGGATGGAACCTATAGAACAATCAAGTCTGTCAAGAAGAAAGATGAAAGCAAGGCTCAATGGTTGCCCGAATTCCCCGAGGAGGGAGAGTATGGTGTATATGTGTCTTATAAATCCTTTCCCGAAAGTGCAGAGGATGCAAGATACACGATATTCCATAAGGGGCAACAGACTGTCATCAAGGTAAATCAGACGATGGGCGGTGGCACGTGGATATACTTGGGCGCCTATCGCTTTGCCAAAGGCAAGAGCCAGGACAATAAAATTGAACTCTCCAACTTGTCTTCCAAATCCGGAAAGATTATTACAGCTGATGCCGTTAAGATAGGTGGCGGGCAGGGTAATGTCGCACGTGCCGTCATGGAGGATACAATCACCCATCCCTACAAACTCAGCGGTTATCCTAAGTATAAGGAGGCTGCGCGATACTGGATGCAGTGGGCTGGAGTGCCCGATAGCGTGTATTCGCGTAACGGTGGCAAAGATGACTATAAGGATGACTATCAGAGCCGTGGCTTTTGGGTCAATTGGCTTGCCGGAGACAGTAAGGTGGATCCTCACGAACCAGGATTGGGTATACCGGTAGACCTTTCGTTGGCTTTTCATTCTGATGCCGGCTCTTTCAAAGTAGATACGATTGTTGGTACGTTGCTGATATGTGATTATGAAAAGGAATATTATAATGGTATGTATACCAATGGCGCATCGCGCGAATTGGCAAAATACCTTTGCAAGGATATTCAGGACCAGATTGTCGGTGACTTGCGGACAGCCTATGAGCCCATGTGGAAGAACCGTGGTATTTGGAACAAACCTTATAGTGAGGCTCTGTGGCCAAAAGTGCCTGCAGCCTTGTTGGAGTTGCTTTCCCATCATAATTTCACAGATATGCGCTATGGATTGGATCCCCGTTTCCGTTTCTCGGCCAGCCGTGCTATCTATAAGGGAATGGTGAAGTTTATATGTTCACAGTATGGTATGAAGTATTGCATCCAGCCCCTTGCTCCCGATCATATGTCGGCTAAGTTTGAAGCAGACGGGCGGGTAACGCTCACATGGCAGCCTGTGGAAGATAGCTTGGAAGCTACGGCAATACCCGAGAAATACATCGTCTATCGTCGCATCGGTGACAGCGATTTCGATAATGGAACATTGGTAAATAAGGGCACGTCATTTACTTGCACCATCCCTGATGATGTTGTGTGCAGTTTTAAGGTGACGGCAGTCAATAAAGGCGGTGAAAGTTTCCCAAGTGAGATACTGTCGGTTGGGCGGGCATCAAAATCCAAAGGCACAGCTCTCATCGTCAGCGGTTTTGACCGTATCTGCGGTCCGGCTGACTTCAAGGCCGCTCCTCCTGCTGATGTTACGCTTGCAGGTTTTCTGGATGATGTAGACCATGGAGTGCCCTATATTCGTGAGACTAACTACACGGGTTCGCAAAAGGAATTTCGCCGTGAGATGAAATGGACTACAGATGATTCTCCCGGTTTCGGCGGCAGTCGTGCGGACCATGAAAAAGAAGTCATCGCCGGTAATACATTTGATTACCCGGCAGTGCATGGATTGTCCATGCTCAAGGCCGGATGGTCGTTTACGTCAACGAGCAATGAGACAATAGAGGACAGCATAGTCATACTTACTGACTATAAATTGGTAGATTGGATTCTGGGTAAGCAAAAACAGACAAAGACAGGTCGTGGAGGAATCAAGCCCCTGCAGTTTAAGACCTTCACAGCTGCAGCCCAAAAACAGATAAAAGCTTTCTGTCAAGCCGGCGGAGCGTTCTTTACCTCTGGAGCCTATGTGGCCAGTGACTTGTGGGATAATCCTGATGCCGGACAGGCATTGGAAGCAGACAAGGAATTTGCCAAGAAAGTGTTGAAATATAATTTCCGTGAGGGGCGTGCAGCCAGTATGGGACAGGTTGCGGCAGTCAGGTCCGACGTGTCATCCTGTCAGTCGGTTTACGATTATTACAGTCAGCTGAATGACAAATCTTACGTTGTAGAATCTCCCGATGGCATAGTTCCCGAAGGTGATAATGCATATACAGTCTATCGCTATCCAGAGAATGCCATCAGTGCCGGCGTAGCTTACAAGGGAGACGATTATAGGACATACATATTGGGTTTCCCTTTTGAGAGTCTGAAAGATGCTGTCTCTCGTGATGAAGTAATGAAGAATGCACTTGAATTTTTAACAGATAAATAATATTGTATGGAAACAATCAAAGAACAGAAATTATCACGTCTGCTTTCGTTGGATATCCTACGCGGTATGACTATTGCAGCCATGATTATAGTAAATAATCCTGGCTCATGGTCCCATATGTACTATCCCCTGGACCATGCTGAGTGGAATGGGGTAACTCCGACAGACTTCATATTTCCCTTTTTTATGTTTATCATGGGAGTATCAATGTGTTTCAGCTTGAAGAAATATGATTTCAAACTAACTTCGACATCATTTCTGAAAATTCTAAGAAGAGGTGTAGGAATCTATCTGGTGGGTATTTTAATTATATTGTTTGCCCAAATGTGTCGTGGCAACATCCATTTTGAAGGAATGCGTCTGACGGGAGTGTTGGCACGTTTGGCTGTATGTTATTTCTTTGCAGCGTTGCTTGCGTTGTCGGTGAAACCCAAATGGATTAATCCTATAATTGTAATCATATTGATAGGCTATACTTTCATATTGCTCCTGGGGCATGGGTTTGACCAGACGGCAGAGAATATCTTGTCGCGTGTAGATGTGGCAGTCTTGGGCAATCATATGTATCGGTATAATCCTGAAAACGCTTTTAATTTTGACCCCGAGGGCTTCATGAGTACTTTACCAGGTATTGCTCATGTGCTGATAGGTTATCAGATTGGAAGAATGTTGCAGCAGCCCATTGATATTCATGAGAAAATGGAAAAATTGTTTCTGTTTGGTACAGCGGCTATGATTGTGGCGTTCCTGCTGCAGTATGGTTGTCCGTTGAACAAGCGCGTGTGGTCGCCTACATTTGTGTTGATGACCTGCGGTGCCGGCAGTGCCATGTTGGCATTGCTGACTTACATTCTTGACGTCAAGGGCATCAGGAAATGGAGTACGTTCTTTAATGCTATTGGCATGAATCCGCTGTTTTGTTTTGTGCTGTCGGATATTTATGCCATCGGGTTCTCTGCATGGAAATTGCCGATAGAGAGAGACGGTGGCGGATTGTATAATATCCATAGCGCAATATGTCATTTCTTGTTGAATCCAGTTTTCGGGACAGGCAAACTAAGTTCTTTGATGTTCTCCATCGTAATCTTGTTGCTGACATGGATTGTGGCATACGTTCTTTACAAGAAGAAAATATATATCAAACTATAATTTAGGACACACAAATGGCTTTTATAAAAATCACGGAAGAGTCTTCTCTGTATAATGACTTGGAAAAGAAACCCGTTGCAGAAATACTGGAGGATATTAATAGGGAAGATCATAAGGTTGCTGATGCTGTGCATGATATCTTGCCCGAAATAACAGAATTTGTATCAAAGGCATTACCTCATATTTTGAAAGGCGGTCGCTTGTTTTATCTTGGTGCTGGAACGAGTGGGCGTCTGGGTGTGCTTGATGCCTCCGAGATACCGCCGACTTATGGAATGCCTCCGACTGTTGTTATTGGTTTTATTGCTGGTGGTGACACTGCTTTGCGCAACCCAGTAGAGAAGGCCGAGGATGATCCAGAGGCAGGTTGGAAGGAATTGCTTGCCCACGGCATAGATGTCAATGATGCCGTCATAGGAATTGCGGCATCGGGAACGACGCCTTATGTGATAGGGGCATTGCGGCATGCACGGGAAAAGGGAATCCTGACCGGCTGTATTACGAGTAATCCGGGTGCACCTGTCACTGAAGTGTGTGATGTTCCTATGGTTACGGTCGTCGGACCAGAATATGTTACCGGAAGTTCCCGAATGAAAAGCGGAACTGCCCAAAAAATGGTGCTTAACATGATTTCTACGTCGCTCATGATTAAGATTGGCCGTGTAAAGGGAAACAAGATGGTTAATATGCAACTGACTAACAAAAAACTCGTAGATCGTGGTACCCGTATGCTTGTTGAAGAATTGGGTTTACCATATGAACAGGCTAAAGACCTATTGCTCAGATATGGCTCGGCCAAGAAAGCAATGGATGCGTATAAAAATGGAGAACTATAAAAATTGTAACCGAAAAGCATGATGAAACCGTTTCTTTTTCTTTTGATGTGTGCGAGTATGCTGACGCTTTCAGGTCAGCACTTGCAAAAGGTCCTTCCCGAGCAGGTCGGATTGGATAGTCGTCAACTTTTGCTGGCTGACAGTGCTCTTAATGCAGAGATTGCTGCCAAGAATATTCCTGGTGCTGTGTTGGCTATTGTGCGTCACGGCAAGATGGCATATCTGAAAGCCTATGGCAATCGTAGTGTATATCCAACGGTAGAAAAGATGACTACGGAAACCATGTTCGACATGGCTTCGTGTTCCAAACCGATAGGTACTGCGACATCGGCTATGAGGTTGTTGGAGCAAGGCAAATACCGTCTGTTGGATCCGGTTAACCGTTATGTGCCTGAATTCAAGGATTGGAAGCCCGGAACTCGTGATGAGGAGACAATTCGGATAATCCATTTGCTGACGCATACGTCAGGTTTGCCTGCTTATGGCCCTGTTGCAACTCTTGAAAAGAGATATGGTTCGCCTAATCCCAAGGGTATGATGGAGTATATTTCTACGTGCCGGCGCGATACCTGTCCCGAAATCAGAATGCGATACAGCTGTCTGAACTTTATTACCCTGCAGAATGTGATACAGAATATAACAGGGCAGACGTTGAAGGACTATGCAGAGCAAAACATTTTCAGACCTCTGGGGATGTACCATACGTGCTATTTGCCTGCCGACAGTTTGTTGCCTATTGTCGCGCCTACGGAAAAGCAGAAAGACGGCAGTGTCCTCCGTGGTCAGGTACATGATCCGCTTGCCCGTATTATGAATGGTGGAATTTCCGGCAATGCCGGTTTGTTCAGTTGCGCTGAGGATTTGGCTATATATGTATCCATGCTTCTTAATGGCGGTGAATGGAACGGCGTCCGCATATTGTCCCCTCAGACTGTCAAGGCGATGACCTCGATACCTTACGGCTTTGACCGTTTTGGCCGTTCATTGGGCTGGGATCTGCATTCGGCCTATTCTTCCTGTAATGGAGACTTGTTCAGTGATAAGACATTTGGCCATACTGGATATACCGGAACGACGGTCGTTGTTGACCCGGAGGCTGATATGGGATTGATTATGCTGATCCATTCTGTTCATCCCGAGGATGGCCATGGCGTTGTCCGCCTGCGCTCTGTTATTGCCAATATCGTGGCATCCAGTATCAAGGATAATCCGCGTATATATCATGACTATTACTATCAGCGTCTCAAGGCTTTCAGGGAGGCTCCCTCTGTTACAGCTGATGATATTATCATGTTAGGCAACAGTCTTACCGAAGGCGGTGGCGACTGGGGAAAACGTCTCAACAAGGGGCGTGTCCTCAATCGTGGTATCATCGGTGATGAGGCGTTGGGCATATACGACCGTCTTGACGACATAGTCAAGGGTCATCCTCGGCGCATTTATCTGCTTGTCGGGGTCAATGATATTTCCCATGATGCTACCAAAGACAGTATACTTGGCAATATTGAAAAAATTGTAGCTAAGATCCGCCGTTGTTCCCCCGAGACAACTGTTTATCTGCAGAGTATCCTTCCTATCAATGAAAGTACCGGCGTGTATAGCCGCCTGAAGGGAAAGACCGATATGATACCTTTGATTAACGGTGGCTTGAAGAAGATGGCCAAGACCTATGGCGTCAGATATATAGATCTCTTTCCTTTGTTTAAGGAGAAGGATTCCAATTCCCTGCGTATGGACTTGACCAGTGACGGACTTCATCTCAAGGAAAAAGGTTACAAGATATGGGCGGATGCCTTGCGTAAAACATTTTGAATGTTTATTTATAGATGAAAACAGTTTTTTTCTTTCTGGGACTGCTGATGTTGTCGGGGTCCTATGCCCAGTTGCAGGTTACATCTTTGAAGGTGGAACACATGAGCAATCCCTCGACTCTTGACGAGCTTCATCCGCGTATCTCCTGGATCAATCTGCCATCTTTTCCCGAAGTGCATGGTGAAAAACAGACAGCCTATCAGATACAGGTGGCAACCTCCATGCAGGCTTTGACCAAGGGTAAGTGTGATGCGTGGGATACGGGCAAGCGCAAGAGTGATGCCTCATATCTCATTCCCTATGAGGGCAAGCCGTTGCTCAGTGGTCAGGATTACTGGTATCGTGTCAGGGTATGGAACAAGCGGAATAAGGTCTCGGCGTGGAGTGAGCCGGCCCATTGGGGCATGGGTATCTTGCGCGATTCCGAATGGAAGGCTCGCTGGATAGGTGCTCCTTTTACCGGCAGGGCTCCGTTGTTGAGAAAGGCTTTCAGCATTGCCAAGCCCGTGCGCCGTGCCAAGATGTTTATCTCTGGTCTGGGCTATTTTGAGCTGTATGTGAATGGTGCAAGGGTAGGCGATGATTACCTCGTTCCTAATTTTACCAATTATACCAGCCGGCCGGGAATCAGGACGGCCGGTATTGCTCTTGACGACCATTTCCGCGACTATAGGGTGCTGTATCTCTCCTACGATGTCACTGCCAGCCTGAAGCGGGGCGGCAATGCCCTGGGTGTTATCCTGGGCAATGGTTTCTATGACTGCACTTGCCGTTGGGTCTGTACTTTCGGAACCCCCTGCCTGTTGTGCCAGCTTCGGATAGAGTATGAAGACGGCACTGAGGAACTCATAGTTTCAGACACGTCATGGAAAGTACGTCCTTCGGCCATCATGAAGAATGGCCCTTATGAGGGAGAACTCTATGATGCCGGTGAGGAAACACCCGGTTGGGCAACGGCGCAGTGTGATGAGTCCCGTTGGCAGGCAGCTATTCCGGCGCTCAAGCCCGACGGCAGGCTCTCGGCCCAGTCATCGCCCTCCGACAAGATAACCGAGGTGCTCCGGCCTGTGTCGTTCAGGAAACTGGCCGACGGTGCCTATGAGGCAGACTTCGGCAAGGAGATATCCGGGTGGATTCGTGTCAAGGATATCTGCGGTCAGGCGGGCGACACTATGGACATCAGGTATATCTGTGAGTCACCGTTAGGTATTCACCGTTATGTGTTCAGGGATTCTGCCCCCGTCACCTATGCTCCGCGTTTTACATGGTACGTCTTTTCTAAGGCGGTCATTCGTGGGCTGAAACAGCTTGATGCCAGTCAGCTGCAGGCAGAGGCGGTGAATACCGACGTGCCGTTAAGTGCCGAGTTCAGTTCCAGCAATGCGTTGCTGAATAAGATAAATGCTATCTGGCAGCGTTCCCAGTTGGACAACATGCACGGCTGCATTGCCAGCGACTGCCCCCACAGGGAGCGTTCGCCCTACACCGGTGACGGTCAGGCTGCCTGTGCCATGGTGATGTCCAATTTTGATGCTGCTGCATTCTATCAGAAATGGATTCGCGATATGCGCGATGTTCAGAATGTCAATACCGGCTATGTTCCCAACGGAGCACCCTGGCAACCTGGCTGCGGCGGCGGGGTGGCATGGGGGGCTGCCATGAACATCATGCCGTGGACCTACTATATGTATTACGGCGACCGCCGTATGCTGGAAGACAACTTCGAGGCTATGAAGATGCAGGTTGACTATATGTTCAGCTGGCTGACTTCCGACAGTACGATGTTGCAGCAGAAAGCCAATCCTGGCAGCACCGAGCCCAACAAATGGTTCAATCTGGGCGACTGGGCTCCGCCTTATGGGTTTCCCTCAGCCGAGTTGGTACATACTTTCTTTATGTGGCAATGCCTGGACAATACCGCCAGCGCTGCCCGTGCATTGGGCAAGGCTGCTGATGCCCACCGCTATCGCCAGCTGGCAAACAGCATTAGGGATGCTTTCCATCGCAAGTTCTATGACAGTACGGCCAAGACCTATGGTGATTTCGGCAGCAACATCTATGCCTTGCGCATGGGTGTTCCCTCCCAATATCGTCAGGATGTAGTCAATACCCTGCGCCATGAAATCATGGTTAAATACAAGGGGCATATCAATACCGGATTTCTTGCCGCACGCTATTTCTTTGAAGTGCTGGCCGACAACGGCATGGCCGATGTGGCATATACCGTGATGAATCAGACCGATTTTCCCAGTTTCGGCCACTGGATTGAGCAGGGCGCCACGGTGACGTGGGAGGAATGGAACGGCAAGAATTCCCACAACCATCCTATGTATGGCGGGGGCTTGATATGGCTATATCGCTATCTGGCAGGCATCCAGACCGATGAGCAGCAGCCCGGATACCGGCATTTTTATGTCAGGCCTCTGTTGGTTGAGGGTCTGGACTCTGTGAGCTACGCTGTCCAGAGTCCTTATGGCCGGGTGGCTTCAACCGTCCGTCAGGATAGCCTGAAGGTCACTGTCAGCATTACTGTTCCTGTCGGGTCAACAGCCACGGTGGTTCTTCCCCTCAGCCATGAAAGCGAGACCTTGTCTCAGGGCTCCTATCGCTTTGTGGAAATGCGGAAGTGACGTCAGTCTGCTGTATGGTAATAAGTAAAGCGACGCAGGTTTTATTCCTGTGTCGCTTTATTTGTATCGTGATATGGTGTGCTTGCGCTTATTTAGGCTGCATAGTCAGTTTCAGGGACACCTCGTAGAGTGTGCCGCTGGAGTTCTGCTCAATGTTGCCGGTGAGGCTCAGCACGCTGATTCCTGTGCCCTTGTCTACAGTGATGGTGGCAGTACCGTTTTCAAATACGGTGTTGTTCATCAGTATCTCGTCATTCCATTCATAGGTGAATGTGCCGGCCGGCTTGTCCCATCTCCAGGTGCCTACATAGTCCTGATACTTGAACTTGATGATGAATGTGCCATAGGGGTCAAATGTGACGCTCTCTATGCTTTCCTTCTCTCCAAGTTCCTGACGGATGTCAATGTTTCTCGGGTCGGCATACAGCCATTCAGCCATTTCCTTGAGGTTGGCTCCCATGAATTGGGTACCGATGGCCGGTTTCTGGGTCCTGTCTTCCTTGTACTCTACGTATCTGAATTGTGTCCTCACTATGGTCCATGTGCGGCAGATGCTCTTGCTCAGGTCATCTGTGGCAAAGGCAGATACCTCCTTGGCTGTATAGGTCTCGGTCTCTCCGTCTTCAGGTGCTACGGTCACGGATATTGTGCTGCCTGACTTGCTGACACTGATGCTGCCAAATGTCGGTATGTTGTAGGTGCCGTCCTTGTATGTGTACTCTTTTACCAGATAGGTCTCCGTCGGTAAATAGCCCTTGGGCATCATCTCGGTCCTCTTGAATGTCAGGACAGCTGTGCCTTCGGTGGCTGTCTTGGGGGTTGCCTTGAATGAAGACAGGTGGATTCCGCCGTCTATGGGTATGGAAAGTTCCAGTGAGGTGGCTCCTGCGAGCGTACTGGTATCAGGCAGTTTGGTGCCGCCGTTGTCGTCGTTGTCACTGCTGCACGCAGTAAAGCCTATTGCGCTGATGGCTAAGGCTACGATGCATAAAAGATGTTTTTTCATAATAGTGTATGTTTTTAGTGGTTTTGGCTGATACTTAGAAGATACGGAAGCCTAAGCGTACCTGCAGGACAGGATATGCAAAGATGCCGTTGCAGATTTTGACGAGGTTGTAGCCGTCCTTGTCCTTGTGCTTGACCAGGTTGCCGTTGGTGTCATACCAGTCGTCAAAGTCGGCTTTCTTGAATTCCACCCACTTGTTGCTCAGACCGGTAATGTCGTACTGGTACATTTCAACTTTAGGCTTTCCCCAGATTTGCAGACCCAGGTCAAAATTCACTGTCAGGCGTGAGCTGGGCACAACCCTGCCGAAACCTATGCCGAGGTAGGGCTTGAAACCTGCTACCTTGACGCGACCCTTGACGTTGCCGCCATTATCGGTTGAAAACATGTGCTCTGGATTGTTGGAAATCTGAATCTGGGCTGTTCCCCATTCGCTGGGGTCGATACCGGCCAGCGGAGCATCGTTGTATATTTTAGCAAATTCGGAACTTCCTATGTATGCACCGGCGGTGAAGTGGAATGAGCTCTTCTTAAATGGATAGGCGTCAAAGAGGAGCTTGAAGTCGCCTTTGTTCAGTTTGATGGCTACATCGGCTGTGTACTTGTTGCCGTTGCGGGTGTAGTCTATGTCGGCCTTGAATTTGAATTTGGGCATGATGGCATATCCGGCACGCACCTGGACATAGTTGCCTATGGGGGCGGCAACGTCAATGCTGGGCAGGCCCTCGGTACCTACTGAGACACCGACACTCAGATGATTGAATAGGTTGTTGTCATTCTGGGCATGTGTTATGCCGCTTGATACCAGTAACAAAGCTGATACTGCAAGTTGAACAATTTTTTTCATAAGCTTTTTATTTAGTTGGTTTAGAGTTCCAGTCTTGGATGTCGGTCAGGATGTCTTGAACCTTTCCGATGACAAAGTAACGAAAAATAATTTGAATAAACGTTGTTTTTTGTTAACTATTTGTAAAAAAAAAGATTCAGCCCACTTCAGATGCCTGCAAAGCAATTCTTTAGCTACCTTTGTATGACCAATGCGGGCTTGTTCCCCCATGGGGCGAGGGCAGAATGGTGAAGACTGAATATAAACTACAGATAATGAAACATTTATTTTTAATTTTTATGGCAATGGTGAGTGTTGCTGTCAGCTATGCTGAAATCAATATCATGCCGTTGCCTTCCAGTGTGAAGGCAACAGGCGGTACTTATGTGTTGCGCAACGGTGCAACGGTGGTCTACAACAACAGACAGCTGCGCCCGGCTGCCGGCTACCTGCTTGAGAAACTGGCTCCTGCCACGGGCTACAACTTCAGGCTTGCCAAGGGCACCCGGGGCGATATCAGGCTCGTATTGTCCCGGCAGCGGAATCCTGCAGACGAAAGCTACAGCCTGACGGTTACGACTGAGGGCATCGTCATCAGTTCGGCATCCTATAAGGGTATTGTCCACGGCATATCTTCCCTGCGCCAGCTGCTGCCCCACGAGATAGAGTCGACGTATGCGGTGGCCGGCATGACATGGGCGGTGCCGACTGTGGAGATTGAGGACAGGCCGGCTTACGAGTGGCGCGGCATGATGCTTGACCCCGTGCGCCATTTCTACAGCGTGGAGGAGACCAAGCGTTTCCTGGACCATATGGCACTCTATAAGTTTTCCAAGTTCCACTGGCATCTTATTGACAGTCAGGCATGGCGCATAGAGATAAAGAAATATCCTCTCCTGACCGAAAAGGGCGCATGGCGCGACCCTGAGAGCGAACATATCGACAAGGCATGTGAGAAGGAGGCCCGTGAAACAGGCGATCGGGCCATGGCCTTGCCCGAGGCATACTGCCGGACGGTTGACGGCAAACGCCTCTATGGCGGCTATTACAGTCAGGAGGATATCAGGGATATCGTGGCCTATGCTGCCGTGAGAGGCATTGACGTTGTTCCTGAACTGGATATGCCCGGACATAATCACATGGCGACAAGATGCTATCCCTGGCTGGGCTGTGCCCACGATGGTACCGACCCCCTATGCATAGGTAATGACTCTACCATGAAGTTCTGCAAGAATGTCTATAAGGAAGTCTTCAAACTGTTTCCCTACGGCTATGCCGAGATAGGCGGCGACGAGGTGAAGCGCTCCAAGTGGGAATCCTGCCCGCTCTGCCGGGAGCGTGTCAGGAAGGAAGGGCTGAAAGATATGGCGGAGCTGCAGTCCTGGTTTACCCGTGAGATGGAGAAATTCTTCAACAAGCACGGGCGCCGGCTTATCGGATGGGATGAAATACTTGAAGGGGGCGTGTCGCCGACAGCCACGGTCAACTGGTGGCAGGGATACCACAAGGACGTGGTGCAGAAGGCTACCGACGGGGGCAATGAAGTAATATGCTGCCCTACGACTTTCTGCTATTTTGATTATGCTCAGGACAGTACGACAATCCGCAATCTTTATACCAATGGCATCGTCCCCCGGAATCTGACACCCTCGCAGAAACGGCTGGTCAAGGGTATGCAGGCCAATATATGGTGTGAATACATTCCCTCTGAGGCAAGGATGCAGTATATGGTCTTTCCCCGTATGTTGGCATTGGCCGAAAAGGCATGGACGGCTGACATCATGCAGAATTGGGACAGTTTCTCAGTGAGACTGTCAGGTCAGACCAGACGCCTTGATGCCATGAAAATAAACTATCGTCCTCTGGATGCCGGTTATACCCGTGGATTCAATATGTGGAATAAGTAGCCCGTTGGAGATTGCGTAAAAGCAATACAAGTTATAAGGCAGGATACTCCTGCCGCTTTGGGAATCCCTTCTGTCAGAAGGGATTTTTCTTTACTGAATACGATGGGAAGTCCCTCTGTGGATAAGCCTGAATATATAAATATGAGCCGCATCCGTACAAGGGTATACACCCCTGTCTTTATCCCTGTTTCATCCATGGGTCGATGGCGGTCAGGCGGCATGGCGTGGGAGGTGTGTCGTTATCCCCTGGGCATCTATGTTCAGCGACGGTGAATGTATGTTTCCCGTCGCTGAACGTATGTTTCGCATCGGTGAACATACATTCACC
>CACYCZ010000018.1 GCA_902773055.1 uncultured Bacteroidales bacterium
AACCATTTTTCATGAGGCTGGAACGGGCAGAACAGGTTCCGCACCGTGGTGCATATAGGGTGAAATTTATGCAGGGAAGATGGGGGGGGTATTTTTCGCCCTGTTCACATTGCCTCCGCCCGGCGTCCTCGTCCGGGCAGCGGCAGAGCTATATGTCAGGGGGCAATGGGGCATGATAGTTCTGGTTTAGTTTATTCGAGTCCGTTCTTCTTCATCAGTTTCCGCAAATCACGGTTATTGATGCTTGACATGAATATTGATGGTGATTGATGTCATGTCTTTATCAAATTTAAGAATACCATAATTATGCGCATTAAAATGTTATAACAAGTGCAAAAATACAAAATCTTTTTCAATCATTGTCCATTTCGTCCGAAAAGGCAAAAAGCGGGCCAAGATGGGGTCACCTGCATAACCGTGTGGATTAATCAAAGATCTTGAGCAGTCTGAACATCATGGTTGTAGTGTACGCTCACACATGGTTATGCAGGTGACCCGCAAAATGCAGAGCCCCACAACAAAAAAAGAGAAAGTTTCAATTATTTGAAAACATTCTCTTCTTTTGCGCTATAATTTGCAGTATCAAGCCTTATTGAGGCAGCTTGCCCAATGAGTCTTCTATGGCTTCATCACTGGGAATAACGTCTGACATCGTCATGTCATTATATTGCTGATATGCATAAAGGTCAAAGTAGCCTGTACCTGTCAAATTAAAGACGATTGTTTTTTCTTCGCCCGATTCCTTGCATTTCAGCGCTTCGTCTATGGCTACACGTATTGCATGGCTTGATTCTGGAGCAGGCAGGATTCCCTCGGTTCGTGCAAACTGGGTTGCTGCTTCAAACACAGACGTCTGTTCAACGGCTCTTGCTTCAAAATACCCATCATGGTAAAGCTGGGCCAATATCGGACTGATACCGTGGAAACGAAGACCACCGGCGTGGTTGGCAGAAGGAATAAACTGGCTGCCCAAGGTATACATTTTAGCCAAAGGACAAATCATTCCGGTGTCACAGAAGTCATAGGCATATTTTCCTCGGGTGAAGCTGGGACATGAAGCGGGTTCTACAGCTATGACTTTATAATCTGCCTCGCCGCGAAGCATTTCACCTAAAAATGGTGCAGCAAAGCCACCGAGGTTGGAGCCGCCTCCTGCGCAACCAATGATGATGTCGGGTTTAATGTCATATTTATCCATTGCCTTCTTGGCTTCAAGACCAATAATGGATTGGTGCAGGACTACCTGACTCAGCACTGAGCCGAGGACATACCTGTAGCCTGGCGTAGATACGGCAGTCTCTACGGCTTCGGATATAGCACATCCAAGTGAACCCGATGTACCTGGGTGATCTGCCAGGATTTTGCGCCCCACATTGGTCGTATTGCTCGGTGACGGCGTTACGGTTGCACCGTATGTCCGCATTACCTCGCGACGGAATGGTTTCTGTTCATAGGAAACCTTTACCATATATACCTTGCAGTCTAAATTGAAATAGGCACAAGCCATACTCAAGGCTGTTCCCCATTGGCCGGCTCCAGTCTCGGTTGTAACACCTTTCAGGCCCTGCTTCTTGGCATAATATGCCTGTGCTATGGATGAATTGAGTTTATGGGAGCCTGAGGTGTTATTGCCCTCAAACTTATAATATATCTTGGCTGGAGTTTCCAGTGCTTTTTCCAAAAAATATGCATGGACAAGAGGCGACGGACGATACATCTTGTAGAAATCCATTACCTCTCCCGGAATGTCAAAATAAGGGGTTACATCGTCCAGTTCCTGTTTATTCAGTTCTTCACAGAAAATAGGGTTCATTTCCTCTATTGTCAGTGCATGACCGTCAGCCGGACTGATTAGTGGTGCCGGTTTGTTCTTCATGTCGGCACGCACATTATACCACTGCGAAGGAATCTCATCCTCGGCTAGATAAATTTTGTAGGGAATTTTTGTGCTCATATTTTTTCAGTTGCTTACATTTTATATTGTGCAAAGATATAATAATTTTTCATACATTTACTGCAAAATGTTGCATTTTTAAAACAAAAACCAAACATTTTGTCATTTTTTTGCGATAATTATTCTTTAATTTATATTTCTGAAGTTATTTACTTTTTCTTCGGCACGCTATCGTCGTATTTTGACGCCTGTTTGACAAGATTGACTTCTGTTACATTACGGCTCAATTCTCTGGTATTGTCTCTCCATACCACAGGGCCGTCGGCAAGCTGGCCTGTATAGACGGCATTCATAAAGACGCAGTCTCTGATTGGAGACTTCACTTCTATAAGCATTCGCCCATCGCCAATGAGATTTTGGGCATAAATGTCGTGTATATGCGGAGTCTTTGTCGCTTGGCCATATCCGCGGTTACCCACAAGCAGCGTATAGGGACAACCTGCATAGGGAGTTGTTATCTGAGGGTCTTTTGCTACAAAGACACCATTGATATATACATGATGAATGCTTGCACTGTCGCTTGTGCGGAGTGCTATGCCGGCATAGTTGCTTTTGATGTTGGTAATGTATACATGCTCGATGTCATCCTCTGGCCCTCTGTGGGCGCAGGAGGTAACCTGGAAGGAGTTAATGTCACCATTCTGGTGATATTTTTCTCCCATGTCCAATGCCGACAGGGCGATGCAGTCATCTCCGTTGACTGAAGTCACATCGTCAATGCGGAAGTACTTGCATCCTTCACGCAAGTCAATACCGTCATTGTTGAACGTGTGGATCCGCTTACCATTGAGCATCCTGTATTGGGGACAATGTATGCGCAGATGGGAAATATCGGCATGGCGTACTTTTTCAAATGTAACGGCCCATGAATGGGCATACTCAATACTGACGTTCCGAAGTTGAAAACTGTCGACATAAGCCATGAGAATCATAAAATTGCGCCAATCAGATGTCTGTTTTACATCTTTTTTTCCTGCATCGCTGCCATAGCTGCTGCGGTCTTTGTTGTAATTGGGTTCGGGATTCAGGCTGAGTTTGCGCAGCCCGTCACCTGTTGCCCTCGGATTATCAGCCCCGCGCAATATTGCCTTACCCTGACCTATAATGGCGATGTCGTGATTCCATTTTGGATTCCGGATTCCTATGCCCACGTTATCGCTGCGGAACATATTGTCCCGACACTGATCCGACAGCTTGAGCATACAGTTATCCAGGATTATAGTCATTCCAGAGGGTACCCTTATTGCCTCATCAATGCTCCAGAATATTCCATTGCTGCTTCCAGAGTGGGGGATGGTAATGCTGTGCGTCGTATTCTTGGCAGCATCTATGGCTTTTTGAATCCGTTCGGTATCGGTTCCTTTAAATTGGGCTGGCGTAATAACTGTCCCGACAGAGGATGCCGTTGAAAGCTGAATGGTAAAAATAAAGAGAATTCTTACTAATACATTAAGTTTTTGTAAATACATTGCTTATATTTGTTTGTAAAATTATTTATTGAATAGTTTCGGCACTCTGTCGCTCCAGTTCTTCCTCCAGTGCTTGCGCCAATTGGTCGGGGCATGAAGTTGGCTTGTTGCCACATTTTATACCTTTTAATATTGTTATCAACTCAGAAGCCTTTCGCCCTTCGGCCAATTTGGCAACGCCAACAGTATTTCCCGGGCATCCTCCGATAAAATGTACGTTGTGGACACGTTGTTCTTCATCAAGCTCAAAGTTAATATACTTGGAGCAGGTCCCGTAGGTTGTATAGATGTTCTGTTTCATGAATAGGTGTTTTTTTATATACAAAGATACAATCTTTTATTAATAATGTAAGAACACGCTGATGAATATGCTGGAATCAGACAGAGGTATCGGCAATATTATTCTGGGATGTTGCCCTGATGCTCACAGCAGATTGTGGCATACAAATACCGTTGACAGCATCTTTGTTCAGATATCCATCGTTGATATGTATCCTGCTACAAACTGGGCTCAACATTAATAAAACTTAACACAAATTAACCTTTTTATACACGTGGTGGTCTGATTGTAAATACTCCCAGGCCCTGCAGTTTTTACCAGCAGGCCTGCGCGTTTAATCTGGAAGGCCTGCCAGTAAAGACTGCATGGCCTGCAAAATTTACCCCTTCTACAGAGGCTTCTGACGGGGGTGACAAAAGCAATATTTAGGATTCTTGTCCCTGTTAAGAAAAGTTAATATTTGATTGCCTTTTCAGCGGAAAGGGGAGGGCGATGCAGACATTTCGTATGGTGACAAAAAGCACTGCATAATGATGAATCGCAGAATGACTATAAAAACAAAATCTTTCAAAAGTCAGTCAACAGTCAAGCGTTGAGAAGCGCTCTCGGTTTCATGGAAATTACAGCCTGCACAGCCAGAAAAAACAGCATCTTCAAAACACCCGCTTGTGTGACAGAGTGCTATCGTTTCTTCAAAACGATGAATTTTCTCCAAATATAATGCCTGCGCTGTCGGATATAATCCATATTGACCTGATTGGCATACGCCTCTCTTTCAAAGGAGATAGCCTCGTATGCTTTCATCAGGTCACGATAGTAAATCAATTTTATCATCCATTCAGTCAGATACCATATATAAAAGAATATATAAAGCATTTCACGCTGCTGTATAGTATGTATATATTCATGGTTGGCAAGAATGGGGGTCAGTTTCCTGTTGGAGAATACAATCCCAAACAAATTGATTGCCAAAAAATTAGCACCAAGACACCAACGGTTTATTATGACATTCTTCATGGCTGCATTGATTTTTGTTCATTCTTTTTTAACTCGTCTCAAATAAAGCAAAAATGGAAAAAAATTGCTGCCCATTGGGGGATATATATAATATTTAAGCATGGAAATCTTATAGATAGAAAAAAATATATTAATAATTGTTTTATATTATTAACTATTTATTTATACCTTTGTTATGTTAAAATATTTCATATATTATGAGATACAATCTGTATACTTTACTGCTGCTGGCTTTCATATATTGTATTTCTGTTTCAGGCCACAAAGATACTCAGTTATTTTTATACTTTAACGGAAATATCATGGCAACTATTCCAGTTGACTCCATTGACAGTACGGCCATTATTGACTCAAAACAGATAAAATTCTTCGATGCCGGAAAAAATACTTTAGGCTCGCAGATGATTGCCCAGTTGGACAGTATGACATTTGGAGAAGAGTCTTTCAAGGTTGCTTTTGAAACGTCTAAATGGGAAATCAATTCTTCTGTCGCAGCCGCTGCAGAGAACAGTTGGGTTAAAGACAACAGATTATATGCCCAGGCCGGAACGCAGGCCTCTGTGTCATATATCAGTACATCATCAGGAGGAGGTCTGATACAGCCCATACGTTCTCTGAACGGCAACAACCTGTCAGTGTCTAACCTTAATACCAACGATGCCATAAACTTTACCGTACCCGTCAAGGAGTTGGCCAAAGGCTCTGTCGTTGATTTTATGCTGACATTGTACACCCCGTCATCGCAGTCACCAAAATACTGGATATTTGAATATGAAGACAACGGCGAATGGAAAACTGTTGATGAAGACCTGAAGGTTGCCCCTGAGGATCCAAACCTGAAATACTCTTTTTATATCAAATATTTCAGCAGTGCATTATATACCACATTTGTACAGAGTTTCAAACTGCCCAGAACATTGAGAAACACCAATTTGAACATGCGCTGCAGGGTTGTCGGTAAATACAATAATGCCGGTGGTACACTGACAGCCACCCCGGATGCCTATGTAGGCTTTGTCAATTCATATTACAGGCCATGCTGTATCAACACATACCAGTCTGTTCCCGTGAAAGACACATTAAAAGTGGCTGTTTTAGGTAACTCTTTTACATATTATTACGGCGCTGCATTCATGTTAAAGGAAATCGCCAGTTCGCAAGGACATGATATCCGGATGCGTGCAAGCCTGAAAGGTTCCCAAAGTTTTGGAAATCACTTGTCACTGGAATTATCCCAAGCCTTAGTCAATGAAGGAAATTATGATTATGCCTTATTGCAGGATGTATCAACTAACCACTCGTCATACTATTCTGATACGATCGCAAATGCTGCCATTATGCAGAATACTGCAACACTGATAGACAGATTGAAGGCTTCGTCACCCTCGATACAGCCAATCATTGAAAATACATGGGCATATGCGGGGTCAGCTGGGACCTATATGGGATACAGCGGATATGATGATTTTGACAAAGCCTTACAATATGGTACTATTCTGATTGCCGCCAAAACCAAATCCTGGGAGTCGCCGATAGGTATTGCATTTCAGAAAGCAAGGGCAGCAGGCATTAACAATCTGTACCATACAGACAGCAAACACCCGAACCGAAACGGCTCATACCTGAAGGCATGCGTCAACTACCTGATGCTGTACGGAGAACCGTTTGATGACAATGTGCCTGACTGTCTGGTAAATTCTGCGACGGCAAAAAAATTGCGTGATATAGCGGAAGAAGTAGTTTTGAATAATTTCAGCACTTGGAAAGCTCCAGATGCCAGCAGCGTAAAATATGACATTCCGTCACAAACTGACTCTATAAAACTTGATACTATAATATTAGGCGAAAGCGGTATCAAGACAGCAGAGCAGTTAATGTCTTTCGCTGCACTATGGAATGCCAAGAAAGATGTATCTTCATATAAAAATGCAGCAGGAGAAATAGCATTGCTGAACGATATTGACCTGAGCGGATATACATGGACACCAATAGGAGATAGTCCGTCAGGCAATACCATCAATAACAACACTACTACAACATACAGTTCATCGTGTGTGCCATTCTCCATCGTGTTCAATGGAAATGGTCATACAATTTCCGGCCTGAAGATTGACACAAAGACTGCACAGGTTGCCGGACTGTTCGGCGTAGTTGCCGGTGGAACAGTGAAGAACGTCAATATTGACCCAACGTGCACACTCTCTGTAAACAGAACAAACGTTGCCTCAGGGTGTGCATATGGTTTTATTGCAGGATGCCTGTCTGATGGCACCATATCCAATTGCAATATTGCCGGCATAATAACCTCATCTGTCTTGAACGGTTCAGGAATGGTATGTTTGTCGGGGACGGTAGGACATGTATTTGATACAAATGCAACAACATTAGTAGAAAACTGCACCTTTAACGGCAGTATCAGCAATGTTTCATCCAATGTCATGGATAATTCCAACTGTGCAACATGTTCCGGTATCGTTGGATTCGGACGTGCTAAATCAAAAGGGAAGTATTTCACAATAAAGAACTGTGTCAACAATGCAGCCATAACAGCGGCAATTCACAGGACAGCAGGAATTCTGGCATCATCAGCAGCAGGAATGCACCTGATAGGTTGTACGAATAACGGCACCATAACCAACACGCTGGAATCCAATTCAAAGGGCAACCGCGTCGGCGGTATACTTGCATTAAACTCTAATACGAGTGCCAATTATGATGACTATATGGACAAATGCAAGAATTTTGGCACCATTGTTTCCGGCAGTCCTGTCAATGGTGGTGAAGTTGTCGGAGGTTTGGCAGCAATCGTGCGCCGCACAGCAGTCAAGAACTGCGAAGCACATTGTGTCGTGATTGCCCCGGATGGAGTACAGAACAGAGGTGTCTTTGTGGGTGAAGTCAATGACAACAATGCTTCATTCAGTGCCAACAAAGTGTCGGGAGCAGTGGCTACCGGTCTGGATCAAGATGGCAATTACGAAGGCCTCGTAACACTGACAGCTTCAAACTACGATTCCTATATTGGAGTATTTGGAAGCAGTTACAACTCTCCACAGTTCAATACCACAAACATTGTTTATGGTGAATAAACCCTGACAGAGCCATAGCCTTGATTTCAAGGAATTATAGAACCGTTACTGCAGGAAAAAAAACAATAAACATTTTGCATAAA
>CACYCZ010000019.1 GCA_902773055.1 uncultured Bacteroidales bacterium
GAATAAGTTGCAAACGTCTGTGCGTTAAGCATGGGCGTGACTTATCTGGATTTTGTGGGCTTGTGGTAGAGCCTGTAAGGCATGGATGAGAAGCGTCCATGTCTTTTTATGCTCTTTCAAAGCCCACTCTCTCCGAAGATAAGCAATGCGCATAATGCAGAGTGCATGGCTAATAAAAATTTGGATGCTGCTAAGACGGCAAAAAAAGATGAGTTTTATACTCAGTTGACAGACATTGAACGGGAGCTGCAACACTACTGGCCTCACTTTAGGGACAAGGTTGTATTGTGCAACTGTGATGACCCTTATGAGAGCAATTTTTTCAAATATTTTGCTCTTCGTTTTAATCAGTTGGGATTGAAGAAACTGATTTGTACTTGCTATGACGGCTCTCCTGTTGCTGGAACTCAACTATCTTTGTTCTCGCTCGATAATGAGGGTAATGAGAAAAAGACAGCTTACAAGGTTGAGATAACAGGGGTTCCAGATGTGAATGGTGATGGAGCAATCGACTTGACGGATGTGGAACTACTGATAAAGGATGGTAAGAATATATTATCGTCGCTGCATGGTAATGGTGACTTCCGTAGTCAAGAATGTATTGAACTATTGAAAGAGGCCGACATCGTTGTAACCAATCCTCCATTTTCGTTGTTAAGAGAGTATATAGGGCAGTTGATGGATTATGGAAAGAAATTTGTAATTGTTGGACATCAAAATGCAATAACTTACAAAGAGGTTTTCCCTCTTATTAAGGAAAATAGGGTATGGCTTGGTTATGGATTCAAGGGTGGAGCCGCTCACTTCTTTTCTCCTTACGAAGATAAAGCAACGGCCGGTGACCATAAGAAAGACATGATTCGTGTTTCAGGTGTGAATTGGTTTACAAATCTTGAAATACCAAAGCGTAATGAAGAAATGGATTTAGTTTGCCGTTATTCTCCTGAAGAATACCCTGTGTATGATAATTACGATGCTATCAATGTGGATAAGACCTCCAATATTCCTTGTGATTATAGTGGCGTGATGGGAGTGCCTGTTACATTTCTTGACAAATACAATCCAGACCAATTTGAGATAATAGGCCAAATGGCAACGACAAAAATCAGCGACTATAATTTTGGCTACCCATATGTCAAAGGAAAAAAAATGTATGCACGTATTTTAATCCGCAACAAACACCCTCAGAAGATATGATGACAATTAAGCAAATAGAAGTTACTGTTGGTGAGATTACCGATGGTTATGTGAACAATGACGAACAGGGCGTTCGTGGTTATAATGGACTGTTGGATATTCGCCCACCGTACCAGCGTGAATTTATTTATAACGAGAAAGAACAGCAAGCGGTCATCACCACCGTGTTGAATGGCTACCCGTTGAACGTGATGTATTGGGTGAAACGTAGTGACGATGCAGAATGTCCCTACGAGGTGATGGACGGCCAGCAACGTACTCTCTCGCTCTGCGAATATGTGGACGGAAAATTCTCGTATGACTTCAAGAACTTCTTCAATCAACCCAAAGACATCCAAGAGCGCATCCTAAACTATAAATTGACGGTATATGTCTGTGAAGGCGACCCTTCTGAAAAATTGGAATGGTTCAAGACCATCAATATTGCAGGCAAGCCGCTGAACGAGCAGGAAATCAACAATGCCGTGTATGCCGGTCCTTTTGTAACCGATGCCAAGCGCCATTTTTCCAAGTCAAACTGCGGTGCATACCGACTGGGCAAGGACTTGGTAAACGGAACCCCTATCCGACAGGACTTCCTGAAGAAGGCGTTAGAGTGGATGGCGGCCCATGAGACAAGACAAGGACACCGCATGACGGCTGTCAGTTATATGGCAGACCATCAGCACGACCCCAATGCCAATAATCTGTGGTCGTATTTCCAGCTTGTGTTGAACTGGACCATCACAAACTTCGACATGAAGAAGTTCAAGAAGATTATGAAGGGACTTGATTGGGCTTTGCTTTACGACCGCTTTCATGACAAGACTCTTGATACGGTAGCCTTGGCAAAACAGATTTCCGCTCTGATGCGTGACAGCGAAATACAGAAACCCCAAGGCATCATACCCTATGTGCTGACGGGTGATGAGCGCAGTCTTGACCTCCGTGCATTTCCTGAGGATATCAAACTGGCAGTGTGGGAAAAACAACAGCATATATGTCCCCATTGCGGAAAGGAATTTGACTACGAATTCATGGAGGGTGACCACATTACACCGTGGTGTGAAGGTGGCAGGACGGTCATTGAAAACTGCCAGATGCTCTGTATGGAGTGTAACCGCAGGAAGGGCGCAAAGTAGGTTGTCGGCTTTCCCCCTTGTAACAATTTATGGCGAAAATATCTGTATTGAAAGCAGATAAAGGGTTGTGTCTGATAAAAAAGTGTTAATTTTGCACCATTATATTTCAGTATTAATATTTGTGCAATGATTTCATTTGTTATCAGCCTTATAGCTCTGGTCTTGGGCTATTTCCTTTATGGAAAATTTGTGGAGCGCATCGTCGGTCCTGATATAAATAGAAAGACACCGTGTTATGCCTCTGAAGACGGCGTAGACTTTATTCCCATGCCGACATGGAAGGTTTACCTCATACAGTTTCTGAACATTGCCGGAACAGGGCCCATCTTTGGTGCCATACAGGGTATACTGTTCGGTCCGGCGGCATTCTTCTGGATTGTGCTGGGATGCATTTTCGGCGGTGCTGTCCACGACTATCTCTCTGCCATGATATCCCTGCGCCGCAATGGCGCCAACCTTCCAGAGATTATCGGAGATGAACTGGGCAGTACGACGCGTTTTGTCATGCGCATTTTTGCTCTGGTGCTGTTGGTGCTGGTGGGAACAGTGTTCTGCACTACGCCTGCCGGTCTGTTGGAGTCCATGACATCAGCAGGAGACGGTTTCATCGGTTCCAAACTTTTCTGGATGTTTGTCATCATCGCTTACTATATCCTTGCAACCTTGTTGCCTATTGACAAGGTTATCGGGCGCATTTATCCAGTCTTCGGCCTTGCATTGTTGCTGATGGCATTGGGTATGGTGGCAGGTATCTTTATATATGAGGGCAATATCCCAGAGATTACAGAGGCTTTTTCTAACCATCATCCCGCAAGTTCCATACCTATCTTCCCTGGCTTGTGCATCACCATTGCCTGCGGAGCGGTGAGCGGTTTCCATGCCACACAGAGTCCCATGATGACGCGCTGTCTCAAGAATGAGCGTTTGGGACGCCGCGTATTCTATGGCGCCATGATAACCGAGGGCGTTATCGCCCTTGTGTGGGCAGCAGCAGCCATCAAATTTGCCGACGGCATTACAGAGTATTCGGGCACACCTTACGAGAAACTGTGGGCGTTGATGACTCAGGGCGGAACGGCCAATGCCAATCCGGCCTTGATAGTCAATATGGTTTGCCATAGTTGGCTGGGCTCTGTCGGTGCCGTTCTGGCTATTCTTGGCGTTGTCGCTGCGCCGATTACGTCGGGTGACACAGCTTTCCGTAGTGCCCGCCTTATCGCTGCAGACTTCTTGCATTTGAAACAAAACAAGATAGTAAAGCGTCTGATTATCTCTATACCTATCTTCGCCATCTCCGTTGTATTGCTGTTTGTCAAGTTTGACGTCCTGTGGCGTTACTTCGCATGGTGCAACCAGACCTTGTCAGTCTTTACCTTCTGGGCCATCACGGTATGGCTGGCCAAGGCGGGCAAGAATTACTGGGTAAGCCTTGTACCGGGTCTGTTTATGACCTATGTCTGTGCAACATATATATGCGTGGCACCTGAAGGGCTGACCATGCCTGCAACGATATCCTATTGCATAGGCATTGTGGCGTTGGCTATAGCAATATGCTGGTTCTTCAGATGGAAGAAGAAAATAGCAGAAACCGATAAGCCGTGATGCGGACTTCACTATAGCACGGCCGGCAGGGGTGTTTTATGATACAGCCTCCCTGACAGGTAAATTCTTTCCTCCCATGCTGACAAGTGCTTCAGCTGGCGTATATTCTCAAGGAGAAAGAGAGGATGCTTTTTATTCCTCAGACAGAATTGAGCCGATAAGCAATAAGCGTTGGCGAAAGAGAAATCAGTTGTAAAAAAGAGGTCATTTCCAACAAGGAAATGACCTCTTTTGGTATGTGGAATGTTATGTTTCTTACACAGGCATGTTGCCGTGTTTTTTAGGCGGATTGCTCTGGTTCTTGTTCCGGCAGCTTTCCAATGCCTGAATGATGGCCTTGCGGGTGTCAGCTGGTTGGATGATGTCGTCAATATAGCCCAATTCTGCGGCACAGTAGGGATTGGCGAATTTCTCTTCGTATTCCTTGATACGCTGCTCCTGCTGCTCGGGTGTTTCCTTGCGGTATAGGATGGATACGGCTCCCTTGGCTCCCATGACGGCAATTTCGGCAGTGGGGTAGGCCAGGTTCACGTCAGCCCCTGTCTGCTTGGAGTTCATGACGATGTAGGCTCCGCCGTAAGCCTTGCGCGTAATCAGCGTTACCTTGGGAACAGTGGCTTCGGCAAAAGCATAGACAATCTTGGCTCCGTGGCGGATAATGCCGCCGTGCTCCTGCTTGATACCGGGGAGGAATCCCGGGACATCCTCAATGGCGACCAGAGGGATGTTGAAGCAATCGCAGAAGCGGATAAAGCGTGCCGCCTTGTCGCTGGCATCAATGTCGATGGCGCCGGCAAGGAAATTGGGCTGATTGGCTACAAAGCCTACCGTGCGCCCGGCCATACGACCGAAACCGATGACGATATTCTTGGCGTAGTTGGGTTGTATCTCAAAGAAATACTGGTGGTCACAGATGGGCTCTATGATATCCTTGATGTCATAGGGAAGGTTGGGGTCGGTCGGCACAATGTTGTCCAACTCGTGGCAGGTGCGTGTCAGTTCGTCGGTGGCAGGATGTATGGGGGCGTCTTCCATATTGTTGCTGGGCAAAAATCCCAGAAGCTCCCGTATGGTCATCAGGCATTCTTCATCGCTTTCGCATATGAAGTTAGCCACACCGCTTTGGGTAGAGTGGATGTCAGCGCCACCGAGAGTCTCCTTGTCACATTCCTCGTTGGTGACCTGCTTGACCACATTGGGCCCGGTAATGAACATCTGGCTCTCCTCCTTGACCATGAGAATGAAGTCGGTCAGGGCAGGACTGTAGCAGCTGCCGCCGGCACAGGGCCCCATGATGGCGGAAATCTGCGGAATAACGCCGCTGGCCTGCACGTTGCGGTAGAAGATATGGGCAAATCCTGTCAGAGACTCAATGCCCTCCTGGATGCGTGCACCTCCTGAGTCGTTAAGGCTGATGATGGGCGCTCCGTTGCGCAGGGCGGCATCTTGCATCTTGGCTATCTTAGCGGCATTGGCGGCACTGAGTGAACCGCCGAGGACACTGAAGTCAAAGCCATATACAAAGACAAGACGACCGTCAATCTTGCCGTAACCACAGACAACCCCGTCACCCGGAACCTTCTTGTTTTCCATGCCGAAATTGGTGCAGTGATGCTTGACATACTTGTCCACTTCGACAAAGGAACCTTTATCAAGCAGTATGTCTATGCGTTCATATACGTTCAGTTTCTTTGCTGCCATATTTTATTCATTGTTTAAGTTCAACGTTACTAATATCTGGTCGGCCATGACAGAGTCATTGATGGCACATTTGATTTCGTTGATTGTACATGCCTCCGTGACGGTAATGTTAGACTGCATCTTCATGGCCTCAATGGTCAGCACGATGTCATTAGGTTGCAACTGCTGTCCTGGTTCCACGTAGATATTGACAATCTTGCAGGGCATGGGTGCCTTAATCTTGTCTGCCTGTTTTTCAAGGTTGTTTTTCTTGCGCATACGCATGTATTTAGCCTGGCTGTCCAGCATATCAATCTCATAGTTGGAGTAATTGAGCCCGACGCGGTAGTGCTTGTTGTTCTCGCTCTTTACCAGAGTGGCATTATAGGAGTTGCCGTTGTTCAGGATGGAAACCTGTCCGTTGGGAAACATGCACACGTCTACCTTGTATACCTTGCCGTCGATTTCAATTTCAACCTTGTTGCCGTTTTTGTTGAGCAGTGTCACTTCTGCCAGTCTGTTTCCAATCTGTATTTCCATAGGTCAGGGGTATTATACTCTAAGGACACCTTTCTGCAATCCGAATGCCCGCCATCTGTTCAGGGCTGACGACGTATCTTGTGTAGAATCGGTGTTTTCTTCGTAGTTCATTAGAAAATCTATATAGCTGGCAATGATAGCCATGTCTTCAGAGTCATTTTTGAAACCCGGACGGGGACGCAGGCGTTCCTGATTGGCTTCAATGAACGAGGTGTCGTAATTGCCTTCCTTGAACTGGGGCACATCAATAATGCGGCGCAAGTAACGGATATTGGTAATCAATCCGGTTACCTTGTATTCGTACAGGGCACGCCGCATACGTTCAATGGCATACTGACGGGTTGTGGCCCATACGATGAGCTTGCCGATCATCGGGTCATAGAACATGGGAATCTCGTAACCGGGATAAACGGCAGAGTCGATGCGTATGCCCGGACCATGAGGCTCTGTCAGTTGCTGGATAATACCCGGGGCGGGGCGGAAGTTGTTGTCGGTATCTTCTGCGCAGATGCGACACTCAATGGCATGTCCCCGCTGGCGGATGTCTTCCTGCTTCAGGTTCAATTCCCGGCCTTCAGCGATAAAAATCTGCTGCTTGACTAAATCCAACCCGATGACTTCTTCAGTAATGGGGTGCTCTACCTGCAGGCGGGTGTTCATTTCCAGAAAATAGAAGTTCCGGTATTTGTCGACCAGGAACTCTATCGTGCCTGCACCTTCATAGTGGACAGCCTTTGCCGCAGCAACGGCAGCCTGTCCCATCTTCTGCCGCAAGTCGTTGTCAATAAAAGGCGAAGGACTCTCCTCAACAACTTTCTGGTGGCGTCGCTGTACGGAGCATTCACGGTCGAACAGGTGAATGACATTGCCGTGCTTGTCAGCAAGAATCTGAAATTCTATGTGGTGGGGACCTTCAACGTATTTTTCAATGTAAACAGTGTCATCTCCAAACCCCGACATAGCTTCACTTTTGGCGGCATTATACATTTCTACGACTTCTTCAACTCTGTGAACGAGGCGCATACCTTTTCCGCCTCCGCCCATAGATGCCTTTATCATGACAGGAAAGCCAATAGCCTTGCATACACCGATAGCCTCTTCAGGAGAGTTCAGTTGCTCCTGAGTGCCGGGAACGACAGGTACGCCAGCTTCAATCATGTGTCGCCGGGCCTGGATTTTATCTCCCATATCTATCATGGTCTGCGGCCGGGGGCCGATGAAGATAATGCCTTCTTCTTCGCAACGACGCGCAAATTCGGCATTTTCACTCAGAAAACCATATCCGGGATGGATGGCATCCACTTTGTGCTTCTTGGCGACATCAATGATTTTTTCAATGTTGAGATAGCTCTCGTTGGACGGCGCAGGGCCAATGCATTCGGCTTCGTTGGCATAGAGCACGTGGCGGCTTGTCCTGTCCGCCTCGCTGAATACAGCCACAGAGCGAATACCCATTTCATAGCAGGCACGCATCACTCTGATGGCAATTTCGCCGCGGTTGGCAATTAAGATCTTCCTAATCATAAAACTGATTTAGAGGTGTTAGGGTTTTATTCACAAACAAAATTAGTGAATATTTATTACATTGCGCTTAAAAATCAATTTATTGGAGGTATTTTTTTATTCTGTCCCATTCATCGCAGAACTCTTGCATGGAATGGAAGAGAATATTGGCACCTTCGTTGAGCAATTTTTCATCTTTCATGGGACCGGTGTTAAGAGCAATGGTAAAGATTTTGGCATTGACGGCAGAACGCACGCCCAGTGGAGCATTCTCGACGACGACGGCTTCCCACGGATGCACATTGGCTAATTGTAATCCTTTGAGATAGGGTTCAGGATGAGGCTTGCCATGATTGACATTCTTGGCTGTTACCATCACGTCTTTAGTAAAAACTCCAGGGTAAAATTTCTGTAGTCGTGCCATGAGGGTATCCTGTCCGCTGCCGGTTACAAGGATAATCTGGAAACCGTCTTGCCGGATCTTTTTCATTATTTCAGCCGCACCTTTCATGGGAATGGTTTCCGCATTGTATGTGTTGTAGACTTTGATTTTGTAGGCGTAGATTTCTTTGATTTCCTCTTCTGTGGCGTCGCGCCCTTCGTTGCGTTGGAAAAGTATGTTTAAGGTGGATTTGGCAGTGCGTCCTTCATTTTCGTAAGCTTCACTCTCTGTCAGCCCCAAGTGGTAGTGTTCAGAGGTTTCTGCCCAAGCCCGTGCATGGGTAGGCATGGAGTCGAAGAGTACGCCGTCCATATCGAAGAGCACGGCTTTGAGGTGCAGTTTCTCAAAGCCGTGTTCTTGTAGATATTCAGTTACGTTCTTTTCTGTCATTTCTTATTGGCGAGCCGTTCCTGAATTGCTTTGCTCTCGGCTTCATAACCAGGCTTGTTGAGCAGGGCAAACATGTTCTTCTTGTATGCTTCCACACCAGGTTGGTTGAATGGGTTTACGTCGAGGATGTAGCCGCTTATGCCACAGGCTTTCTCAAAGAAATAAATGATTTGCCCAAGATAATATTCGCTGATTTCGGGAACGATGATACGGATATTGGGAACGCCACCGTCAACGTGTGCCAATTGGGTACCAAGTTCTGCCATTTTGTTGACTTCATCAACGCGCTTCCCCTCCAGGAAATTAAGACCGTCAAGGTTTTCGTCATCGTGGGGGAAAAGTACGCTGTGTTTTGTAGTCTCTACGCTGAGAACGGTTTCAAAGATACTGCGTTCGCCATCTTGAATCCATTGTCCCATAGAGTGAAGGTCGGTAGTGAAATCTACAGATGCGGGGAAAATACCCTTTTGGTCTTTTCCTTCGCTTTCACCATAAAGCTGTTTCCACCATTCTGCTATGAAATGGAGTTTAGGCTGGAAGTTGGCCAGAATTTCTATTTTCTTGCCGAGGTCCATGTAGATGGCGTTGCGTATGGCTGCATATTGTGCGCTGATATTTTTGTCAAAGGGAATGTTTGTTGATGTAGCCTCTTCCATAGCTTTTGCTCCGGCAACGAGTTGTTCAATGTCCAGTCCGGCGCATGCGATAGGAAGCAGACCGACGGGGGTGAGGACAGAGAAACGTCCGCCCACGTTATTGGGAATGATATAGCTCTTGTAGCCTTCTTGGTCAGCAGTGATGCGTGCGGCGCCTTTCTTGGCATCGGTGATGGCAACGATGACTTTGCGTGCCATTTCTTTGCCTCGCTGTTCTTCACATTGCTTGCGTAGCAGGCGGAAAGCCAGAGCTGTTTCTGTGGTTGTACCCGATTTGGAAATATTAATGACACCGAAAGTTTTGTCTTTCAGAAATTCACAGAGCTCAGCAAGATAGTCTTCACCGATATTGTTGCCGGCAAATAGAATGGTGGGGTTTTCTCCCTTGTTGGTCAACCACTGGAAACTGTTGCTCATGGCTTCGATTACAGCCCGGGACCCAAGATAGCTGCCACCGATGCCAGCTACGACAATAACTTCACAATTCTCACGCAGTAATTGTGCTTCGGCCTTGATGTCGGCGAGGAATTCGGGTGTCAGTGATGAAGGGAGGTTAACCCAGCCCAGAAAGTCATTGCCAGCGCGTGTTCCGTCTTCAACGGCTTTGAGGGCTGCCATAGCCCGGGGACCATAGGATTCAAACACACCTTCCTTGAGAAAGATTTTGGCTTTACTGATGTCTAAACGAATGTTGTTCATATGATTATTATTAAAAGTTTTCTTCTGTTGTGCGTACGAGGAGGGCATCACCAACATGTATGCTACTATGATAAGGAATAGAATTCTCATTCTTCTAATTTCTCTAACCATCCGGTGATGTCATTGACACTCGGTTTGTTGATTTCCAATTTATATTTCTTGATGACTTCGCCGATTTGCATCTGAATTTTCTGCGGATTATTACCGCCCAGCGTTGTTACGATGTTGTAACCACATTTGCGCAGTATGGGGATGATATCCTTGCTGATGCCTAATGCTTCGAATTTGTCATCAGTATCTTTAGGTACTTTCTTCTCGGGTTTCATCTGCGGGAAGAGCATGACTTCGCCGATTGCAAACTTTCCGGTCATGAGCATTACGAGGCGGTCAATACCTATGCCTATGCCGCTTGTCGGGGGCATGCCGTATTGCAGGGCGCGCAGGAAGTCCTGATCGATAATCATGGCTTCGTCATCGCCTTTCTCAGCCAGCCTCATCTGCTCCTTGAAGCGATCTTCCTGATCGAGTGGGTCGTTGAGTTCGGAGTAGGCATTGGCGAGCTCCTTGCCGTTGACCATCAGCTCGAATCTTTCAGTCAGTCCGGGTTTGCTGCGATGCATTTTGGTCAGCGGGCTCATTTCTACAGGATAGTCGGTAATGAAGGTCGGCTGAATGAATGTACCTTCACAGGTTTCACCGAAAATTTCGTCAATGAGTTTGCCTTTGCCCATGGATTCGTCAACTTCAATGCCGCATTTTTTTGCAATATCGCGCAGTTCTTCTTCTGTCTTGCCGTTCAGGTCGTAGCCTGTTTTCTCCTTGATGGCATCCAGGATAGGCAATCTGCGGTAGGGTGCTTTGAAGCTGATTACTTTGCCGTCAATCTCTACTTCGGGCTTACCATTGACAGCGATGCATATTTCTTCGAGCATTTTCTCTGTGAACGACATCATCCAGTTGTAGTCCTTATACTGGACATATAGTTCCATGCAGGTGAACTCAGGGTTGTGGGTCTTGTCCATACCCTCATTCCGGAAGTTCTTGCCCATTTCGTATACACCCTCGAAACCGCCTACAATGAGGCGTTTCAGATATAGTTCTGTGGCGATGCGCATATACATATCCTGATTCAACGCATTGAAGTGTGTGATGAAAGGCCTTGCGCTGGCGCCGCCGGGTATGGTCTGGAGAATGGGGGTGTCTACTTCGGTATATCCTGCATCATCAAGGATGCGGCGCATGGTGCGTATGATGGTGGCACGTTTGAGGAATGTTTCCTTCACTCCGTTGTTGACAATGAGGTCAACGTAGCGCTGCCGGTAACGCAGTTCAGGGTCTTCAAACGAGTCGTAGACCTGGCCGTCTTTTTCCTTGACTACGGGAAGGGGTTTGAGGCTTTTGCTGAGAAGGGTGAGCTCTTGGGCATGAACGGTGATTTCACCTGTTTGTGTACGGAATACAAATCCCTTGATGCCGATGAAGTCACCGAGGTCCAGCAGTTTCTTGAAAAGTACATTGTACAGGTCCTTGTTCTCTTCGGGACACAGGTCGTCGCGGGTGATGTAAACCTGAATGCGCCCCTTTGAGTCCTGCAGTTCCACGAAACTGGCTTTACCCATGATGCGTTTGCTCATGATACGCCCGGCTATACATACTTGCTGTACTTCATCTTCGTCCTTGAAATTGTCCCTGATGTCTATAGAGTAAGCGTTTGTGGGATACTCCGCCGCGGGATAGGGGTCAATACCCATATTGCGGATTTCTTCCAGATTTTTGCGGCGGTTGATTTCCTGTTCGCTAAGTTCCAATATGTCCATAATCTATGCTGTTTATTTAATATGCAAAGATACACATTATTTTGCTAATTCAGGTATGTCTATCATACTTTCCTTCCCTCCTTTGAGATGTTCGGAGAAGTAATCCACGAGTCTCCAATAGAAGTATTCGTTCATGTCGCCGAATCCGTGACGCTGTTGCGGCAGGATGAGCATGTCGAAGCGCTTGCCGGCTTTAATCAGTGCATTGACGACACGCAGGGTGTTGCCAGGATGGACATTGTTGTCTATGTCGCCGTGTACGAGCATGAGGTGTCCTTTCAGCCGCGATGCTATCTCGGGGTTGGTGGCTATTTTGTAAAGGAATGTGGTGTCGCCCTTCTGGGTTATCTTTTCCTGCACCCCATGGTGGGTTTCGCTCCACCAGCGGTTATAGATGCTGTTGTCATGGTTTCCGGCACACGATACTGCTGTCTTGAAGAAGTTGGGATATTGGAAGATGGCTGCCGTGCTCATGAAGCCTCCGCCCGAGTGGCCGTGGATGCCCACTTTGTTGATGTCAATGAATTTGTACTTGTTGGCCAACTGCTCAATGGCGGCTTTTTGGTCGGCGAGACCATAGTCGCGCAAGTTGCCGTAGCCATAGTTGTGATACCATTTTGAACGGTCGGGGTGGCCGCCGCGGTTGCCCACGGTGATGACGATAAATCCGGCTTGTGCCAGACGGTCGGTGCGCAGGCCCATTCGGGTGAAAATATAATTGGTGGCTTCAACCTGAGGACCCGGGTAGACGTAGTCAATGATGGGATAGACTTTTGTAGAGTCAAAGTTGAAGGGTTTGTACATGACGCCCCATAGGTCGGTAACACCGTCGGCGGCCTTTACTGTGAATTGTTCCGGGTATTGATATCCGTTGGCAAGCAGTTGGCTCATGTCGGCCTCTTCCAGGTCCATGATTTTGGTGCCCGAGGTACTGAACAAGGCTGTCCGGGGCTGGCAGTCAATGCGTGAGTAGTTGTCAATGAAATACGAGGCATCGTCATCAATGTAAGGCTCATGGAAGAATTCCCCCTTGCTGATTTCCTTGATGTCACCTCCGTTGAGGCTTACTTTGTACAGGTGCTGATAATAGGGATTTTCATCAGGGTTAACGCCGTTGGCGGTGAAATAGAGTATACGGCTTTTCTCATCTATCTTTTCAATATTCATGACGTGCCATGCTCCCTGTGTGAGTTGTCTCTTCAGTTGCCCCTCGCCGTCGTAGAGGTAGAGGTGTGCCCAGCCGTCGCGTTCGCTCCACTGTACCAGTTCCCGGCCACCGTTGATTACCCCCAGCGGCCTTACTTCCTGATAGGTGTTCATACGTTCCTCTATGAGTGGGCGCAGGGTATCCTCGCCGATGACATATTTACATATATCAATGCGGTGCAGGTCGCGGCTGGCTCGTGTGATGAATACCTGTTTGTTGTCTCCTGCCCATAGGCGGGCGGTTTCGTGGAGGTCGCGTTCCTTCTGCCGGCGCGGGGTATAGCTGATGCCCAGGGATTGGTCTTTGAAAGCCCTCGTGTTGATTTCCTTGAACGTATTGTTTTCTATGTCAAAGATGTACAGATGTTCTTGAGGGATGTCTTTGTCTCCGGGCATTTCATATTTGTAGGTTTCCAGTGTCGGCCGCGGATTGGCCATGGCATTGATGACCCACAGTTCTTTTACCTTGCGGGAGTCTTCTATACTGATGATAAAATGCTTGGAGTCGGGGCTCCATGCACCGCCCCACAAGGCCTTGCGCTTGCCGTTAGCCAGCGTGTCGGTGTTGAGATAGGAGTAGGGCATGCCAAATCCGAAATCCTTTTCGCCAAACTGGGTCAGTTGGGTTTCTACAATGGTGGAATCCAGTTTCTTGTCCTTGAATTTATCTTCCTTTAGTTCGTTGTCTTTCACCTTTTCGTAGTTCTCTCGGCTCATCTTGTAGAGGTTGAAGTCTTTGGCATAGACAACGGTTTTGCCATCGGGTGAGATGGATGCCCATTGCGGATATTGTGTAGTTTTCCATTTGTTTTCGATGCGAGTCAGTTTCCGGGTGTCGGGATTGTATGAGAAAAAAAATGTTTCTTTGCCTTGTCTGGGCTTGTAGGCATTGGTCGTATCTTCTTTGATATCGTTTTTCGTGCTGACGGCAAATTCAAAAGTACCGTCCTCCTTGGCTTCCAGGTTTCTGATGGGAAGTTGCGAGGCAATGGCTGGGTCATGTGTGATGAGGCTCAGCTCTGCAGCCAGTTTTTCCTGATCAAAGAGCGGCTTCTTGCTTTTGGCTGAGGGGTTGACCAGATACCATGTTGTGCCTTGGCTGGTTTTGTATTCATACCAGAATCTGTCTCCACGGGGTGTCCAGTGAGGGTCTATCTTGGTAGAGAAGAGCATTGTAGACAGTTTGTCGGCTGTAAATTTCCTTGCCTGGTTATAATCGGCCAGATAGTTGTACTCCTGTGCGGTGACGGAAGTTGCCGCCAATAAGGCAAAAAGAATGGGCGTGATTTTTTTCATTGATAATGAATAGCTTGATTTTAAGGTACAAAGTTACGAATTAATCGTGACAAAAATTGAAATGTTGTTTTGTTTTCATGTTTGGACGTGAAGGTTTTTCTCGGCTCTCCGCTTGCTGCATGGCTGTTTAGGAACAGCCTGCGACTGTCATGCCAACTTTCCCGGAACCGGTTCTGATGCATTTCAGCTTTCAGCCGATTCCTCATGTTTCTCAATATCAGGGAGGACGGACCTTCCCGGCGGCGTTATGACAATGGTCTTATCCCCTTGGAGTCTATGTTCAGCGATGGTGAATGTATGTTTACCATTGTTGAACGTATGTTTCGCATCGGTGAATGTACGTTTACCGTCGGTAAACATAAAAATTCCCGGGAGGTAATGTCTTTTCTGACGTCAGTATAGATATCCTCCACGGGCGTCTGAAAACAACGCTTTTGGGGCCGTTGCATATCTCTGTGGGGCAAGGCTTGTCAGTTTCTCGTTTTTTGTTAATTTTGTTTCCTGAATATACCGTAGCCATGTCGGAATTTGAACAGTTACGTGAAACGGTGCTGCAGTGCCATCGATGCGGATTGCGCCAAGGATGTACCCATGTAGTCTTCGGTGAGGGTGCAAGGGATGCTAAGATAATGTGTATCGGCGAAGGCCCCGGATATTATGAAGACCAGTTGGGACGTCCCTTTGTCGGTGCATCAGGGCAACTGCTTGACAAGATCCTGTCTGTTTGTGGCTTCTCCCGCCAGCAACAGGTGTTTATCGGCAATATCGTCAAGTGTCGTCCGCCGCAGAACAGAGATCCCCTCCCCGAGGAGCGTGAGGCTTGTCGGCCTTATATCATGAAACAGATAGAACTGATAGACCCGCCAATTGTCGTCTTGCTGGGAGCGACGGCATTGAAAGGACTGATTGACCCTCATGCCAGTATTACCCGTATGCGTGGTTCGTGGCTGAACTGGAATAACCGTCTGGTGATGCCGACGTTTCATCCATCGGCCCTGTTGCGCAATCCAGCCCTCAAGCGCGATGCATGGGAAGATTTTAAGAAAGTCATAGACAAATACCGAGAGATTGTTGACCCGCTTCACCATAGCGACTATCACTGATATCAGGAAGATAATGGTAATAATAACGAGATGAAGCGTGAACCTGTAGGCTCACGCTTCATCTCGTTATGGTTCAAATAATATCAGTAGATATGCCTTAAAGCGCCTCGATAAGGATTCCCTGCGATGATTGAATGGTCAGGCTGTAGGTGTCCGTGTCGATTTGCTTTACAGGGATTTCGCCTTCACCTCCGTGGGCTCTGACAGTCTTGCCAGGTGCTGTGGTGAAGCGGAGTGTGTGTTGTTGAGGTGACTTGTCATTGGGATCGTCGGCAGAACATACAAAGACTGCGTGAGTGGCGTTGGCCTGACGTGAGAGCATGCTGCCGACAACCAGTGGAGAGTGGTCGGTAGCGTGCAGATGGGCAAAGCACCCGTCAGTATGTTCGGCAGAGGCTTGAATGCCTGAGCTGTTGAGCCAGGGGGTGTTGTCAAAGCCGACAAAGGAAGTTCCCGTGCGGCGGTATTTCATGTACAGGGGACTCAATGCATGGATTTCCTTGTTGACCTGCTGGAGTTTAGGGTATTGCTCGGTCTTGTTGCCAGCCTTGTCCACAACCTGATTTGTCCACCACCCGGCTGTATAGCATGCCCAAATAATATTTTCTGCTCCGAAAGCCATGGCGGTATATGCCTGATAGCGCAACTGGTTGAGGCTGATCCACAACTCAGGCAGTTTAGAATTGACCTGCAGCGTAATCCAAAGGCTGCGGTTTGTCGCTGTGCAGGCATCGGCGGTAACCTGCAGGTTCTCGAAGTATTTCGGTACCTTGTTGACGTTGTTCTTGGAAGAATAGACGTAGTAGTCGTAGCACAGGTAATCAGCAGGTATCAGCCTGCAATATTCCTTGATATGGTCGGCATAGGTCTTTGTGCCCAGTTGGCTGAGAGCCTCATCAGCTGTGTTCTCCGTGACGGAGGCATAGTTGGGATACAGGCAGAGGTAGATAAACTGGTTGGGGAGTTGCCTCTCCATTTCGCGCATGACATCGGCGCAGTGGGGAAAATCAAGGGCCGACGGTTCGTCTCCCAAGTCCATAGCCCATACGGCAGGGTGGTCTTTCCATTTTTTTGCGGCCTTGAGGTACATGTCCATGGGATAGATGTCCTTCATTTGGCCGTTCTTTTTCTGCTTGGGCCACCATTGCGGGAGAACGTCATAGAGAATGGCGCCTATGCCGTATTTGTGGAGTAGGTCAAGGGCAGGGCGTTCGTTGCGCATACATAGTACGAAGTCGACGCCACAGTCCTTGAGGTCGCGGATGTGAGGCTCGTCGGTTGCGTAGGGCTGCAGATGGTAGACGCCTACGTTGATGCGGCTGCGGTCCATGCGTCCGTGCTTGGTGCAGTAAGGGCTGGATTGTGGCCATGCGGGCAGTACTGGCAGGAGCAGGAGTGCAACAGCGACAAGATGTCTATACGGATGATGTACGGAGGGAAATGTTGACATAATTGCATTTCTGAGGAGAGTGAATCATGATTTCTTCTGTGGCATAGGGTTGAGGTGTACCTCAAGGTATGCACCGCTGTAGTTAGGCTTCAGCGTGTATTGTTTCCAGCCGTTGACTGCACTGGATGACTGGCGGTGAACATGACCGGCAAATGTAGCCAGCAGGTGGTGCTTCTGTGAAGCCTCAATGGTCTCGTTCCAGAAGTCATAGGTCTCAGGCTTATGTCCTTCGGCGGGCCATTGTGGGCGCCGCTCTATCTTGTAGTTGCGGTCGGTGGAGGCATTCCATTCGGGATGGCCACACCCGTAGGACAGAGGGAAACCTGGTGCATAGAGCGGGCAGTGGGACATCAGCAGGGTAGGTCTGTCCCGGCGCACTTCCCGGCGGAAGAAGTCCAGCTGTTCCGGCAGTATCTCATAGGTGGAATTGTCCAGCATGATGATGTTCACCCCCTTGATGTTGACGTTGTAGACGAGAGGGTTGTGCCCCCTGTAGAGGGGAGCCAGCCGCTTTTGCGTCCATTCTGCCCTCAGATCGATTTCTGTGCCGGCCATACCCTCGTAGTGCCAGTCGTGGTTGCC
>CACYCZ010000020.1 GCA_902773055.1 uncultured Bacteroidales bacterium
GCAACAAGGAAGTAACCGTAACCAACATTGCAAATGCTGTAAAAGCCGTATACGCATCAACGTTCTTCAATGAGAGCAAGACCTACATGCGTGCTACCGGGAACCTGATTGAACAGGAAAAAATGAGCGTCATCCTACAAGAGGTTGTAGGAAAAGTATGGAATGATGATCATCTCTATCCAAACATATCAGGTGTTGCCCGCTCACTCAACTACTATCCTATCGGCAACCAAATATCAGAAGATGGTATATGCGATTTGGCATTGGGATTGGGCAAATACATCGTTGACGGAGGAAAGACACTGCATTTTTCACCCAAGCATCCGACACAGATAATTCAGACAAGCGTCGTTGACAGTGCTTTGAGAGATACCCAGTCCCAATTCTATGCGCTCCCGCTGAACAACGTACCGCAATTCTCCATCGACGACGGCTTCAATCTGTGGAAACTCAGTCTCAAAGATGCAGAAAAAGACGGTTCACTGAAACTGATATCATCAACGTACGACCCTCAAAGCCAAATGATATACGATGGCTACTACGACTCAGGACGCAAGATCATCTCATTTGTCAACATCCTCCAGCACAACATGATACCACTGGCAGAAACACTTGACAAACTGCTGAAAACCGGGCAACAGGAAATGGGAAGACCCGTGGAAATTGAGTTTGCAGTCAATTTGGAAGACAATGGCACAAGAGGTATCTTCAGTGTCCTGCAAATCCGCCCCATTGTTGATACCACGCAATCTTTTGATACCAACATTGATGAGATTCCAAATCCAGACTGCATGATAAAATCCAAGAATGTCTTAGGGCACGGAAAATTAGATGACATCAGCCATGTGCTATATGTTAAACAAGAGAATTACAGTCCAAGTATCAACGAGAATCTCGTTGAAGAAATCCGGAATATCAATGCCAGACTCTGCAATGAAAACACTCAGTACGTACTTATTGGTCCAGGGCGCTGGGGCAGTTCAGATTCATGGCTGGGCATTCCCGTAAAATGGACAGATATCTCCGGAGCTGCTGTCATTGTTGAGCAGACAACAGCTTCCATTGACCCAAGTCAAGGAACACACTTCTTCCACAACCTGACATCACTCGGAGTCGGCTATTTCACCATAGACAACAAAAACGAATGCTATTTTGATTACGATTGGCTAAAAGGCCAGAATGTACTGTACGAAACCGAACATCTGCAATTAGTCACTCTGCCCGCCCCGCTGACCATCATGATGGACGGACATCGTAACAATGGAGTCATACTGAAACCGGCTACACAAAACTAATGAGCGCTATTTCCTGACACCTGCGTTTCCTCTGGAAGCGCTGCATAAAAATAGTAATTCCAGAATGTATTGGCAAAACCGTTTGCAGTGTACGAATCTCCGTCTTTATAGGCTTGGTAACACTCTCTAAGCTGGCGGTCATATATCTCAGGATATACAAAGCCGTCACTTTGGGGCGCTCCTTGAGCCTTCATCAGAGCGCAAGCTTCAGCATATGCTTTTGGCAATTCAGTATTTTTATACAACGGGAAACCCTCAAGGATAACCTTGAAATGAACCAGATTTTTCTGCAAGAGCAGGCCACATAGCAAGTAATCCAAATAAATCTTATTTTGAGGATATTCCTGTAATTGTCTTACCATTTCCGAATTAAACGGATAACAACCGACAAAGTTATCCCCACGCAATGCAACCGCAGACTTTGTCTTATGCTTTTTCTGCATATCGACCTGACTACGGCATGATTGTATAAAATCACTGTGACAAGAACTTTTTGCTAATACATCCAAATATTTTTCAGCAACAGACAAGTCGCCCTCTTGAATACTATATTGAATCATATGGCGCATTGCCATAAAACAGTTCCCATTCAGCATCTGCATACTATACTCAAAAAACTGATGAAATGCCTCATCATAAATAGCCGCATTCTCATAAAAAAGAGCATTGAACAGACAACTGAAAGTATTCCTGTCAAATCGGAAAAGAAAATCTTCCGGGGTATTAATCTTATAGTCAAACAACCTTTCGGGCAAAGTCCCTTGAACAGACTCCATCAACAAAGCAAATTTCTGTTTGACACTGCTGTCTGATTTATCATCCGACTCCAACAAATGCCTTAATTCCTCCCATGCCTTATTTTCTGTCAATAGCACATATTTATAACATCTCTCATTGTAATTGAGTGCAGGATTTGACACACAGTACAGGAGAGAGCCAACTATCAATAACGCAGCTATAGCAGAACACAGCATATTGTATCTACGCCTTCTGATTTCAGGCATAAGCAGGCTCAAGAACGGCAACAAGAAAATCAACAAATACAGGCATTCATTCCAGGCGCCATTTACAGCATTGGTATGGAAGTAACGCATCTCAAACGGAATAAAGCCCACATAAGCATTAAGCAGTTGGACTATTGCATAAATCAATCCCATACAACCCACAAAAACGCCAAGGAGCCAAATTTTTCTGGTATGAATATATTCCCAAGTAACCATGACAGCAACATTCAATCCCAACAGAGGAACACTGACCATAAACATTCCAACGATAACATACAAGAAACAGAAACAAATACGTTTCCATGCCGTCCCCAATTTGATATATACAAGAAATACCAAATAAAAAACACAACCTTCCAACAATAGATTTATGCAGAAAGGAAACAAGGCAAGCAAGGCAACCAGAGGCAACACTGCGCCTTCAAGCATATCATTTTGTTTTATCTGTTTAAGTAGCAATGACGCAGATATTATCAATATCGCTGCAAGAATTGCATAAATCACTCCTGCAAGAAGCGGCCATTTGAAGTACTGAAGGATATAATCTGTCAGCCAACCGTTTATACCGGCCCCTTGATTCAATTTCAACAGAAAATAATCCCACGTCATCAGAAAGAAATCGTTTCCTTCCAACATTTTCGTCAATGCCGGAAATACCAACGACAGCATACACACTATGCCAACGCCGAACAAAAGAGTTAATAAATATATACGTTTCATCTCAGCTTTCAATTTTAAGTCATTCAAACTGCTTTGCCAAGGCATCTTTATTGAGCCTGACAGGTTCCTTCAGAAATTCCGGTATGTTATACGAATAGAGTAACTGGACATTATCATCGGGCTCTTTTTGAGGCAACATGAAAGGTTTGCCAAATTTACTCCCGTCCCAATGGGCCATGAACAACCGGGTATATCGGGTATCAACACGCTTTGAACTGAAAATTATCCATTTCCCATTGCTTGCCCACGAGTGATAGCTCTCCACATCCCTGCTGTTCAACTCATCTGTCGGAATGAGTTGGTTTGTATTCAAATCAAGTAACTTCAAATCTGCCTCCTTATGATGTATATGGAACGCGCCACATTCGGCCCACGTAAATAACAGATACCTGCCATCAGGAGAAATACGAGGCAACAGGGCACTTCCTCCCTGCGTATTGGCATTATAGAGAGTGTCTATCGTCTCACCCAGCGAGCCATCAGAATTAAAGTTTATCTTGACTATACTGTAATGAAGCTTGTCGTACTCCATCGGCATTTTTACAGGTTTAGCCGTACAGAAATACAGCGTCTTCCCGTCGGGAGAAAACGAAGGAAAAGTTTCCCAGTTCAAGGAATCGTTCAAGCGGGAATCAGCGATTATTTCTTTCTGGCCTACATCATATACGAACAAATCTGATTCTATATCATACACTTCCAACTTATCGCGGCTATGACCGTAGAAGTTCTGGCGTGTTGCATTTGCAGAAAAGGCAATATATTTTCCCGAAGGATGCCAGTAACCATAGGAAGCCCCCTTTGCCACGTCTCTTTTGATCGTGCTTTTTTCCAAACGACCATTGTCATATAAAATTGTTCCTCCTCCCTCACCCCTTGCATGAAACATGAAATGGCTCGGGCTATAGTCCGCAAATGAATGGCAATTAACACACCCCATATGGATTTGGCTATTAACTATTATCGGCTGAACTTCAAAGGATGTAAGATTCCGTTCAAAAATCCCCATATATCTATACCCTTCATATCCTGGCGGTATAAGCCTATAAGCGATCCACGGATCAATTTCATCATTGGAAACATAGACAGGAAAGCGCTTGTACTGAATTCCTTCCCGATGCATATCATTCCAAACTGACACCTCTACTTCTACAGTCTGGCCTCTTGACTGTCGCAATATTTCCGTCCATTTTCGCTGCGGAATACTTATTGACGTTTTTCCTGTAAACCAATATAACTCTCCGTTTGGCACTTTTATGCCAACCTTTATGCTTTGGGCATCTTTAACCATAAAATTCAGGGGCGCTATATTGACAGGTATAGTTACTTCTGTGTAATCAGGAAAGATGCTTGGATACACATCTGCATGCTCCTTCGCTGTTTTTTTCCCACACGCTGTAACCAGCAACAAGAGCACTACCGCCATGCAAGTCATTATAACTTTCATATTCTACCTTTTGTATTATTTATCCATTAATCATCCTATGCTCAGGAAAAGCTTCAACATAAATACCTTTCAGCGGTGATGCCGGACATACGTTCTCACATGCACCGCAGCCCGTACAGCTTGACGTATTTATTATAGGATACAAACGCCGGCCGTTTTGCACCATTTCTATGCATTTCGCATGACATGCCTTTTCGCATTCACGGCAGGTTTTATCTTCCGTGGCAATACAGTTTTCGCGAATCCATATGGCATGTCCAATCTGGATATTGTTTTTTTCCTCAAGTGTCATTTTTTTCAAGGCTTCTGTCGGACACACCTCAACACATTTCAGACAATCGGGACTACACCATCCATTATTGAAACTGATACGGGGAATAACTCCCTGCCCCAATCTGACATCAGGTTCCAGAATATGGTTGGGACATGCCTCTATACAAGCCATACACGAATTGCATGTTGTCTTGAACTCTTCATACGAACTGCCACCCGGTGGAAATATTGGAGTCTTGGATTTTGGATTGCGTTTTCCCGTAAAAGAGGAAACACTCTTCCCCACCGTATTGCTGATGGCCTGAAAACCTTCATCGTGCGCGAGCGTGGCTGAAAAAGTCAAAAATTTCCGTCTTGACAAATCCACCTTTTTTTTCTTTGCAGAAGCCGTAGCCGGGATGTGGAAAATAAGATATAGCGCTATCGCAAGAATCAGCACAAGCAGAATCGGATGCATCGCAACTATTCCCGACAGGCCTTTATGAATATATTTCCCATAAAGAAGCAGTATATCCAGCAATATCAGCAAGATTCCGGCCAATCGCTTAAGGCTGAAAATTTCTGATAGTTTTATCACAATAATTTCGCTTTTATTCTATGTACAAAGATACTTAAATTAATCAGTAATTAATCTTAGTGAACTGATTAGTTGTCATTATTTTTATTGGTAACTTTGAAGATAAAATTAAAAAACGACATGAAATTAGGGTGTCTCACGGTTTTTTTCCTGTTTCTTACCATTATGGCTGCAAGAGGTGAAGACATCTCTCCTGACAGCACTGTATGCAGCAACAATGACTCAGCCATCTGCGATATTCCCGATACTATTACTCCTATAATTCAAAAATATTTTCATTTTCCCCTGCGAGCTGACGAGTTCATGACGTATCAGGCAAAGCTGGATAGTGTATGCATCAACGACAGCACACAGATCATACATATCTCTGCTAGCGATGAATTTTCCTTCTGGAATTTCACCCAGGAACGTGTCAACACCATATATTCAGACATCCAGTCGCGATTGCCTGCCAATGCACGAAAATACAGGCTTGAAATCATTTCAAACGGCAATGAAATTTCCCGATACATTGCTAACTACAAGCACGACTTTCCGGCAGACAGTTCCCGGCTTTGGGGAAACATTGACTACAAAGGTACGCCTTGGACAAAAAACATTTCCCATCCTTTCAACATTACACAAGGGCTGTACAATCGCCACCTTGTTGTATGGCCCAGCCACGGCATGTACTGGATGAACGAACAAGGCAAATGGGCATGGCAGCGCCCTGCCCTGTTCTGTACAACGGAAGACATGTTTACCTTGTCCATTGTGACGCCTTTCCTGCTGCCAATGTTGGAAAACAGCGGTGCAATATGCTATGTCCCCAGAGAACGAGACTGGCAAACCGAAGAGATTATCATTGACAACGATGACCCACAATCAGGCTTTACTGAAATCAATGGTTCAAACTACTGGCACGTTTCTCCCCATGAAGGTTTCATGAATTCAAGCGCATATTACAGTAACAACAGCCCTTTCCTGCGATTTCCATGGAACGTTCCCAATGCCCCAGATAGCCTGCAGACAGATTCCATCACCTCCACTCCTGCCATAAAAGGTTCTTCACTCATGGTAGAGACAGCTACAAACGGTGACATGGAATCATCCTGCTGCTGGATGCCCAACATTAAAAAAGAAGGGCGCTACGCTGTATATGTAACCTATCAGTCTTTTCCCAATAGCACGACACAAGCCGTCTATAAAATCATCCACAAAGGCATTGCCACCCTTGTTTCTGTCAATCAGACTATGGGTGGTGGCACATGGGTATACCTTGGCACCTACGACTTCGGCATGGGGAAAACAGCAGAAAATGCCATCTACCTTAACAACATCACGAATGAGGAAGGAAAGGTCATTTCTGTTGATGCCGTACGTCTGGGAGGGGGCATGGGAAATATTGTCCGAGATGATGACGGTGAAACGGATTTCCGAAGCCAGATGCCACGTTTTCTGGAAGGCGCACGCTATTATTGCCAATATTCAGGTCTTCCTCTTGAAGTCTACGACACCAAAGACAGTTACAACGACTATGCCGATGACATCAACTGCAGATCCAACGCCCTGAATTGGCTGTCAGGCGGCAGCATATACCATCCCGACACCGTTGGATGCAAGGTTCCCTTTGAATTGTCATTAGGCATCCACAGCGATGCAGGTTATAGGCCAGACAACGACATCTATGGTTCCCTCGTCATCAGCACCCTGAAAAATGACACCCTCGGCGAATATTTCAGCAACGGTATCAGCAGAATGGCATCATCCGACTTTGCCGACATGATGCAACAAACCATTTGCCACGACATGTCCCATTACTTGCATCGCACATGGTACACCCGTGAACATCTCCGCAAGAATTACAGTGAAACACGCAAACCCGAGGTGCCCTCTGCCATTTTGGAGACCTTGTCTCATCAGAACTTCTCCGACATGCTGCTGGGCCACGACCCCAACGTCAAGTTTCTGTTAGCAAGAAGCATATACAAATCCATATTGAAATTCATATCCTACCAACACGGAGTTAACTATACAGTCCATCCTCTGCCCGTCGATAATTTTGCAACAATGCTGACAGACAGTAATAAAGTAAAACTTACATGGACTCCCCGCATAGACCCACTTGAAAAGACTGCCACACCGACAGGATACATCATATATACCAAATGTGGAAGCAAGGGCTACGACAACGGCATCCTCGTAAAAAATGCCTGCGAATATGTCATGGATATCCTACCCGATTCCATCTACAGTTTCAAGATTACCGCTATAAACTCTGGCGGAGAAAGTTTCCCAAGCGAAGAACTGGCAGTATTCAAGTCCTCCCAAGAAACAGCACAACTGCTGATTGTCAACGGATTTACACGACTTAGTTCCCCTGCCGTCATCAATACGTCAAAAAGTCTCGGTTTCAGCCTGGCAAAGGACTACGGAGTGCCCTATATCAAGACCCCGGAATACTGTGGAGACCAAATTGAGTACCAACGCAACAAAAGAAAAACATTAGGCAAATCCAATACAGACATGCAGGGCGGATTCATCATCGGAAACACCTTCAACTATCCTCTCATACACGGACAATCCATCAGTTCCTTCCGAAAAGTATCTTATGCCTCATCCTGTCTGAATGCCCTCATCAACAACAACATCCAACTGAATACCTACAATATGGTAGACCTCATCCTAGGCCTGCAGAAAGACAATGGTAAAAGCAGCATCTACTCTTACAAGACATTTGGCACAACACTACAGAAAAAATTATCAGCATATATACGTTCTGGCGGACACCTTCTCGCCACCGGTGCATATATCGGCTCTGACCAGACAAGTCAGGCAGACACTGATTTCGCTTTAAAAACGCTGAAATACAAATACAACGGCCATGCGGCTGATGGCACTAACACCATTCTGATAAAAGGCACTGATATCTGTGCCGAATTTGAAACCCTATACAATCAGGAAAGCTATGCCGTACAACATCCTGAAAGGATATTACCCTTCAGCACCGCACGAGCAACCATACAATTCAGCGACGGCTCCACCGCCGGCATCACAGACCAGAAAGTATTCATTACGACAATCCCTTTTGAAGCCATTAAAGAAAAACATTCACGAAATGCAATTATGCAATACATTCTCAGCACCTTATTAAGAATGTAACATCCTTTCTAAAAGCAAAGATTATTCATTCCGTTTTTCAAAAGCATACACGTTATCCGTCAATTCTAAAAGAGTTATTCTCTAATAACCGTGAACATTCGGAGTATTGTAATGAATCTCATCAGCTATAACAAAACCGAGGATAATACCGAAAGAACACAAAGGAAACTTATCCAAAAAGAAAGACCTTGAAAAAAAGCAGACAGAAATAGTCATAGCATAATAGAAATTACAACTAATAGACTGTTGCTAGACTGGTTTTTATCGGTCAGCCTAAATTCTCACCTCCATATAGTCCATAACACATTGCCGGCAGAAAAAACATCATTCTACCTTATATATTTTACATTTACCAACGCAAAACATACATTCAACGATGAGAAATATATATTCTTCAACGCTAAACATACATTCATCAGCGGTAAACATAACACTACCGGCGACATAATCATCATTTCCATCCTATACATATCATCTTCAAAAGGGAGGAAAAAGTAAATATAGACACTTCTAGAAATAACTTATCAAATACAAGTCAGAAAGAAGAAAAAGAAAGAAACAAACAAATAGAAGGATATAATAGACAGATAGATAGATAGATAGATAGATAGATAGACAGATAGATAGATAGATAGATAGATAGATAAACAGACAAAGAGAAAAACTGGCAGAAGATTCCCTATCTATACACCACAAATTGCATCAACTTCATCTAAAAAAAGAACTATACCTAACCCTATTATGAAAAATACACCTCATTTCATTCCATACAAACCATTATAAATCGGTCTATATAGAATGAATCACTATCGCATATTAGGACGTTGTCATGCTTGCTTCAAATTACTTAATTGAAAAAAGCAATCTCTGAATTCTCTAGAACAAGCCAAGTCTATCTAAATAGATATAAACAAAAAGAGCAAACCAAATCTGTAGATGATTTATACCATTTTCGTTACCGGTAACATCCTGCAATGAAAATGATTTAAATATTACGATCAACTCTTCATAACATTTTACGCACCCAACAGAATAGCGACACTCGGAGAAGTTATTTCTCAATTAAGACAAAAAACAAAAAGGGCAAGTCTTTTGACTTGCCCTTAATATGAGTTATAATAGACTATAATTATTGAAGTTCAACAGTAGCACGACGGTTGTAAGAGATTGGTGAAAGATCATTTACACCACCTGCAGCCTTAACGATGATATTATCGCGGCTTACACCCATCTTAACGAGTTCATTAGCAACTGTTTCAGCACGCTTCTGACTTAAAGTCTGATTATATGCAGGTCTACCAGTCTTGCTGTCAGCATAACCTGTAACAACAATCTTCTTACCATTTTCTTTAGCATACTTAGCAACTTCCTGTACATTAACCAAATCCTTGCGAGAAGCAATTGTAGATTTGTTAATGTTAAAGAATACAGACTGAGCTGTCGTTGCAAATTCCTTCTTTATAACTTCTTTTGTCTCAGCAGGCTTCTGGTTAGCCAACAATTTCTTCAAACGTGCATTTTCTGCCTGAGCATCACGGAGAGAAGCATTCAAAGCATCCAATTGCTCTTTATTCATTGCCATCAAAGCATCAACATCGGGAACTTTTGCCCATGTAGCCTTGCCTAAATTGAATTTCAAACCAGCTTCCAAAGAGTAAATCATATCATAGTTCTTCAAGCAGAGACTATTTGTATGATATACGGAATTACCATCAGCCTTACCTTCTGCCATCACAACAGTTGCATCCAAGAAGATATCAACTTTCTTTGCGATCTTCCAAGTAGACATAATACCACCAGTAGCATCCAGGGCATATACATTTGAGGTACAGTTACGGAGAATACCTGCGCCAATATAAGGAATCACATTCCACACACGGTTTTCGTTGTAGCCACAAAGAAGATTACTCAAGTTGAACATTAACTGCTCATTAATTGTGAAATAATTCTTCATGTCTTTGTTGTTGTGGCAAACATCTGATACTACAGACTTACCCCAAATACCTGAGAATTTAGTACGCAGAGCAAAACCTGGAGTGAAACTTTTACCAATACCAACACCAAAGCCCCAATCACGACGGAAATCCTTAAGAGGACTATTGTTCAGACCGAGACCATGCTGCTGATCGCCATAGAATGCATTGTAATTACCACCTACTGTGATAAACCAATTAGACCAAAATGAATTTGTAGCAACACTGTACTTTTTAACTGGCACTGTAGTATCTTGTGCTAATGCAAAAGATGAAAAACCAACAAATGCCAAAACAAACATTAATTTTTTCATACTTCTATTAATTTTAATTATAACTCTTAAAAAATTATTTCTATTTTTACTTTGTTTATACGATTCAACCCCGTCTCTGATACCGTAGAGAGGAATTTCAGTACAAAATTATAAAATATTGTATTAACAAACAAATTTTATGAGATAATCTTTTTAATTTTTGTTAAATTTATTTTAATAATGACGATATTTTATTGTCTTCAAGAATAACAACAACTGCTTTTCCGTCTGGAGTATACTTAGGACTTTTACACTGCAACAACCGGGAAACTATATGCGCCATTTCGTCGGTTGTAAGTTTTTGGGAGGGCTGCACTGCATTATTTTTTGCAAGATATAAAGCTATTGAAGAATGAATGGCTTCCTTCGCAGCACCTTTTTCATTGTACTTTTCAAGCAATTGCGATATCATTTCCACAGGATTTTTCTTTTCAATACCAGAAGGTACTCCATTTATAGCATAACTCCCACCACCCATATCCGAAATATCAAATCCGACAGCGTTCAATTCGGGCATAATTTTCTTGAGCACAATAACCTGTGATGGAGATAATTGAAATAAATCAGGAAATAACAAGCCTTGCGATAAACCTGTATCATTTTGCATATTTTCCATGTACATATCATATAATATACGAATATGGGCCCTATGCTGATCTATTAACATTAAACCGCTTTTTGCTTGCGTAATAATATATCTGCTATATTGCAAGAAGGTATTTTCATTCGGGTTCTCAAGCAAACCTTTTTCATCAGGAACTTTATCAGAATTTAAATCTAATTCTGGAACAAGTGGCATTGCATTTATTTTTGCTGTACCATCATATAGTCGTTGCCAATTAGCTGTATTTACTTTGGTACGATAGTCTTGATCAGATTTGAATGGATTGTAATTGCGATCAACGTCAACTTGCGGAATCAAGTTTTCCTTAGGATTATATACTGGCATCACAGGAGTTGCGCTCGGTTCAAAATCCATCACAGGAACAGCATTAAACGCTCCCAATGTTTCCTTGGTAACAGCAAGTAAAATCTGCCATATTGCTTGTTCATCCTCGAATTTTATTTCAGTTTTCGTCGGATGGATATTAATATCTATCTTAGATGGATCAACCTCCAAACAATAGAAATAGGAAACCTGTCTATCCAATGGTATCAGTCGTTCAAATGCCGTTTGTATTGCCTTGTGGAAATAAGGATGCTTCATATACCTGTTATTGACAAAAAAGAACTGCCTGCTACCCTTTTGGCGAGCACTTTCTGGTGTCCCAAGAAAACCAGAAACTTTTACAATTGCTGTTTCAACTTGTACAGGAAGGAGAGTTTTATCAATAGCAGAACCAAACAGATCAATAATCCGTTTTTTGAAACTGCCTATCGGCAATGTATGAGTCTTTTCATTATCCTTATAGAAAGAGAATTCTATATCAGGATGGATTAATGCAATACGCTCATACTCTTGGTAGATACATTTCAACTCTGTAGTATCAGATTTTAGAAATCTTCGTCGCGCGGGAACATTAAAAAAGATATTATTTACAACAAACTGAGCCCCTCGAGGACAAGCTACGGGCATACTTTCTATAATTTTAGGCCCTTTCATAAATAACTTCACCCCAATTTCATCATCAATAGTCCTGGTTGTTAACTCAACCTGGGCAACTGCTGCGATAGAAGCCAACGCCTCTCCTCTAAATCCCATAGTACGCAAGTTAAACAAGTCTGACGCTTCCGAGATTTTAGATGTTGCATGTCGCTCAAATGCCAATCTTGCATCAGTTTCCGACATACCTCTTCCATTATCAACCACTTGGACTGATGTTTTTCCAGCATCAACAACCCGCAGCTCTATTTTATCTGCGCCTGCATCAACAGAATTTTCCAGTAATTCCTTAACAATTGAAGCCGGACGTTGAACTACTTCTCCTGCTGCAATCTGATTCGCAATATAGTCTGGTAATAAGTGAATGATATCCATTACAACTTTTTTTATTTATAAATTTCGCCACAAACATTGTGGAACAACTATAATCCTTGAAGTGATTGCAGCGGAACACTCCTACGCACAGTCTTCTTCAATTCGGTTCCCTTGGTCTTTTCTTGCCAATTGAAAATATCATACTTATCTTTTGGCCGCATATAATCAAACCACGCAAATTGAGGTAAATATAATTTTGGAGTCTCCACGAGGGCCAAAGGATAAAAAGTACCAGAAATCTCACGCGTCCATATTCGCTTTAATTTTTTGTTCTCCATAAACAAACGTAGCAAACTGGTTTCCGAATAATTCATTCCAGTCATGATACTATCATTATCATAAGGAAAATATAAAATCAAGACATTTCCAATTACCCTATCTTCTTTGATATTCTTGCCGGCAAAAAAAATTTTCATCTCATTTCCTGCAACTTGATTATAATGAATTGAATCAAGTTGCTCAACCATTAATGCCTGACGAATAACACTTACACTATCCATCGTAGAGTCATTAAAATATGCTCGTATTTCCTCACCGAGAATTTGTCGATTATCACTCCAAACAACAGGATTTCCATATAAGAACAAAGTTTTATCCTTAGAATTATAGCACAAGGAATCAGATACAGATTGCATATCCTCTCTATAGGACCTGGAATGATAATAACCATGCAATATACGATACACCGAATCTGTTTGTATATTGTATGAATATACTTTAAACGTATCCGCATGGAGAAATAACGTATCTGTCTCGGAATAATTCTTTACTTGAGCCCTGCCATATGCTTTAGCGAAACCTATAGAATCATTATAATAAAAATAATCCCCGGTAAATATATTTTTATTGGTCTTATCATTAAAAACAATGTCATGAAACGCCTGAGCTATCCCTATCTGTTTGTCATAAACTACAGAATCACCTATCAGTTGCTTATCTTTATCAACAAGAACCGAACGATCCAACAAAGTAGCCTGATTTGTCATGGTATTGAAATCAGCACGTTCTGTATAAATACGAGAATCACCACTAACTATGTTTGATGGCCCTGTAAGATGTGCTAATTTGCTATATGTGTTATAATGCAATGTATCAGATGTTATAACATAATCAGC
>CACYCZ010000021.1 GCA_902773055.1 uncultured Bacteroidales bacterium
ATTCCACCTGTTCTTTGACTATTAATGTTCAGAAGGGGGCTTTTGGGGGGCTTTGAATTATTCCCATGGCTCAATCTGTGTAAGGATAGACGATGGCATCGCTATCAACTGAACGTCAAACTTTAGCGAAGGCTCAACTTTCGAGCTAGCATTATGTATTCTCATAGAAAAATTCCAACCCTGATCACAGACCACGACTATAGTATTCTTTTGACCTTCTTTAAAGTCAACCTCATAGAATTTTGTTGGCATTTTCATAACGGGAACATTTATCAAAGCCTGCTTTTTCCCGTTCGGCTGATTAAGTGTGCCATTGATATTAATTGACTCTATCTGAGTATACTGACGCTTGTCATTCATTATAACTTTATAGAAATCCTTATCTCCGATAAGATAACGCACTAACAAAGCGGGAATCTCCCCGGGGTATTCTTTGTCCAAACGTCGGAGCTCTTGAATAAAAGCCTTCAGAACAGGAACATAACACCTTTCCTCTTTATCCGGAATATCTTCCCATTTAGCAGGTTCACCTGTCGCCTTACTCTCATCTCTTAATTTACGAAGCGGAAGGAAAACTGACCGTACGGCATCAAAGTATTCGTTAGAACAGGATTTGCCAAACCAATCTTTACCAAAATCGATTGTATCAGATAATCGGCTATGTTTTACCGCTTCATGATTATGCTTGCACGACAACCCGATTTCCCACTTGTTAATAGTAAGCAAAACATCTCGAACATCCCCCTGCTGACCTTTACTATCAGTCTGCAGGCTAATAACGAAATCATCTTTATTTTCTATCATCATTGGTTCAAGACGTTCGATTATCTTAAGCGCTGCTTTTGCACCTTTGACATATTTATCCTGCTCCATAGCATTCATATATTCAAAGAACCTTTGAGCCGTCTCAACTTGAGGACTCTGTTCGATGACTACGTTATGCGAATCCTTGTACTTATTAAAAATCGTAAACGCACAAGCATACTCAAACGCTTTTCCCAATTCAGTTTGATTTCCACTACCAGGCATAATTAAATTGCGTTTGTTAATACTCCATATAGATGCGTTGCAATTATCTCAGCAAGTTTAACCGGAACCGCATTACCAATCTGCTTATATTTTGAAGTTAAATCACCATAGAATTCTAAAGATGATGGGAACGTCTGAATTGCCGCAGCTTCGCGCCAACTAAAACGACGTGTTATCCCCTCGTCTCCAAACTTCCACAAATCGGTATCAACCTTAGTCATATCGGGAGAACCCGGCCATAATGTAACCTGCTTAGCCATAGCTGGAATAGTATAAGAAACATCATCCCAATCACGCTTTCTGTTTCTACTCATATACCTGCTACTATAAGGAGCATCACACACCTCATCCGGCGTAGGCTCAGGGATGTTTTTTAATGCTTCTCGCATAGTAACTGTATATTTTCTTGGAGCAGGATACTCAAAAGACTTAATATTCAGATCTTTCCTAAAACCAACGATAATAACTCTCTCTCTGTCTTCCGGCACTTCGTAATCCTTCGCGTTTAACAACTTGAAGAAAACGTCATAACCGCACTGGGAAAAATCTTCTATAATCGCCTCAATGATTGTTCCATTTCCCATTGTAAGCAAACCTTTAACATTCTCACCAACAAACATTAACGGTTTCTTAGCCTTAACGATCCTCACATAGTGCTTGTATAAAACATTCCTCGAATCATCGATTTTTCGAGGTCCACTCAATGAAAACCCTTGGCAGGGAAATCCTCCAAGCATAACATCAGCATCGGGGATGTCTTTCTCATCCACCTTGGCAATGTCGCCGCATACTACTTTCGCAGTACTCCAGTTTTCATGAGTTTTACAAGCATCTGATTCAAAATCATTGGCCCATATCGTCCGGAACCCAGCTCTCTCGAACCCCATATCGAGACCGCCAGCACCAGAGAATAGGCTGATAGCCGTAAATTCTCTCATGTAACAAACTCTCCTTGTTAAAATAAACGCTGTTGCACCCATAGTCGGTCGTACAGTCAAATAGATTATAGCATTTTCAATAGTCATTAATCGGACTAATTACACAAACGCGAATCAAGAAACCGAGAAATAAACAAGAAAAATCCCCTGATCATGCACTGCTATTAACAATACATGATCAGGGTTTTCCTATCATCTCAGATAGCCTTTGTTCTTCTTTTTAGGCGGTACCAGCTGAGGCTTTCGCGCCTCGCGCTCGATTACTATCTCTTTCTTCTCCGACAGAGTCTTTATAACAGACTTGG
>CACYCZ010000022.1 GCA_902773055.1 uncultured Bacteroidales bacterium
TATCCGTGGTTTTTTTGAGGAGTTTGTCGACAGTATGGTGGCTGCAGGCGGTGCCATTCATCCGCTTAAATCAGAAATAGGTTCTCTGACTGCCTATCGCGATAAAGGGCATCATGGTCTTACGACATTCGATTATGAGTGTTTCAAGAAGACGTCAGAAGATTTTTGCCAGCAAGCTGGAGTTGAATTACTCTACCATCTCCTGTTTGTCAAGACAGACGTCAAGAATGGAAAAATAGCTGCCGCCTACTTTGCCACAAAGGCAGGTATATGGAAAATTACTGCCAAAAACTATATAGACTGTACTGGTGACGGTGATGTGGCAGAATCAGCAGGTGTCCCCTACGTCTATGGCGACGGTGAAGGTGATATTCAGGCATCATCGCTCTTTTTTACAGTCCGCAATGTTGACAAAGCAGCCATGGATGCTCATAACGAGGAATGCAAAAAGAACAATGATTTTGAAGGTCAGTTCTATATGCGTGAAATACTTGCAGCACGTGAAGCCGGTGAATTCCCCATTTGGCGCCAGAAAATAGCATTGTTTGAAAACCTGGACGGGACCTATACGGTCAATATGGCTCAAAATGACAGCGTAGACGGATTGGATCCGAAACAGATAACCGATGCTGAAGTTATCGGGCGCAAGCAAGCAGGAATCATTGTAAAATTTTTGCGTAAGTATGTCAAAGGATGCGAAAACTGCGAATTGGCAGCTACGGCCGACCAGCTGGGAGTCAGAGAAACGCGCCGCATAGAAGGTGTATATACCGTAACTGCAGAAGATGCAAAAAATTCTGTGAAATATCCCGATCCAATCTTCTGTTGTGCCAACAGTATGGATATACACCGCAAAGGACGTGTGGAATATGTTGCACGAAATACAAATGAACCATATTATGTTCCATATAGGGCACTGTTGCCACGGAATATAGACAACCTGCTCGTTGCCGGCCGATGTGCTTCGGCTGAACGGCCCGTCATGGCTGCAATACGGGTTATTCCACCATGTTTTGCTATGGGGCAGGCCGCCGGTACAGCTGCTGCGCTCTCTGTAAGCCAGAATGTGTTGCCAAAGAATCTAGATACAGACAAACTGGTTTCTACGCTCAAGGCTGACGGGGTGTATCTGCCGTAAACAATACAAGAAAAACAATTGTTGATCAAACAGGAGGTGTTCCTTCCATAGAATAAAGGAAGAACATCTCCTATTATTTTAAAAGTATGTCATGCAGGCTAATGCTGAAAAAACTGTTAACATCCGAACTTAGTGTAGATATGTGCCTCCTTGTACCGAAAACCAACGTATCTGCATTGTCATGCCGGGAGTAAACATACACCCCGTTTTTAACTTCCGATATGTCGGATTGGCTAAAAACGGGGTGTTAAGATAGATGGAGAAATATATCGCCTACCTTAATTTAAATCGGTGACTGACTTTTTCAGAGCATCCTGCGTAGAAATCCACCGTAATAGATTTTGGGGAAATGTTCAACTTGTATGAACCTGCAGCTGAAGAAACACTATATTTCTTTACACCGGGTTTATATGGAGCATATAATTCAGGAGGACCGGCCTTCAATGCTTTTTCCGATTTGGAAATCGGACCATATTTCTGTGGGTCATCATGGATGATGGTGTATTTCCCGTTTTCGGGACGAGACCAGACACTGTTCATGGTCATCTGGGTGATATGACCGCCATAGCCATACCAATCAAAGAACTCTGTCAGGTGTGTATGGCCGGCCAAGACAATGGCATTGCGCTTTGCAAACTCTGTCAAAAAGTGTTTCGACATCTGAGGATTTGCCGGATTCTTTTGCCCACCAAACAAATACCAACGAGGATATCCACCGACGCCGGGAAAAACAGTGCCATGTGATACAATGAATGTGTGACGCGCATTTGCAGAGTCGGCAAGCAATTCCTCAAAAACATCAGGCTCAGGATGATTGAAGTCAATAACAATAAAGACATCTTCATTGACATTGAAACTGAAAGATGTTTTGGTTATCGACTTTCCCAATTCTGCCGACATGACTGTAGGCATATATTCGTGGTACGCTTCTTTTGCCAGGGTACCGCGTATATCGTGATTGCCGACAACAGTTACGAGCGGTAATGTTGCTGCAACTTCACTCTTGAGCAGTCCGAAGGCATCGCGGAGCATCTTTTTGTGAATGGCAGGATCACCGCAGTCACCTTGAATCAAATCCCCCATCTGCAATACGAACTTGGTGTCAGAATCAACCAGGCGAGCCGCCCGCTTCAACATGGACGGACAGCGCTCACGCCACATTTCTCCATTGCGGACAAATTCTGCCCGATGAAGTTTGTTTGAACTTTCATTAGGATCTACGTATTTCGAGTGATATACACTTGCAGGTTCTGTGTCATAATGGGTATCTCCAAGTATAACAATATTATATTTTGACTTTCCTGCGACCGTTTTAGCCTGAATCAAAGAAAGTTGGTCGCACAGGGCAAGGTTTGCCACACCGAATGCAGATAGTGATAAAAATCTTCTTCTGTCCATTTCTTTTTAGTTTATTATGACAAAATTAAATAAAAATTTAAGATTAAGAACCTATAATCCATAAAATATCTGTATATTTGTCCTATAAATAATTAACAACAATATGGACCGACGACATTTTATTTCACTTTCAGCCTCAGGCTTGTTAAGTTTAGCTTTATCAGATGAACTGTCCCAACTGAATGCAAAAGTGATGGGCAGTGATAAAACATATTCAATTGTCATACTTGGAGATACCCATTATGACACAGAACCCGCAAGTGTGTACCATTCCAATTATAATGAAAAGGTAGAATGGCTGAACCGTGTACAGCGTGCGGAATTTGCCCGTAATGGAGAAATGTGGCGCGAACGGTGTCCCCGAATGATAAAAAGAGCTTCTCAACTTATCACGCCAGATACTCGCATGGTATTCCAGATGGGAGATTTGATTCAAGGTGACTGTGGCAAAGGGGAAGTGCATCAAAAAATGCTTTCTGATGTCATGAATAGTTTCAAGCATCAGTTAGGTAATCTGCCGTTCGTTACAGTTGTAGGAAATCATGACATCCGTGGTGTCGATGCCAAGGCGGTATATCACAAATATATGCCTCAAAGGATGTCGGAAGAATTGGGAAAGTCGATAACCAAGACAACTTTTAGCTTCAATATCGGAAAAGATGCATACATTGTTATTGATTTTAACGATCCTGATGATGAAGAAGTTGAAAAACTCCTGAAGGAAACCGAAGGGGCACGTCATACATTTGTAATTATTCACGGCCCCTTGTTCCCATTTGACAGTGGAAGTTGCAGATGGTTTTTCCATGGAAAAGATTCCGAAAAGCATACGGCAGCCCGAAGGCATTTCCGCGAGCTTTTTGCAAAACGTAATGTAATCTGCCTGTGTGGTCACGTTCATTCAACAGAATAGGCTGATTGGTCTCGTGACGGTGGACGCATTACTCAGATGACTATGAATAGTGTATGGGCAAATGAAAAACTGGGTACCTATAAGGTGCTATACCAGGGAGCAGACCAATATGGTGAAAAACGCAAAAAGCAGGCTACATTAGATAACGGGTCGCCTGTTAAGGACGAAACGCCATTATTTGATGAGTACAGACCAGGGTTAAAGCGCTACAGCTATTCTCCTGCTGCAGGGTCATATAAAATGCATGTGTCAAAACGTCATGTTATTATAGATTTCTATGCTGGAGATTCGCAAGAAGTTAGCGAACGATTTATTCTCAGATAATGAACCGACGCACCTTTCTTTGGCACACTGCCGTGCTTTCAAGTGCTTTGCTTGTTGACGTTGAATCTTTTGCAAAGCATGTTAAACGTTTAGGAAAACCAAAATTAAAAATAGGTATACTAAGCGACATTCACATCAGAAATCTTGAAAGTGCTGCCGTATATGAACACACTTTGAAATATTTTCGTGACGAAAATGTTGACGGAGTCATTATCGCTGGTGACATTGCGGACTACGGATTTGAGAGCCAGTTTGCCATCGCTGCGGAAAAATGGTATTCAGTTTTCCCCAATGACACAGCACCCGATGGTCACCTGGTGAAAAAACTTTTTGTATATGGCAATCACGATATGGAAGGTTTTAACTATGGCTTTGTTAAAAAAGCCTGTCCAGATGAAGCACAAAGAGAACGTGAAAAGATGTGTGATAGAAGAGCAGAAATATGGGAAAAATACTATCATGAAAAATGGGAACCCATTCAACTGAAAAATGTTAATGGCTACTATTTTATCTGTGGGCATTATCAAAACCGGAATAACATGCCGGGATTGGACAAGTTTCTGGAACTACATAAAGATAAATTTGCAAATAAGAACAAGCCTTTTTTCTATATTCAACATACACATCCAAAGGGTACCTGCTCGTCACCCTTTGTCTGGGGTCAAGACAATGGTGAGGTTACCCGTTTACTTTCAGAATATCCCAATGTAATATCTTTCTCAGGACATTCTCATTATCCTCTTACTGATGAACGCACTATTTGGCAAGGCGCATTTACAAGTGTTGGAACAGCATCTCTGTCGTATGTTTACCCTATCGGTGCGAGGGAAAACAGTGAAGTCTATCGGGTGCCTGAGAAAATTCCATCCCAAATGCCTGTGATGGATTACTATAAAGGCAAGCACGGAATGCTTATGACGGTATATGATGATTGTATAACATTGGAACGCAAAGAATTTATACACGATGAATTGTTGGGAGAAAATTGGATAATACCTCTTCCCCACACCGTTGTGAATCCTCCATTATCTTTCGAAGCCAGAGCCAAAGTCGCTCCAATACCACAATTTCCCGAAAATTCCATTGTGACAATTGAACGGACCAATGGTAAAAACCGCAAAAAGGAAGAAAAAAAGCAATATGTTGTAAGCTTTCCTTCTGTCTTGAAAAAAACAACAGGAGTCCGTGCTTTTGATTATGAGGTGCAAGCTGAAATTCAGGATGAGGATGTGAGCAAAGTTGTTATGACCAAGCGAGTATTTTCACCTGGTTCCATTGAGGGAGAAAACCATGATGAAAAAGACGTAATCTGCGTATTTGCTGAAGATGAAATCCCTGATAAGGCTCCTGTCCGTTTTGTTGTGCGACCATGTGAATGCTTTGGTAAAAAAGGATCCCCTATATATTCTGACTGGATCTAAAATTGTTGGTTTTCTCAATTATGACGGATGCTACATCTTGATTTATACCAAACGCTTTCCATTTCTGTTGTTGCCTTGATTGTCGGACACCTACTGAGGCGATATGTCAAAGTGTTCGTCAAATTTTGTATTCCAGCACCTGTAATAGGTGGTATCATGTTTTCTCTGTTTACGTTATTAATACATGTAATCGGAGAATGTACGATTACTTTTGATGAAACGCTGAAGCAGGTTATGATGGTGTTCTTTTTTACTTCTGTTGGTTTTACCTGCAATCTGAAGGCATTACGACAAGGAGAAAAAACGCTGATAATATTGATCGCCTTGACAGTAACAATAATTATATGTCAGAATATGATTTCAATTGGTGTTGCAAGGACATTAGGGTTGAGCAAACTTATTGGAATGACAGCAGGTAGTATTCCTATGATTGGCGGGCATGGCACGAGTGGTGCCTTTGGTCCTATTTTAGAGAATTTAGGTGTTGACGGAGCTACAACATTGTGCACAGCAGCTGCAACATTCGGCTTAATAGCCGGTTCCCTGATAGGTGGTCCTATAGCAGAACATTTAATTGAAAAAAAACACTTGAATTCCTCTCTTTCCGATATTCCCCAGACACTTGCTCCACAATATTTCCATGCAGATATTGAAGAAAAATACGACGATGCTTTGGGAAACCACTATACCGTTGCCTTATATCAATTAATTATAGCTGCAGGATTGGGTACTCTTATTTCCCATATGCTCACACTTATGGGATTGACTTTCCCCATTTATATTGGGGGGTTAATTGTAGGTGCAATTATGCGGAATATTAGTGAATTCTGTGGATTATATACTGTTCATATGAATGCAATCAGTCAATATGGCGATTATAGTCTATCTTTGTTTTTAGGAATAGCTATGTGTACATTGAAGTTATGGGAACTTTGGGATTTGGCCTTACCTCTTATCCTGATGTTATCGGCACAACTTGTATTCATGGTATGTTTTGCATATTTTATAGCTTATCGTGTACTTGGTAAAGACTATGATGCCGCTGTTCTGACCGCAGGAATATGTGGCTTCGGCATGGGTGCCACACCAAATGCCATGGCTAATATTCAAGCTGTGTGCAGTAAATATCAACCCAGTTCCAAAGCTTATTTATTTATTCCGATAGTAGGAAGTATGTTCGTCGATTTTCTCAACAGCATATGCATAACGATAATTATTAATTTATAACGTTGAATATTTATGAATAGAAGAAATTTTTTAAAAACCGGCTCATTAGCCATTTTGGCTTCCGGCTTGGCGGAGAAACTCTTTGCATCTCGGAGTAACAATGTTTCTACGGGATTTGGTCTAATAACATGTGAGAATATTTCTGCCGGAAAAGATGACTTGAAAGTATTGTTTCTCGGTACAGGAGCTGCAGGATGGAAACCCGGTGGAAACTCTCCACGACGTAATAGCAGTATCCTGTTAGAAGACAAATTGTTGATAGACTTTACTATTAGTGTTGAGGACATGCTTCCCAAGAATGTTCATCCTAAAGAAATTTTTTATACCCATTCTCATGGTGACCATTATCAACCAGA
>CACYCZ010000023.1 GCA_902773055.1 uncultured Bacteroidales bacterium
AGGGCAAAAAGTCTGCATATTTGTCCGTTACAGGGGGCAAAATTGCCCCAAGAAACTGATATATGCAAGTTTTTCCTCAAAAAAAATGCTTTTCACATCCATTTTTTACATTATGCAGTAATCAAACTGCGGCATTGCGACATTCTTTATCTCGCATTTAACAGAGAACCTCCCGCAAATGATTCAAAAATTTTTCTTTCATAGCGGAATAATATACCCCTCCATATATAAGGCAAAAAAAGGGCAAAATCTATCACCTAAACGGCAACTTTTTTTACTTTTTTTTGCATTTTCTTTGTAAGAGGCTGTAAATGAGGCTATGTTCAAATATCCACCCATTATGCCGCAACCATAAAAGTCCATCGGACTTTCATATAAACGCAATAGACAAAACCATATTCTTTACAGGAGGCTCCAGAGAGCCTGTCTAAATTCAATTTAGACGCAATAGACAAAACCAGATTCTTTACAAGCGGCTTCGGGGTCCCGTGTTTAAATACTATTCAGACGTAAAAGAAGAAAGAATATTTCTGCATCTATTGTTATTAGCCCGGTTGAACAAGGCAAGTGGAGAAATGGCTCAATGAAAAGTGAAAGTAACCGGGTAAAAGAAAAGCCGCCCCGCTGGATTGCGGGGCGGCTAAATGTAGGTAAGGCAAAAAGATCATTCGACATATTGACCTGTTATGGTATAGGTCTTGTCACCACGACGGATATAGATTTGACCATCATGGAAGAATTTGTGATGAGTGATACATGCATCAACATCATCAATGCCTACAGTTTTAGGTATGGCAGTATATGTTGCGGTATAGGTAGCATCGCCTGTAACAGCGACTACATCAGGATTCCAACCCTCAAATGTATAAGTATATTGCTCATCGTCATGACGAGTTGGTGTTGCTCCTGTATAAATGGGAGTGGTTCCTTCCTCTAAATCAGTCAGTCTGAGTAAAACCGAGCCATCCCAATTAACAAAAGTTATGGTAAAGGTGGGATTTGATAAAATATGAATGAATTCCCTCCATCCTTCCGCAGTTATGTATGCATTTACACTTTTGGCAGGAACATATAGTGGGATAGATTTATCTACTTTTTTCCATGTATAACTACTACAAGTCGGAGGTGTGATAGCTTTGCAAGTAATACTCTTTAAATATAAGCAATTTTCGAAAGCACCGGATTCAATGGTTGTGACGCTGTTGGGAATAATAGTATTCTTGCAACCTCTAATAAGTGTATTGGAAGCAGTTTCTATAATGGCATTACAATTATCTCGACTATCGTATTTGAGATTATCATTCGCAACAACTATACTCGTCAGACAGAAGCAACGATTGAAAGCACCGGATCCAATGGTTGTTACGCTGTTGGGAATGGTTACGGAGGTCAAACTGTAGCAATTACGGAAAGTCCAATCTCCAATGCTTGTGACGCTGTTGCCAATCGTTATGGAGGTTAAACTGCTGCAATCTTCGAAAGCACCATTTCCAATGCTTGTGACGCTGTTGGGGATAGTCACAGAGGTCAAACCGCTGCAACCTTCGAAAGCACTCTCTCCAATGCTTGTTACACTATTGGGAATAGTAATAGATGTCAGTTTATACATATCGTAGCAACAATAGTTTGGTATGGACTCTACTTCATTGCCAAAAACAAATGATTCAACCGGACTGTCGGACAACTTACAACGATTTGTGCAATTTTTTGCATTCCATGTAACGGATGTTATGGAAGAACATCCACTAAAAGACTCGCTTCCAATGCTTGTGACGCTGTTACCGATGGTAATACTCTTCAGACTTAAGCAATCATGGAAAGCATAGTTTCCAATGCTTGTGATATTATTACCTATAATATATTCATATACCAAAGAACCAAAGAAAGAAATTAAACCTGAGTATTTACTACGACTATATTCTTCTTCAACAATTGCAGAAGAATTTAATATCACACGACCGGAGAAACCATAGAAAGCATCAACTCCTATGCTTGTGACGCTGTTGGGAATGGTTATGGAGGTCAATTTGCTGCAATTCAGGAAAGCATAGTCTCCAATGCTTGTGACGCTCTCGCCGATTGTTACAGAGGTCAAACTGCTGCAA
>CACYCZ010000024.1 GCA_902773055.1 uncultured Bacteroidales bacterium
AGGGCGACGATGGGGATGTTGGAATATTCAGATTTGATTTCCATCGCTGTCGAAAAGATATCTTTCTGTTCCATGTTGGGCATGAAGATGATGAGTTCGTAGTGATGGTTCCGTAATTCTTCTAATGCTTCGGTGGATGTTGTTACTTGGGTGAATCGGGGTGGGGAGGATAGCCCGAGGGAAGTATATTCGTCAAATATCTGTCCTTCGATACGTCCGTCTTCTTCCATGATGAAACTGTCGTATCGTGTGGCCACGATAAGGATGTTGTAGATATGGATGCTCATCATGTTATTGAATGCCGTGTCTTTCAAGACGAGCTTGTTCAAATCAGGAAGCTTGCTCATATTGTTGTCGTTGTATTTTTTTTGCAAATTTATGGATTATAATTTATAACGTGATGGTTACAAATAAAAAAGAGCAACTTTAATTGCTCTTTTTTATTTGTCTGAACATTTATTTCAAAATATCAAGCTGCTTGAATACATCAATTAAGATGTCAACTCCCTGATCAACCTGCTCGCGTGTATGTGTGGCCATCAGACTGAATCTGATCAGTGTGTCTTGGGCAGCACAGGCTGGCGGAACAACGGGGTTGATGAATATGCCCTTTTCAAAAGCCAGTTTTGTTGCCTCAAATGTCTTGACGGCATCACGTACATAGAGAGGTATGATTGGTGATTCGGTGTCGCCTATTTCAAAGCCTGCTTCGCGGAAACGCTTCAAGGCATAGTTGGTGACGTTCCAAAGTTTATTTATGCGTTCTGGCTCAGCCTGTATGATATGGAGGGCTTCAAGTGCTGCTGCTGTTGCTGCCGGAGTATTTGATGCAGAGAAGATATATGAGCGGGTGGTGTGACGCAACCAGTTGATGATATCTTTGTCGGCAGCGATGCATCCTCCGATTGATGCCAGACTCTTGGAGAATGTACACATGATGAGGTCAACCTCGTCGCTTAATCCGAAGTGGTCACATACACCGCGTCCCTGTTTGCCAAAGACGCCGATGCCGTGGGCTTCGTCAACCATGATGCTGGCATTGTATTTATGTTTCAAGCGAACAATTTCGGGCAAATTAGCCAGGTCTCCTTCCATGGAGAAAACACCGTCGACGACGATCAGTTTGACTGCATCCGGGTTGCACTTCTGGAGTTGCTTTTCCAAGTCCTCCATGTCGTTGTGCTTGAATTTCAGTTGTTTTGCAAAAGACAAACGCCTTCCGTCAACAATAGAGGCATGATCTCTTTCGTCAGTAATGATATAGTCTTCTCTGCCACAGATAGTAGCTAAAACGCCCTCGTTCACAGTAAATCCGGTTGAAAAGCACAGGGCCTCGTCCTTGTGGAGGAATTCAGCCAGTTCTTTTTCCAGTTTTACATGTAAATCAAGGGTTCCGTTAAGAAAGCGCGAACCGGCACATCCGGAACCATATTGGCGCAGTGCTTTTACGCCTGCTTCAATGACGCGTTCGTCGTTGATAAGACCAGTGTAGGCATTTGAACCAAACATTAGAATGTCGTGACCGTCCATTGTAACCTTGGTCCCAACTTTTCCCGTAATTTCACGGAAATATGGGTATACACCCATTTCCATGTATTTTTGCGGTTCACGATATTCCTTATATTTATCTTGTAGTAAACCCATAGTTGTTTGTAATATTGTTATTCTTTTGCCGTGCAAAAGTACACAAAGTTAAAGGAATGACAAAATTAAACTCTCTCTTTATTATATTTTTTGCTATTTTTATGCAGGTTGCAGATGGGATAAGTGGAAAAAAAAGAATGTTGGCTTTTTAATGATGCGTATTTAAGATAGCGCAGACGGAAATAAAAGAATGTCCTGCCGGCCTATGCAGAATATTGGGATGTAAAAAACAATATCAGTCTTTTCTTCTTGCTGATGACGCGAATCTTCCCTGTATTTCTTTTAATAAATTTAACAGAAATTAAACTTTTTATATACGCCTGTATATAGTCTGAAAAATTCTCTGGCCTTGCAGTTTTTACTGGCAGGCCTGCGCGTTGAAACCGGCAGGCCTGTCAGCGAAAACGCGCAGGCCTGCAAAAATCACCCCCCTGCAGAGTCTTCTGAAGAGGGGGTATATTCTCAAGATTAATGCCTGCCAAGAATGTTAATTATTGTTAAATCTTTCAGATCTGACAGACTGAAGATAAATTGTCAGTACAGACAGGTTGTCATTCCCGATGCTTATCGTAAGATTTTGCTGTTGAAAGTTGTCAATAGTGGAAAAATGTGTAATTTTGTAAATAGTTGTAAGAAATATGAACGCCAAGAGAAAACTGCTGTTTATTGTCAATCCTATTTCTGGTGGAACAAAGAAGAAAATCGTGCTGGATGCAATAGAGTTGAATATTGATTCAGCAAAGTATGATTGGGAAATTTCTTATACATCTTATAAGGGGCATGCCAAAGAGTTGTCTTTGAAAGCCGTGGAGGACAAGTATGATGTTGTTGCGGCAATAGGTGGTGACGGGACAGTAAATGAAATTGCCAGCACCTTGATAAATACAGATACAGCTTTGGCGATTATTCCTTGTGGCTCAGGCAATGGGCTGGCGCGCCATCTGCATATCCCGTTGCAGTATACCAAGGCTGTTGAACTGATTAATAGGTTTGATGTCAAGGCGATAGATTACGGAACAATTAATGAAAGACCCTTTTTCTGCACATGCGGAATGGGATTTGACGCTTATATCAGTGCCAAGTTCGATAAGTCCCTGAAGCGCGGGGCCTTGGCCTATGTAGAGAATGCCGTCAGAGAAGTAATTAATTATAAGCCTGAAACATATACGCTTATTAATGAAGACGGAACCGAAATGACATATAAGGCTTTCTGTGTTACCTTTGCCAATGCAAGCCAATACGGAAATAATGTCTATATCGCCCCGAAAGCCTCAATGGAGGATGGATTAATAGACGTAACCGTAATTGAACCTTTCAATTATGCAGAGGCTCCAATCCTGGCTATACAGTTTATGAATGGTATATTGCCCAGCAAGAGTACCGTAAAGATGTTCCAGGCGAGAAAACTGACTATACATCGAGAAAAGGAAGATTATTTGCATTGTGACGGAGAACCCTTTCACGGAGGGAAAGAGGTAGTGGTAGAGGCTCATCCTCATAGTTTGAAAGTCGTTATTAACAAAAATGCAAAGATTAAACCAATCACACTGATTCAATCCTTGTCAATTATTTTCAGAAATAAATTGTATGCCAATACTATATTGGGGCAGACAATTAGTAATAGTAGTAAAGAAATTTTGGAGAAAATAAAAATATGACAAGAAGTTTTACTTCTTGTCATATTTGTCAGCTGAGGCGAAAATATCGTTTGCCCGCTTGATTGTTTCCCGACGGAATTTACCAGATTCTTTTCTGAATTTAGTCTTCTGCTTGTTGAAAGCAACATCATCGGTAATCCATTCTTCTGCCTTGAAATATCCGCTCTGTACTTCGTGCTGTTCTTCGTAGCGGTATTGGATATTGTTGATTGTAATATTACATGAACCATTCTGGCAGTCAATGGTCAGCAGATAATAGAATTCAGTGAAATCGGTTTCCCATTTGCTCCGCTTGAAGTACATTGTTTCTTGCAGGCTGCATATAATTTTCCCCTGTTTCTGCTCCTTGACAGTTATTTGGGATAATTCCGGGTGACCGGAGTTCTCAACGAGTTGCTCAGCAAACGACAACATGAGATCATAAACTTGCTCCTTGCTTTTGCCAGGGATATTTACAGTATGTTCAAAGGTGACAAGGCCGTCTTTGACAGGAACTTTTCCGAGCCAATAGTTCTGTTTGTCCAATTTGTTTTTGGTGTCAATTCTTTCTTGACGCTTATCGTGTCCTTCTCGGAGCAGATTCGACGAGTTTGTGCTTTGGCCGAAATTCTTGACAGAAATTAATGTCAGGAAGCACAGAATGAGTATAGATTTATTCATGATGTGAAAGTATTGATTCTTATTTAGTGCAAATTTAGATATTTTTGTTTTGATATAAATCAAAGAGATGTAAATAATTCTGTTCAGTTTTTGGGTAGAGTATGATGTGAACTGGACTGTTTTTTTGCAGGTTTAATGGCCTTCTCGTGTCTCTTGCGTGGTCGCTGGTGTTTTTTGCCTGCGTCATCCTTCTTGGCAGAATACATCGGCCTGCTTCTCCTATGGGCTTTGTGCTGTTTGTATTCAGGAGTCTTGCCAAGCGCTTCAGGAACAGATTCTTTGGTAATGTCGTATTTTAAGGTTTTTTCAATGTTGCTGAATCGTATCTGGTCAGTTTCGCTGACCAGTGTAATAGCCTTGCCATAGCGGTTGGCTCTTGCTGTACGGCCAATACGATGGACGTAGTTTTCAACATTTTGTGGCACGTCGAAATTAATGACAATCTCAATATCATCAATATCAATGCCCCGTGACAACAGGTCGGTGGAAACAATGATATCAACGTGGTTGGCCTTGAAGGCTCTCATGACTTCATCACGCTGCCTCTGCTCAAGGTCAGAATGCATTTCTGCAACATTCAGATGTTTCTTTTTTAGAATATCTGTTATTTCGTGTACCTTTTTTTTCTTGGATGCAAATATAATAGAGCGTTTGATTTCTTTATCCTTGAAAATGTGCCGTACAATGTCAATTTTCTGTTTTTCGTAGCAGATGTAGGCGCATTGTTCTATTTTGTCTGCTGGTTTTGAAAGCGACAGCTCAACGGAAATGGGATTTGAGAGGATGTCCTTGGAGAGTTTTTTTATTTCAGCAGGCATGGTGGCAGAGAAAAGTACGGTCTGTCTGTCAGTAGGGAGTGCAGAGATAATTTTCTTTATGTCGTCAATGAATCCCATATCCATCATGCGGTCGGCCTCATCAAGAACAAAGATAGACACATGACTGAGGTCGACATTGCCGAGAGTCATATGCGTCAGCAGTCGTCCTGGTGTGGCTATCAGTATGTCTGCTCCGAGTTGCATGCTTTTGCGTTCTTGCTCATATCTGCCGGCGTCATTGCCGCCGTAAACAGCTAAGCCTGATACAGGGAGAAAATAAGAGAAAGCTTCTAATTGCTGGTCTATTTGTTGAGCTAATTCACGGGTTGGCGCCATTATTACACAATTAATGACATCAGAGCGGAATTCTCCGGAATTGAGCCTGTCAATTATAGGGAGCAGATAAGCAGCTGTCTTCCCAGTTCCGGTTTGAGCTATGCCTATAAGGTCTTTTCCGTCAAGTAGATGTGGAATGGCTAATTCTTGTATTGGGGTACACTCCTTGAAATGCATGGCATCCAAGGCATCCATGAGGTTTTCGCTAAATCTAAATTCATTGAAATCCATGTAGCTGAATTATTGGGGTGTTCGTTTGTAAAGATAGAAACTGATGCCTATAAAAATTATGTTTGGAATCCAGCTGGCTAGCATAGCAGGCCAAGTTGCTTTTATGGCGAATGTTGAAGATATGGAAGATAGTAGAATATATGTGAAACTTAAAAATAAACCTATGCCCAAAGACAAGCCCATACCGCCTTTTTTCTTTTCGCAAGAAAGAGATACGCCAATGAAAGTCAAAATGAAGGCTGCAAATGCAGACGCATAGCGCCTGTGATATTCCACTTCAAACATGCTGACATTAGCAGCTCCGCGTTCCTTTTGTTTTTCTATATATTCTTTAATTTGGGGTGTTGTCATTGTCTCTTGCTGTTTTCTGGTATATAGTAAGTCTGCAGGTTCCATCTGGATGATAGTGTCCATCAGTGAGCCTTTGGAGATATGTTCAGTCATACCTTTGATTTCTCGGATGTTGTAATTGTATATTTTCCATTTGTATCTCATGTCCGAGATTGTGTCATATTGTATTCTTGAGGCAGTCAGATGGGATATGAGTTTCTTCTTGTGAAATTTATCCAGACTGAAGTTATAGCCACTCTTGGTATTAATATTAAAGTTCTGAATAAAAGCGACTATTCCTGGGCTGACCTGTAATTGTATGTTGTTGACTTCGGTTATCTGCTTCTTCTTGAGATATGTGTTTTCAAAATCTATGCGCCGCTCATTACACTGAGGAATAATGTAAGACCCCAATATAAAACTGGATATTGCTATGAGTGCAGCAGATATCATATAAGGTTTTAGGAGTCTCTTGAAACTCATTCCATTGGAACGCATAGCAATGATTTCAGAATTATCAGCAAGTTTTGTCGTAAATAAAATTACAGAAATGAATACGAAAAGCGAACTCAGCAGGTTGATAATATAAGGTATATAATTGAGATAGTATATACCGATTTGTGACCACGGGGCATGACTTGAAGTGAATTTGTCAATGCGTTCGTTAAAATCAAAAACAATGACAATGGCAATGATGAGCAATAATGAGAAGATGAAGGTACCTATAAATTTTTTAATAATGTACCAGTCTATTTTCTTTAGAGTTAATATCTGGATTATATTTCTGACCACAGTGTCCTTGTTTTATGTATGTATCTGCTGTTATAATCTATTGCTTAATAGTGGTAAGATTTCTTTCTTCCAGTTAAGGAATGTGCCCTCCAAAATATGTTTTCGGGCCTCTCCTACAAGCCAAAGGTAGAATGCAAGGTTATGGATAGATGCAATCTGCATTGCCAAAAGTTCTTTGGCTTTGAACAAGTGATGCAGATATGCTTTTGAATAGATAGTGTCTACAGAACATGTTCCGTTTTCGTCAATGGGGGAAAAATCCTCTTCCCATTTCTTGTTTCTCATATTCATGATACCTTGAGAAGTAAACAACATGGCATTGCGTCCATTACGTGTAGGCATTACACAGTCAAACATATCTACACCTCTTTCAATAGCCTCTAAAATGTTAACAGGAGTACCGACGCCCATGAGATATCTGGCCTTATTCTGAGGTAATATATCGTTGACAATGTCAATCATTTCGTACATTTTTTCAGTTGGTTCACCAACCGCAAGTCCTCCGATTGCATAGCCGTCTGCATCAAATTGTGTGACAAAGTGAGCACTTTCTTGCCGCAAATCTTTGTATACACATCCCTGTACAATGGGGAAAAGCGACTGGGTGTATCCATATAGAGGAGTTGTTTCCTTAAATCGTGCCATACATCGTTCTAACCAACGATGTGTAAGGTCTAAGCTCTTACGTGAATAATTGTAGTCTGCTGTACCAGGCGGGCATTCATCGAAAGCCATCATAATGTCCGCGCCGATAGCACGTTCAATGTCTATGACTTTTTCGGGAGTAAAAAAGTGCTTGCTTCCGTCTATGTGTGATCTAAATTCGCAACCTTCAGTAGTCAGTTTCCTGATACCGGTTAGCGAAAACACTTGAAATCCACCGCTGTCTGTCAATATAGGTTGAGTGAATCCATTGAATTGATGCAGTCCGCCGACTTTTTTCAGAATTTCAATTCCCGGGCGCAGGTAAAGATGATAAGTATTGCCCAAAATGATTTGAGCCTTGATGTCATCCATTAGTTCGTACACGTGAACGCCCTTGACCGAACCAGCTGTACCGACAGGCATGAATATCGGTGTTTCTATTATGCCATGGTCAGTTTCTATTAGCCCAGCGCGTGCCCTGCTATTTTGGTCCGTCTTAATTAGGGAGAATTCCATGGGAATCTGATAGGTCTAGGTTGTTCTCTTATGCATGTTTCTTTATCTCTTCCTCGGGAATTTTGTATTCAACGGGGTTTGAAACTTTTTCTTTGAGCAGTGCCAGTTGGAAGACGTCATTTACAGTGTCTACATAGTTAAATGTTAAATTTTCCAGATAAATCTGGTTGATTTCTTCAATATCCTTTTTGTTTTCAGTACTTAGGATGATTGATGTAATACCGGCGCGTTTTGCTGCCAGAATTTTTTCTTTTATTCCACCGACAGGTAGCACCTTACCTCTTAGGGTAATTTCACCAGTCATGGCAGTTTTTTCTCTTACTTTGCGTTGGGTTAGAGCAGATGCTATAGATGTCGCTATGGTGATACCTGCTGACGGTCCATCTTTGGGGACAGCACCTTCTGGTACATGGATATGGATATTCCAATTGTCAAAAATCTTGTAATCGATATTTAATTCATCAGCATGAGCTTTAATGTATTCCAAAGCCAAGGTTGCCGATTCTTTCATGACATCACCGAGATTCCCCGTCAGTGTCAGACGATTTCCCTTACCTTGGCTCAGGCTTGTTTCTATATATAAAATTTCTCCACCAACGGAAGTCCATGCCAATCCTGTAACTACACCGGCAAAGTCATTACCTTGATATTTATCGCGTATGTAGGGTGGCTGTCCAAGCAATGAAATCACATCGGCAGGTTTGATAGTATTGCTTGATGTTTCATCGCCTTTTACTGTTTTGTATGCTACTTTACGGAAGATTTTGTTAATCATTTTGTCAAGTTGCCGAACACCGCTTTCCCTTGTGTATTGTTCAATAATCTTTTCGATTGCAGCCTTGCTGATATTTAGTTTCTTGACCTTTTCCAAACCATTGTTTTCTTTGTTCTTGGGAACAAGATACTTTTTGGCAATTTCCAATTTCTCTTCTGTGATATATCCGCTTACCTCAATGAGTTCCATTCTGTCAAGCAAAGGTGTAGGGATAGTGCTCAAGGAATTGGCAGTTGCAATAAATAGGACGTGTGATAAGTCATAGTCGATGTCCAAATAGTTATCATGGAAGGCAACATTTTGCTCTGGGTCCAATACTTCGAGTAAAGCCGATGATGGATCTCCATTGATGTTTTGGGTTGAAACCTTGTCTATTTCATCCAATACAAAAACGGGATTGCTGGAACCACATTTTGCTAGATTTTTGATGATGCGACCCGGCATAGCTCCTACGTATGTCTTCCTGTGGCCTCTGATTTCACTTTCATCATGGACACCGCCAAGGGAGATGCGTACATATTTTCGTTTCAGCGCCTTGGCAATTGATTTCCCAAGGCTTGTTTTGCCAACACCGGGAGGGCCGTATAGGCATAGTATAGGCGACTTTAGGTTGCCCTTCAGACTGATGACAGCAAGATATTCTAATATACGCTCCTTTACCTTTTCTAATCCATAATGATCAACGTTCAGGATATGTTCGGCATTTTTCAGATCTAAATTATCAGTTGTGAATGTATTCCAAGGTAGTGATAAAATAGTTTGGAGATAATTTAGTTGAACATTATAATCGGGTGTCTGAGGATTGATGCGTTCTAATTTCCTAATTTCTCTGTCAAAGACGCTTTTTACTTCTTCTGGAAGATGTGCATTGGCAGCTTTCTGATTCAACTCTGTGACATCTTGGTCTGCAGGGAGTTCTCCGAGCTCATCTTGTATACTCTTGATTTGCTGCTGTAGAAAAAATTCGCGTTGCTGTTGGTCTAGTTCTTCACGAGTCTTATCTTGTATTTGTGCCCTGATGGAGGCATATTGCATTTCCTTATTGAGGTATGTAAGTAGCTTGTATCCTCTCTTCTTGACATTCCCGATTTTGAGTAATTCCATTTTTTCTTTTGTCGGGATGTTGGCATTGGTCGAGATAAAATTTATCTGCAGCATGTTATGCATGTTGTCAGAGATAGAACCGAAGAATTTCGCCATGTCATTATTCGGTTCGTTTAGCTTGATAATCTTTGCCCAGGTTGTCTTGCATTCATCTGATATGATTTTCAGATCTTTGTCTCCTTCATTGATTTTTTCCTCAAGCTGTTCTATTTCGCCAATGTATTTTGTAGTTTTGGCTACAAGTGTTGTGAGTTTGAAACGGCTATGTCCTTGTAACAGAACGGTAATTCTATTATCAAAGGCATCCCATATGCGTATGATTTTGGCTGCTGTACCTATTCCGTATAAGTCTTGCTTGTCGGGAAAATCTACGTTTGCGTCCTTTTGGCATACGACGCCAACAAAGCCATCATTTTCTCGGGCCATGTCTATGGCTTTAAGCGAAAATGGGCGTTCTATGACAACTGGTATCATCGCTCCAGGAAACAATACCATATTGCGTAGGGGTAATATAGGAATAGGGGTTGATATGTTGGTATTGAAAAAACTGTTTACATCACCGTCAAAATCCGCAATCAATGATATAGATGTGGAATCGTTATTATTCATTCTTGTTATTTTATGTAGAACAAAATTTTATATTTTGGAAATCACTGTTTGTTATGCAAAATTAATCAATTCTGTTCATACTGTTTATATAGACTATTATTAAAAAGTGTATCAATGAGGTATAACAACAAAATCAGTGCCAGAAACAAATATCTTTCAGTGGAGCGAAAAGATAAAGCGAAAGGTTCATATTGTTTTTCAGATAGAATCTGATCCTGCTTCAGAGAAATGGGAGGGGGCTTGGTTCAGCATATCTTGAAATGTTGTATCCTTATACAAATTGCCTGTAGGAGTATATCGGCTTCCTTAATTAGAACAATATGATAGAAAAAGACGGAAACCAGTCCTCATGAGTTGCAATCATGACGACTGGTTTCCGTCTTATAGGATAGCCTTATGGCTTTGGTAACAGTCTTGTGCTTATAATTGGATATTTATTTGATCAAACTGATACTTCTGTTAATAAATTTGACAAGAGCTTCTCCTTTCAACAGTCCATTTTGCAAAAGGGCAAGGTCAATGAGCTGATGAATGGTTTGGTCACCGGATGCAAATTGAGATAGAATCTCCTTCTTTTTTTTCTCTTCATTTGTGATATCGGTGTTGCATTTTGTCAATTCATCTTTTTCTTCTTGGCTGATTTCTTCTGGTTTTTTCTTGTTTTGTTGTTCGCGTAGTGCTGCTTGGCGTGCTTTCAGCCCCTTAATCTCAGATTCTACGGGTTTAAGCTGTTCTGTAGTGGCTTGCTTGCAACGCTTCAGGATACTCTTTATCAGCGGATGATCGCTGTTTAATGTTACATTGAACATATCGGGCATCTCTCCGTAGAATGCCATGCCTTGTTGAATGTGGCTTAATTCTTTCATTCTCCTCATGTATTCGCTCTGAGTAATTGTAAGTGGAGAATTGTTTTCACCCATAGCTTGAGTATCAAAATGAAACTCCGTCTTATTCATTGGAGGCATTTGAGAATGGAATGTTTCAGTAAGCTTTTCTGTATCTTCGTTGTCAAGTGTGTTGATTGGCGAATCGTTCTTAGGAATAAGTCGGTCAATGATATCACCGTCAACACGTGTGAAACGACTTTTTTCAAACTTACTTTCTAACATGCCAAGAAGGGGAGTGTCAAGTTGGCCATCCATAAGTAATACGCTATATCCCTTGTTCTTGGCAGCCTCAATATAGCTATATTGTTCTTCGGTATTGTTAGCGTAGAGGTATACTATTGTTTTGTCTTTATCTTCTTGATTGGTCTGGATCAGTTTTCGGTATTCATCGTATGTGAAATACTTTCCGTCAGTATCTTTAAATAAAGCGTATTTTTTTGCTTTGTCGTAGAAACCGTCTTCTGACAACAATCCATATTCAATAAATAGTTTGAGATCATCCCATTTATCCTCAAATCCCTTTCGATCTTCCTTGAAGATACTTTCAAGACGGTCACTGACTTTTTTGGTAATGTAGCTGGAAATTTTCTTGACGTTGGCATCACTTTGTAAATAACTGCGACTGACGTTAAGGGGTATATCTGGAGAATCAATAACACCATGGAGCAGGGTCAGAAAGTCAGGGACAATATTTTCCACAGAGTCTGTTACGAAGACTTGATTGCAGAATAATTGTATTTTGCCTTTTTGTAACTCAATGGAGTTCTTGATTTTGGGGAAATAGAGTACACCGGTGAGTTTAAACGGGTAGTCCACGTTAAGGTGAATCCAGAACAGTGGTTCATCGAAAGAAGGATATAAATCGCGATAGAACTTTTTATAGTCTTCGTCCTTGAGCTCTGACGGTTTGTTTGTCCAGATGGGCTGAAGGGTATTGATAATATTATCTTCTTCGGTCTCGATTTCCTTGCCCTCTTTCCATTCGGTCTTTTTCCCACATGCAATGGGGATGGGGAGGAAGTGGCAATATTTACGCAGAAGTTCTAGTATTTTATACTTTTCAAGGAATTCTTTGCAGTCATCATCAATGTATAAGATGACATCGGTACCTCGGTCATCTTTTTCAACTTCTTCGATTTCATATGAAGGAGTACCGTCACATGTCCATTTGACAGCTTTGGAATTTTCTTTGTAACTCTTGGTTATCAGTTCAACTTTTTTGCTGACCATGAAAGCGGAATAGAAACCCAGTCCGAAATGTCCGATAATAGTCTGATCCTTATATTTATCAAGGAAGTCATTGGCACCGCTGAATGCAATTTGGTTGATGTATTTGTCAACTTCTTCGGCAGTCATGCCAATACCTCGGTCACTGATGGTAAGCGTTCCTTTATCTTTGTCAATATGGACTTTAATGGTTAAGTCTCCCAGTTCGCCCTTGACTTCATTGCCTCCTGCATAGCTTTTGAGTTTTTGCGTGGCATCAACGGCATTGGAAACTATTTCACGAAGGAATATTTCGTGGTCACTGTATAAGAATTTTTTTATGACGGGGAAAATGTTGTCTGTCGTTACCCCAATATTACCTTTTTGCATATCAAAATGAGTTTTATTTTATAACAATCTGTACAAATATTGTGCCAAAAGGTACATTGTTTATGATCTAGCGAATTGGTTGAATGAGGATGTTCATTTTATGCAGGGTAGCCTTGACCTTGTCGCGTTTCAGGGGTTGAGGACCACAGCTGGCGCCTCCGAGTCCTGTTACAGCAGCATCCAGATGCAGGAAATTTGTGTTGCTTTCCTTTAATTTATATGGATGTGATGCAGTAATCATTTCGACGTCAGAGTAGGGCAGGTATTCAATGCTCATACTGTCTTGACAGGTAAAGAGAGCGCCCTTGCCTTCTGTATTACTTATCATACACCACTTCACTTCTTCACGATTGCCCATATCCTGAGGCTTGCACCACGGAACAATCATGTCTTTGATATCGGTTTTGTAAACGCCGATGAACTGACTTGTCTTCCTGTCGGGATAGTTGTCTTGAGGGCCTCTACCATAGTATGTAATATGAGAGAGGGCTTTGTTGGTTGGTAATACCCAACCGATGCGTCCAATATCCATGTTATGATTGTTGGAGTCAAATACAGTGTTCAGGCTGATGGAGCCGTCGGGGTAAACTCTCCATGTAGCATGTACAGAGAGGGCAAAAGCGTCTTGGGGAGTCCTGACATTCTTGTCAGTGATAAGTTTGTGGTGGGCATCGTTGATACGGCCGTCGATTCTGGTTTTGTGGTTTGCTTTGGCAATGAAGTCAAAGTTTAGTGAAAAAGAACCGTCCTCATTGTCTGCTGTAGAAAAATTGACAATTTTATTCCGTAGTTTGTGCAGACCGTTCTCAAACCATTTGGCGTAGCACCATTTGTCATTGTTGACAAAGGCGCGGTATGTATCAAGTCGGATGTCGTGCCCTTCAGGAATAATGGTTGTGTTGTTGTATTCAAGATAATTGATTACGCCGAGTTTTTTGTTGAATTTGACGCAGAAGTCTGTACCTCTGACGATAATATTGTTACTGTTCTCTGTTGTAATGCTGAGACGGTTGGGCGTATTCTTGACGGCATCTTGCAGCCTTGTCTTACCGGCCTGTTGGATATTCAACTGTGCATCAGCTTGTATATATCCTTTTCCAGCCCAGGGCATGTCTTTGCTGAGACAGAAACTGATATTTATGTCATAACGCAAATTTTTCTTCAGCAATGCATGGCTATAGGGTATTTTTATAGCCTGTATTTTTCGCGGTTTAATTATAGGCAGGTTTATATAGCCGTTTTCTACAGCCTTGCCTTCTTCAAGCAGGGTCCAATGCAGAATGTAGGCGGAAAGATCGCTGAAATAGTTTTTATTGCAGATGCTGAAATAACCTTGAGGTATGTCAATGCTTGCGATGCTGATATTTTGGTAGATGTGTTTAAGCTCAAAGTATTGTGGTTTGGGGCGCAAGTCTGCAAAAAGTAGTCCGTTCATGACAAATTGTCCATCGTTAGGTACATCTCCAAAGTCGCCGCCGTACCCAATATATCGTACTTTTGAAATACTGTCATAGTTGTATATTCCTTGGTCAATCCAGTCCCAGATACAGCCTCCGCATATATTGTTGTTTGACTCAATGATGTTCCAATAGTCTTCCAAATTGCCGACGGCTTGTCCCATGGAATGGCCGTATTCGCAGAAGAAATACGGATATTTGAACTGGCCGTTTTGGTTGGCAATATTTGTGACGCGTTCTACGGATGGATACATGCAGGAGCCGACATCAGAAATGTCGTTGTTTCTTTCATAATGTATGGGGCGGCTGTCGTCATAGGCTCGCAATGCGTTGTAGGCTGCTTGAAAGTTCTTCCCAGGTCCGGATTCATTGCCTAAAGACCACATGATGATACTGGGATTGTTTACATACGCATGTGCCATTTCCAGTGTGCGGGCAACAATGGCGTTTTGCCATTCAATGGGATGGGAGAGGGATGCTTCTCCGTAGGCATATTGATGTGCTTCGTTGTTGGCTTCTGATACGACATAAAGTCCGTATTTGTCACAGAGGTAATACCAATAAGGAACATCGGGATAATGGGATGTCCGTACACAATTTATATTGCAGCGTTTCATCAGCATTACCTCTTCTGTCATCTGTTCTCGACTGACGACGTGTCCTGTCTCAGGGTTCGTTTCATGCCGGTTTACGCCTTTCAGCTTGACTGGCTTCCCATTGATACAAAAGAAGTTGCCGCCACGGTCATATTCGTCCATATCTTTTGTAAAGGGAATAATGCCGGTTTTTCGTATGCCCAGATAGGTTGATATTGTCTGGATGGTGCGTTGCTTGTTGTCTTTCAGTTGCGCAACAAGGGTATACCGCCATGGTGTTTCTGCACTCCAGAACTTTGCTTCTTCAATCATGCCGATGATTTCTTGGGAGCAGGAGGATTTTCGTTTTATGTTGGATATTTCCTGCGGTTTAATGGTCCAGTTGCTTGCTGGAGTATTGGTGTCACTATACAGTTCGTTCTGGTATAGGTCGTATGTGATGCTATAGTTGGAAATATCCTTAGGACTGTTATTCTGAATTGTAGGGATGATTTTTACGATGCAGTCCTCGTATTCATCATCCGAATCAATGATGATTTGCAAATCTCGGATGCATATTTTGGGCGTGGCTTCCAGGGATACGGTTCGGAATATTCCTGGCAGGCGAAACATGTCCTGTGCTTCCAGTTGAGAACCATCACTGTTGCGATAGACTGCCACGGCAACAGTGTTTTCTCCCTTGTGCAGGTAGTCGGTGATATTGAAGCGGGCCGCATTTCTGGAATTTTTTGAGAATCCTACATATTTCCCGTTTATCCAGAGGTAAAAGAAGGAGTCAACGCCATCAAAGCAGATATGAATGTCCTTGTTGTGCCATTTCTCCGGAATGGTGAACTGGCGTCGATAGGAGCCTACCTCATTTCTGTGTTTATACATTGTCCAATCCTGAGGTGGCGTGCGCATTACTCCTTGGCGCCAGTCATCGGTTTTTACTTCATGCCAGAAGGGAACGTTGACATTGACATATATGGGAGTGCCATATTTTTGCGTGCCGTCTTTTTGAATTCCATAGACATTCCAGTTCATGGGAACATCGACGTCATCCCAGCCTGAAGTGTCATATTGAGGATTTTCAAATCCTATGGGGCGTTCTTCCGGTATGGGAACCCAGCAAAATTTCCATTTCCCGTCAAGACTTTTCCAGTATATGCTGTTTTCCGGCAGGACTTTGCGTGCCTGTTCTTGATTTTCAAACGAGAAGAACCAAGCCCGGGGCTGTTCTTTGTTTAGTGCAATGTCTTCGGGATTATCCCATTCTTTTCCTGTCGGGGATGTTGTGTGCCCGTATCGGTATCCGGCTATTGTTTCGGCATTCATGAAACTGCAGGATACAGCCAGAAGAAATGCAGTAAAGATATATTTTTTCATAAGGTGTTGTATGAGAAGAATGACATATTTTACAAAAATACAATTTCTTGTTGCAATACGGAAATATTTGGACTAAAATGTTTTGTACCTTTGTATAGATAAACGCTTATATATGGATCCACGTCTGTTCAGTGTCGTCATTGCCGATGAGAGCCACTTGTGCTATATTCCTGATATTCTTTCTGCAATGGAGGAAGCTGCAAGGGTAAAAGGCAACAGTATTGTTGTGAGGGCTTCGGAATATTTGGCTTGCAAAATGAGAGAGGGGAAGGCCGTGATTGCCGTGAAGGAGGGCGTTTTTGTCGGTTTTTGCTATGTCGAGACGTGGCAGGGTGAACAATATGTTGCCAATTCCGGCTTGATTGTATGCCCGGAGTTTCGAGGGTTAGGTGTAGCTGGACGCATCAAGCGCAGGATTTTTGAACTTTGCCGGCAACGTTATCCTAATGCCCGTATATTCAGTATTACTAAGAGTCCTGCTGTTAGGAAGATGAATGCTGCATTGGGCTTTAAGGAGGTGCCTTATGGCGAGTTGACCACAGACGCCTGTTTCTGGCAGGGCTGTTCAACCTGCAGGCATTATTCTCAGCTGCTGGCTAATGGGATGAAGGACTGCGAGTGTATAGGAATGCTGTATTTGCCACCTTCAGAGGCAAATGACTTGTAACACAGGCAGTGTATCTTAGTGAGCACCCATTCGGGCTTCTACGACGTTGACAACATAATCACCCAGTTTTTCGCATTCGTTTATCAGGTCCATATAGATGGTTCCGATCGCATAGGTGTATTCGTGGTTGTTGACGTCAATGATATTTTGTTGTTTGAGCTGGGCGCGGTAATTGTTTATTTCGTTCTCAGTGTTGAGTGTCAGGTTGAGGTCAAAAGCTTCTTTGCGTCCGGTCATCAGCTTGTTCATCAGTGTAAGGGCGTCATCTGTCAAGGACATCATCTGGTGCATATGCTGATATTGGGATGCGGTGAAATGTTCTTTTCTGTCAAGAAATTTCCTGTTGATGGCACGTGCCATATTGTAACATGCGTCACCAATACTTTCCAACTCGGAAATTTCACGCAGCATGGCACGTATCTTTGCCTTGGTTTCATCGGAGAGGTGTGCATCGCTGACCTGGTCCAGGTAATTGGCTATTTCATACTCCATGTTGTCTGAGATGCTCTCATATTTTTCAATGCGGGAATAGAGCTTGGTAAACTCAGTTTCCTGATTATCCTTTTTCTTCTCGCTTGATGATGATGAAAGGGTAAGCAGTTCGCGCACCATTGTAAACATGCGCTGCATGCGGTTGGAGAAGTCCTTTATCTCTTTGTGGGCTTCCAGGACAGACAATTCCGGAGTCTTCATGATACCTGAGGTGATGAAGTGAAGGCGGAAGTCCTCCTCTTCTTCGTTCTTGGCCTTGATGACCCAGCATACAAAACGCTCTATATAGGGAACAAACCATATCTGAAACAGGATGTTGCTCATGTTGAAAGCAGAATGGAATGTTGCCAAAACCACGGATGCTTTTATGGTGAAGTTGGGCATGTCGGTTGACATGGCAGGGTCAAAATGGGCCAGTTGGCATACCAATGAGAAGAAGGGCTTGAGCAGCACCATAACCCATATTACACCTGAGACATTGATGCTCAAGTGGGCAAAGGCGGCCCGGCGTGCTTGCACATTGGCATTGAGGGCCACGATGTTGGCCGTGATGGTTGTTCCGATATTTTCACCGAGTACGAGCATAATGCCCTGTTCAATATGCAGAACTCCTGTGGAACAAAGCATCATCGTAATGGCCATCATGGCGGCTGAGGACTGTACGCTGAGAGTCAGTATTGTTCCTATCAGCAGAAAGAAGAGGGAGTTGAGCAGTGTTGTATCATTGAAGTGACAAAAGAATGCGCTGATGGTGGCATGAGTTTCGGGATTTTCTACAAGAGAGAAGCCTGTTTCCTTCAATGTGCTGAGACCGAGGAAAAGAAAGGCTATACCAAACAGGAAATCGCCCACAATGCGCCGTTTTTTCATGTAAATCAAGACGATACCTATGAAGAATGCGGGATAGACAAAGTTGCTTATATTGAACCCCATGCCGAGCGACATGATCCATGCAGTCAATGTGGTACCGATATTGGCTCCCATGATGACGGAGATAGCCTGTATAAGGGTGAGCAGGCCGGCATTGACAAATGATACCGTCATGAGGGTTGTGGCTGTGGATGATTGTACGGCGGCTGTGACGAACATACCCGTGAGGGCTCCCGTAACGCGGTTGGTTGTCATGGCCCCAAGTATGTGGCGCAGTTGCGGACCGGCAAGTTTCTGTAATGCCTCACTCATGGATTTCATACCAAACATGAGTAGGGCAAGAGAGCCTAAAAGCTTAAAAATAATCCAAATAGACATATTCTGTTTAAGAAATTATTTAATTGTTGGAATTTACTATGGGGTTATCTCATACAAAGATAATAAAATGTATCAAAATATTTGCAGCTGTGCTAATAAAAATACGCGGAAATGTTGTAGGTTTTCTGTAGCAGGGCCGTAATAGCATTTCCCCGACGGATTCAACACAAGGATGCCGACTGAATGGGGCTTGGTAACGGGATGTTTTGTAATTGGCTATGCATCTGGCGTATTCAGATATATTGTTACGAAATCTTGTTATATCCATGTTGGCAAAGTATGTGTCCTGGGTGAAAAATGGTATCGTATGCCCAGAAAGTTTATGTTTCCCGCTGGTGAACGTATATTCACTGTCGGGAAACATACGTTCAGCGACGGCAAACTTACATTCACCATCGCTGAACATAAACATTCTCCCCGTGAAAATATTGTTGTATCGCTGTAGAATAGTTTTTCTCCAGGGGAGTACAAAAAAAATATATGGGTTGGTCTGAAACTGCTTGCGCTAAAAGGCAAGCAGTGTTTTCAGTGGAATTTTGGCCAGGTATATATCTGGGCGTCTGCTCTCATGGGCAGAATAATAACTCATCCATAAATACTTGCCGTCAAGAATCATGCCAGGATAGCTGGTGTCACCTCCTGAAGGTAAGACCAGAATGTGCTGAAAGGTGCCGGAGCGCAGATTACCCTTGAATACGGAAGTGGTGCACCAACGTGGGTTGAGATGGCTTCTTGTACCTGCGATAATGCAGGTGTCGTTCAGTACGACAAAATCGGGACCTCCTAACCTGAAGGGTATGTCCTTAAAATGCCAGTCTTTGTAAGGGGCAGGGCATGTTCCCCAAAGCCCGTTGTTGTTTTTGCCGTCACGTCTGAGCATTAATCCCATTTGACCGTCAGGCAGGAAACGGATGGTTGCTTCTGTGGGAATATCTGAAATATTGAATTCATGAATCTTTTTGTAATTCAATCCGTCGCGTGTACTCATCAGCCACAGGCCATTCTTGCCGTCCTTGTATCTGAAGTAGTTGACGGTGTAGCCTGTTCCTTCTTGCCAGGTTGTGCGCCATATCCAGTCTGACAGATGCTCGTTTTGTCCTTCCAGGGTGCATGCCTGTGCAGCAGTGAAGTTGATGCCGTCCCGGCTGTAGCTGACGTGGGGAATGTGTGTCACAAGTTTCCTGTCTTTGTATATGGAAACACCGATAGAAACCATCAGTTCGCCAGAAGGGGTAATACTGAGCTGCGGGTCGCGAAAGTCTTGTCCCTCTGCTCCAAGAAGACATATGGATTTCCATTTTTTACCGTTTGAGGAAGTTATAATGCGGATCTTTCCTTCAGCCTTGCCGTCGGCATCAAAAACATGGCCCTTGCCTTCGCGGAAAGCACAATAGAATTTGTTTCTGTATTTGACAAGTGAGGTAAAAGAGTTGTATTCACTGTTAGCCCATATCTTGTTGACGGTGTAATTTATCTCTTTTGCGTGGGAGGGTATGCTGACTGACAGCAGAATGAAAATGAGAAAAGCTATTGTCCTGTTCATGAATATATGTGTTTTATGATTTACTTGATATAATAGTCGTAGAGAGGAAATATGGTTTGTTGCCCTTACTGCTGAAGATGCTTGGCCGCCGATGTCTGGAGCTCTTCAGTATCAGATATGGAAAATGCCGCGACATTGGGCTCGAAAGAATGAAACACTGCAGCCCTCTGGTTTAACGGCATGCGTGGATGCAGAGTGTTGTTGTCAAGGGGATTGCTTAATCCGATAATGTCATCATATTCATTAATGTCCGTCATGAATTTCGCAGAAAGGAAGATGCTGTTTTATGTTTTTTTCAAACTGACAATGTATACACCAGTCAAACAAAGTATGGTAGCTATTATGTTCTGTCCGGTTAATGTGGCAACACCGATAATGATACTGCTTATGGCAGCTACGACAGGTTGCATATAATTGTACATGGACACGACAGGAGCCGTTACACGTTTTTGCCCGATAATCAGCAGTAGGTAGGCCAATCCAGTGGCAAAAAGGATGATATAGCCTAATTGGCACCAGCCTGTCAGACTGAGAAGGTGCCACGGAGTGTTGATCATGTCAGGGAGGGTCAATGGTGTCATGACAATAGCCGAAAACAGGAAAAGCCATTTCATCAAGGTTATGACATGATATTTGCTTAGTACATTGGTGAAAAGCAATAGATAAAGGGCACCGAAAATCTGGGATGCAATCATAAGGGAATTACCCAACAGGGGGTTGGAAGCATCCCGGTTTCCAGATTCTGTAAGAACAAAGAGCAAGGCTCCAATAAATCCAATGGTGATACCTAAGGTCTGGGTAGCGGAGATTTTTTCTTTAAGTAAAATTCTGCCGAGGACAATAGTAAAAATAGGAGCCATACTGCAGATTACGCTTCCGTCAAGAGGGCTGGTGTAGCTAAGTCCCATAATGATGCAGGACTGGTTGCCCGTATTGATCAGCATGGATGCAAGGAAAAGCTTCTTTAAGTCTGAAAATGAAACTTTTTCTCGGGGGGCGTAGCGTGCAGGGATGATGAAGGCTATTGCCCAAAAGAGAATACAGCCTCCAACCATCTTTATGCCACAGAGAGCCCATCCAGAGAGGATACACCCTATCAGGAGAGTCTTGCAAATGGTTGCATATAGACCCCAGATAAGGTTGGCACCGAACAGGGCAATATGTCCTTCTATCTGTTTGTTTCTCATTAATTGATAAAAAGTAGTAGGAGAGAGAGGTTATTTGCCTTTTCTCTTATTCTTGAATTCCCTGACGGCCTTCTTATAGCTTTTTTGCCATTGGCGCACTCCTACGAGTCTGGCAAATGCAGTGCCGGCAGCGAGGCGTGCGGCGTCAATGTCTGACTGATAGTGAAATCCTACAATAGTGCGGCTTTGTCCCAACTCGTAGCCTGTTTTGTATATGTCGTTCTGATGCTCGACATCAATAGAGGCTAAGAGAAGAGCTGTTGTCCAATAGCGTATTGTGTGTCCGGAAGGGTATGAGGTCCAGTCGTCAGCATGCTCCTGGTTGGGGACAGGAGTGGGCTCGCCAAAATATTGGTATGGACGTTGGCGGTGGTAGATATCTTTAGCTTTTGTGATACACAGCCGGGCTGTGGTATAGGTGCGAAATATCAAATCAGACAATATAGGGTAATTCTCGGGGGTAAGGTCACACTGCATGGCCTCACCGAAGCGTTTCATGATATATCTGAGGGTAATAGATGTATCAGCAACAGCGACATGACCGCGAGATGTCTGACGGATTTTTTTACCGGCTGCATACACACAACTGTCATTAATAAAGATAGGGTCTTTGACTGAGGGCGCCGGTGGGAGATATGTCGTGACGTCAGGCATTTCCTGTACAGACAGGAAATAGCGTGCTTTTTCAACAGAGTTGCTGCTTTGGGCAGAAAGGAGAAGGGCAGGTTGCAGAAAACAGATTAAGATTATAAAACGGGAAATTGAATACAATTTCATGGTGAATGATGTATTTTATAAAAGTTACAAATGTTTTTGTATGATATCAAGAAGCATATGAAGATTGGCCGGATTATTGGCAGCCAAAATACCACTGTGTTTTTCAAATGTAAGTTTTTTACCTTCCAAATCCGTAATGATACCACCGGCTTCTGTCACGATCAATGAAGCGGCAGAGAAATCCCATAGGCTCAGGAGATACTCAAAATATAATTCACAACGTCCGGCCGCTAGGTAACAAAGCTCAGGCGCGCAGGCTCCAAAGCGTCGTATGTCATTACACTGTTTGAAGGTGTCTGTTATAATGCTTGCACATATATCGGCATACTCTTTATGGTATACAGACAAAGCCGTACACATGATGCTGTCTTGAAAATTTCTGTCAGAAACATGTATGGGTGTGTTATTTATGAAAGCACCACGGTTTTTCTCCGCAGTGTACATTTCATCAGTGGATGGTATATAGATTACTCCGAGAAGTATGTCTGTCTGATGTTTTAACCCGACACATATCGCGCATTGGTCAAATCCCCTGCTGTAGTTGGATGTTCCGTCTATGGGGTCAATAATCCAAGTGTACTTCTGAGAATTGTCTTGTAGATCCTTTTCTTCACAGAAAAACCCACTCTCAGGTAGCAATCGGGACAGTTCTTTGCACAGAAAGTCTTGTACAGCGAGGTCAGTAGAGGTGACAATGTTAGAAAAACCGCCTTTTTGCGTAACTTCAAAAGAGTTTGACCGCATGAGAGATGCAGCTTTTCTCACGATACTGACAGTGGTCGGGAGTAATTGTTTTGAATATATCATCTTAAATTTGGAAATTAGTTAAACGTGACGACGAAACCATCGCCCTTGTAGTTTGCACCGACACAATATTGAATGGCTGTTGGTGAAAACCTTTCAATGAAGAAATGGTGACAATGTCCGCTCAGAATACCTTTTAATGCTGTTTGCTCCTTGAGCCATGCTGTAAAATCCAGCGTAGTCTTATCTGCTTTTTGGGATACAGATATTCTCCTCCATTCTGCCTGAGGTTCAACTGTTGAATAGGTTGGCTCGCGTAGTTCGTTGAATTGGTCGGTAAATTCGTTGGGAGCTCCGCATAAAGCTACGTTGGGACGTGCTTTTGACATATTGAACTTGCAGTGCTTAGGAGTGTAGAATGGTATATGGCACAAAAGAATGACAGGCAAATCCTTTTTCATTTCTTTTTCAACAAAGGCAAATTGCTCTTCTGTAACGTAGAAATAGGAATTATCAATACTTACGAAGTTTATGCCGTTCTGTTCGTAGGCGTAGTAGTCAATATTATGAGGATAGACGGATTGCACTTGCTTGAAGCTGTTGGCTTTATAGGCGGCGTCATGATGTGCTTCCTGAAGATAAATGTTAAATTCATGGTTTCCTACTGCGGTTATCCAATTTTCATGCTTGAAATATGATGCCGTGAGGTCCAGATTCGCTTCGGTAATGAAGTCGTAGATATCTCCAGTATGGATTAGTTGGAGTTGGTTTTCTTTGGCATACTGAATAGATGCTGTCAAAAAATATTCTGCCCAAGGAGAGTTCGTATATCTGCGTGCAGCGAGATATCTTTTCAGTTCGTCGTCTCTCTTGTCAACTCTTACGAGATGAGTATCAGATATGTGCAGAGCCTTAAAGGGAGTCTTTAGTCCTACTGGAATTTCTATTTCTTTCAGGTTCATTGCATTAAATGCAGTTTCCCGCGTTACTTCTGCATGAACATAGCTCGGAAGTTGTTCGGCGGCTAATATGCCGGTAATTCCAGAAAGTGATTTAAGGAATGTTCTTCTATTCATTGTCAAAATCGCTGTTTAATAAATGTGGGCGTAGTCGTTTTGTTCGCTCAATGGATTGTGTCATTTCCCAGTCTTTAATTTTGGCTTCATTGCCACTTAAAAGTATTTCGGGAACCTTCCACCCCTTGTATTCTGCAGGCCGGGTATAGATCGGTGCAGCCAGCAGGCCGTCTTGAAAACTATCAGACAAAGCACTTTGTTCATCGCCAATGACACCGGGTATTAGTCTTATTACGGCATCGGTAATTGCTGCGGCAGCAATTTCACCGCCGGTAAGGACATAATCTCCAATGCTTATTTCCTTGGTAATGAGATGTTCGCGAATACGATAGTCAATACCTTTATAGTGTCCGCATAGGATGATGATGTTCTGGCACATAGAAAGGGTGTTGGCCGTAGGCTGGTCAAATATGTCTCCGTCAGGACTTGTAAAGATAATCTCATCGTAGTGGCGCTCTGAGGTTAAGGCTGTGATGCAGGCATCAATAGGTTGGCATTGCATTACCATACCAGCAAAGCCGCCATAGGGGTAATCGTCCACTCGGCGATGCTTGTCTAAAGTATAATCTCTGAGATTATGGATATGGATTTCGGCAAGGCCTTTCTTCTGTGCGCGCAGGAGAATAGATTGGTTGGTAAATCCCTCCAGCATTTCGGGCAGCACAGTGATGATATCTATTCTCATTTTTATACAGCCAAAGTATTTTTATTTATGCAAAATTAATCATAAATGCAGGAAAAACTTTAAATTTGAAGCAAAAATAAGAAACAACATGCAAGAAGTAGATAGAATATTACAGTTGCGCGAGGAACTTCATAGGCATAACTATCGGTATTACGTCTTAAATGCTCCTGTGATCGGTGATCAAGAATTTGATACTCTGATGCATGAACTGCAGATGTTGGAGAGCAGACATCCAGAAATGTTTGATCCGAATTCTCCTTCCCAGCGTGTGGGTAGTGATTTAAGCCAGGAATTCCGCCAGGTAGAACATAAGTATCCGATGCTTTCGTTGTCTAACACTTATAACCGGGATGATGTAAAGGATTTCTATGTTCGTGTCAGCGATGGACTTGGAAACGAACCCTTTGATATTTGTTGCGAATTGAAATATGACGGTCTTTCCATTTCAATTATTTATGAGCACGGAGCGTTGGTCCGTGCTGTTACCCGTGGTGATGGTGTTCAGGGTGATGACGTAACCACAAATGTTCGCACGATACGTTCTATTCCCTTGAAACTGGATGGGGATAAATCATATCCGGCAAATTTTGAGGTGCGTGGTGAAGTCCTGATGCCTTGGGCAAGTTTCGAAAAATTAAATACCCAAAGGCGAGAGCGCGAAGAACAGTTGTTTGCTAATCCTAGAAATGCTGCTTCTGGCACATTGAAAAGTAAGAATAGTGCTGTAGTCGCTGAACGTGGACTGGATGCCTATTTTTATTATCTCTTGGGAGAAGATCTTCCGTCAGACAGCCATTATGATAATATATTATCTCTGAATCAATGGGGGTTCAAGACCTCAGAGGCGATGCGTTGTGTGAGTAGTTTGGAGGAGATTTATGAGTTTATCGATTATTGGGACCGCCAACGCAGTACCTTGCCAGTAGCTACAGATGGTATAGTTCTCAAGGTTAACTCATTGTCTCAGCAGGCAAGACTGGGTATGACGGCAAAGAATCCCCGTTGGGCTATCGCGTATAAGTTTCAGGCAGAAAGAGCGTGCACACGTCTAAACAATATAGCCTTTCAAGTCGGTCGGACGGGAGCTGTCACACCGGTTGCAGAAATGGAACCTGTACTGCTGGCAGGAACAATAGTCCGTCGGGCATCTCTTCATAATGCCGATATAATGAATTCGTTGCACCTTCATCGCGGTGATTATGTCTATGTTGAGAAAGCGGGCGAAATTATACCTCAGATAGTCGGAGCTGATGAAACAAGACGAAATGCCGGTGGAGAACCGATACCTTTTATCTCCTTGTGTCCTGAATGCGGAACCCCATTGGTGCGCTATGAAGGGGAAGCGGCAAGCTATTGCCCCAATGATGTTTCCTGTCCGCCTCAGATAAAGGGAAAGATAGAGCATTTCATCAGTCGCGATGCCATGAATATTGAATTCCTGGGGCCGGAAACAGTGGATGAATATTTCAACCGTAATCTAATTCATGATGCAGCCGACTTGTACAGTCTTCAGGTCGGTCAGTTGTGTGGTGCAGACGGCAGCAAACTGAAGTCTGCACGCAAGATAGTGGAAAGCATCCAAAAAAGCAGGTCGGTATCTTTTGACAGGTCTTTGTATGCCTTGGGAATACGTTTTGTCGGAAAAGTCGTAGCCAAATCACTGGCAAGGCATTTCGGTAGTCTTGATGCCCTTCAGAGAGCTGCCAGGGAAGAGTTGCTTGAAGTGGAAGGAGTAGGAGAGATAATAGCCCAAAGTGTCATCTCATATTTTCATGACGAACGCAATCTTATGCTGATCGGCAAATTGGAAATGGCCGGTGTGAATTTTATTATGGAGAACCATATAGAAGGTTCTGCCGACGGCGTTCTCTCGGGCAAGTCAATAGTCATCAGCGGCGTTTTTACCCGCCATAGTCGGGAGGAGTACAAAGATATCATTGAAAGTCTTGGAGGGAGGAACCTGAGCAGTATATCTTCAAAGACGTCATTTGTTTTAGCTGGTGAGAACATGGGCCCTTCAAAGTTGCAGAAAGCCCGGTCTCTCGGCATACCCGTTGTCAGCGAAAACGAGTTTCTGGCGATGACGGATATAAGCTGAAGACCTCCCGCCCTCGGGGGATACATGAAACACTCCCTGTTCGGACATCCTGGGCCAAAGCCTCAAGGTTTCGGAATTACATAAAGATGTCAGGCTTGTGTTTCTTGTTTTTCTGTTTCCTGAAGTTTCAGCATTTGGTCGCGATACATGGCTGCTTCTATGAAGTCAAACTGTTTTGCTGCGTTTTCCATTTTGCGCCGAAGTGATTCAACGGTCTCCTTGGAGGGAATGTGATATGGAGTTTCAGTGTGTTCTTGGGCAGATGTCATGCTGTCGGGGTAATCTGTTTCATGATAATCTGCAGCGATGAGCTCGCGACTGATATCCTTGCGTATTTGTGTGGGGATGATATGGTGTTCTTCATTATATTTCATTTGTTTGGCGCGGCGGCGGTTGGTTTCTTCAATTGTTTTCTGCATGCTTTCGGTAATATTGTCGGCATACATGATGACCCTGCCGTGCACATTGCGCGCAGCCCGGCCTGCAGTCTGCGTCAGCGACCGATGGCTTCGGAGAAAACCTTCTTTGTCGGCGTCAAGGATGGCTACCAGAGAGACTTCCGGGAGGTCAAGTCCTTCGCGTAGCAGGTTGACGCCGACGAGTACTTGGATGATACCTTGGCGAAGGTCGCCGAGAATCTTGACTCGTTCCAAGGTGTCAACGTCACTGTGGATGTAGCTTGTGCGGATGCCGTTATCCAAGAAATATTGTGTAAGATCCTCTGCCATACGTTTTGTCAGCGTAGTAACCAATACGCGTTCATCGCGTTCCCGGCATACTTCTACTTCCTCCATGAGGTCATCGAGCTGGTGCATTGTGGGGCGTATGGTGATTTCGGGATCCAGAAGTCCGGTGGGACGGATAACCTGGTCAACGACTATTCCTTCACTCCGGCTCAGTTCAAACTCAGCAGGTGTGGCACTGATAAATATTGTTTGGTGCACCATGTTCCAGAACTCTTCTTCTTTAAGGGGGCGGTTGTCTAATGCGGCAGGCAGACGCCAACCGTATTCTACTAATGACACCTTGCGTGAACGGTCTCCTCCGTACATTGCCCTAAGTTGAGGCACTGTTACGTGGCTTTCATCGATGACAAGCAAAAAGTCTTTAGGAAAAAAATCCAGGAGACAGTAAGGGCGTGTCCCAGGTTGTCGCCCGTCAAAGTAACGGCTGTAATTCTCTATGCCGCTGCAGTGTCCTAACTCGCGAATCATTTCTACGTCGTATGTCACGCGTTCGTGCAGACGGTTGGCTTCATGCGTTTTTCCTTCATCCCGAAGTTGACTTTCTCTGATAAAAAGGTCATCTTCGATTTGTTTTGTAGCAGTGTGTATGGTTTCTTGTGTAGTTAGGAACAGGTTGGCAGGATATATTCTATATTCGTCAAAATCAGCTATCTTTCTGCCTGTAATGCTGTCAACGATATCAATGCTGTCGATGATGTCATCCCAGAAAGAAACTCTGATGACATCATCAGAATAAGCCAAAAAAATTCTTACACTGTCACCTTTTACAGAAAAATTTCCTCGTTGAGGAGCCGCATCGTTTCGTACGTATTGTGAGCCTACCAGTTTTTTTAGCAGGGTGTTCATTGACATCACGCATTCCCTCTTTAGGGAAATAACGTTCTCATAGAAGGCGCTGGGATTCCCCATACCATATATACAGCTTATGGATGCAATGACAATGACATCTTTGCGTCCGGACAGCAGTGACGACGTGGCTGCCAGTCGGAGTTTGTCAATATCCTCGTTGATGGCGAGATCCTTTTCTATATATGTATCGGTAGAGGCGATATATGCCTCAGGTTGATAATAGTCGTAGTAGGATACGTAGTACTCTACGGCATTATGAGGAAAAAAGCCCTTGAATTCGGTATATAATTGAGCCGCCAGCGTCTTGTTGTGGCTTAGAATCAGGGTAGGCTTATTGATATTCTTAATTACATTGGCAATTGTAAATGTTTTCCCCGAACCTGTAACACCAAGTAGTGTTTGTGCGGGTACGCCATCCAGTATACCACGGGTCAGTTCTTTAATCGCCTGTGGCTGATCTCCCTTGGGCTGGTAATCTGAAATCAGTTCAAATGTAGGCATAATATGCAAAAGTAGCAAAAATTACGGATTTCATTTAATTAAATCAAAATAAAGTAGCTACATTTGTGATTTGAAAAACGATTAAAGATGCAGTGGACTCAGCGAAACCGTAATGTCAAATACCTCTTGATTCTCGTTGCCATATGTATAGCGACTTTTTTTCTGGTCTATTCCCATATTCTTGTCAAAGGGCTAAAAGATGAGGCTTCAGCTAAAATGACAGTTTGGGCTGATGCTATGTCAGCTTTGGACCGGGCTGATGAAGATACAGACCTTGATCTCGTTCTTAGTGTTATTAAGAACAACAATACGATTCCTATTATTGTCCTCAACGGTAAAGGTGAAATAGAGCAGTACCGTAACCTTTCTCTTCGTCATGCCCAGAGTCATGCAGATACAATTGCCTATCTGCAGGACAGAGTAAAGGGTATGCGCCAATATGGCTATGCTATCACTAGTCCTACCAGCGACAGCACGTCTTACATGGAAATACTGTATGAAGATTCCCGCATACTCAAGCAACTTGCATATTTCCCTTATATCCAATTAGCCATCTTGCTGGTATTTGTATTGATTATCATTGTGACCCTGTTGTCACTTAAGCGGGCAGAGCAGAACAGTGTATGGGTTGGTCTGACAAAGGAGACTGCCCACCAGTTGGGCACCCCGATATCCTCTCTGATGGCATGGAGTGAGGTGCTGAAGGAATCCTATCCTGATGATCAAATCATTCCAGAGATTGACAAAGATGTCAAACGGCTGCAGCTTATTGCTGACCGTTTCTCCAAGGTCGGTTCGGCTCCGGAGATGATTGATACTGATGTGAAAGATGTAATCTGGCATGTCGTAAATTATATTACCAAGCGCTTTGTAAAGGTCAGCATAACCTGTAATCTTCCTGCTACTGATGTCCATACCTTACTGTGCGCATCGTTGTTTGAATGGGTTATAGAGAATCTGTGCAAGAATGCCATCGATGCCATGGAAGGAAGTGGGCATATAACCATAACAATGCACGAACTGACGGATAAAATAAGCATAGATATAACAGACTCGGGAAAGGGTATTCCGAAGAATCGTTTTAATATGGTGTTTGCTCCCGGTTATACAACGAAGAATCGTGGGTGGGGGCTGGGCCTGTCGTTGTCAAAGCGCATCATAGAGGACTATCATCATGGTACTATTTATGTTAAGTCTTCTGAGCCTGGTAAGGGAACGACATTCCGTATAGATTTGAGGAAATGAAAAAAATACTCTCTCACAGTTTTAGAGAAGTGAGAGAGTGAAATGGATAAGAGTTTTAGTCTGTGTCAGACTTTTCTGGGATTGTAGGTGTATTCTGCTTCTACTGATTGTGTCAGAATATTGTGTACAATTATTTTCAGTTTTTTGTTTTCTATTTTGCCTTCAATGACAGTTGGGAACACTTCTGCTTTTCCGTTAGAGGTTGCAGCTGGCATATGAGGACCGCCGCCAACGATTTGTGCCCATTTCCTGTCCTTGGTCGGTTCGTCGTAGCGGAATTTATGCTGGTGCGCGGTGATTATAATCTGGCAGCCTGCTTTTTCAAGAATAGGCGTCCATAGCTGGGCGCATGTACGTTGCCATACCGCGAAATCAGGTGAATGTGTGTCATCAACGTCTGCCGGCATGATATCACCAGGGTTCATTTTGGGGTTCGGGTCGTATAGTGGAATGTGACAGAAGGTTACAAGGAATGGGGCTGATGCTATTTCCGATTGTTTGAGGGCGGATTCCAGCCATACTTTCTGTGCTTCGCGATAGGCATGACTGTTATACATGCCCATTAAACGTGGATTGGTATCAACCTTGTCTTCAGCTGTATCCAGACCGATGAGTGCTATATCGCCCATGCGTACAGCGAAGTTGCGGCCCAGGTCCCAGTCGCGCGACAGGCGTTCTTCAGGCTGCCTGAACATCCAGACGCGTTCCATGTGCCAGTTTGCTTTGCCGCGACCGTCGTGGTTTCCGGGTGCAAACATGTAAGGTATGTCCGAAGCATAGTCCTTGCGTTTTATTTTAGGGGTAAGGAATATTGTTTTTTGCTCTTCCACACTGTCGACGTTGTTGTTGGCGTCACCGTTCCAGATAACGCACGATGGATTGATTTCTGCAACCTTGTCAAGACACAATTCAAAGGGAGTCCACTTCATATGTGTGTCATTGATTACACAGAAATGTGCTTTGGCTTTCTTCCCCGCTGTCGTGAAGGAATAGACCTTAGGATCTGTTTCAGTGCCGGTGAGTTCCTTGTCGCGATAGCCGTTATAGCGTATGCCGTGAGCTCCTATCTGGTAATAATACTTTGTGGCGGGTTTGAGTCCTGTCAGCCGTATACGCATGACTTCGTCGTTTACATCGTTGATGCGGTAACCTCCACACATCACCCTCTTGGAGTTGCTCATGTCCGGTGAAAGACTATAGTCAACAAAGCCATTGGCCAATCTGCTTACACTGAAAGCTATTCCCATGCTTGTTTCTGCATAGTTTTGCAGCATAGGTGCTGAATCGATAAGCTTTGTATTGCCAGTTGTGTCTTGTTTTTCAGGAATTTGAAGATGGATGGATTTATCCATTGCCGTTGCCGTTGAAGTGGCGGCAATCAAGGCTGTACTTTTAAGAAAATCTCTTCTGTTCATGTTTTATGATAGCTAATATTCTTTTGATTCTATATATAGAAGCTCTGCTTCCAGCATCTTGAGTTTTTTCATTATGTATCCGCTTTTGGCAGCTTCTTCAATGGGACGGGTGTATATATAATGAATTTCCATCGGTCTGTGGAAGTCAAAGTCTAATTTCATGCTTGGGGAATACGAAGGCATCTTAATGGTATTCTCAATCATTTTGTCGGCAAATGTTGTCTCAATGTTTTGGACACCGCAAGCATGGGCTCCTTCGATAACTTCAATCATCATATCTCTGACCAGTTCCAGCGTGGCAGGATTTTTCAGAAGCAGGTCGGTGCGGGTGTTCAGAGCCACAGTTAAGCCGTTGAAGGGCATATTCCATACTGCCTTTTTCCACCTTGCCTCATTGTAATCCATGAGGTTCGCCTCGATGCCGGCTTCCTTAAAATCATTGATTACGCCATTTACCAGCGTGTGGTCGTGGCAGGAATAGTTGCCGATGTTGATTGAACCGTAGCTTTGGTGGTTGACAACTCCGGGTTCTGTTTTTGCACTGCATATAAATGCCAGACCTGCGGCCAAAGATAATTGAGGGAAACACTGTTGGATATCGCTCTCCAGGCCGATGCCGTTTTGTATAAGTATTACTAAAGTGTTGTCGTGAAGTATCGGGGGAAGCAGTTCCTTCAGGTAGTGGTTATTGACGGACTTCAGGCATACCAACACGACATCGCACTGCGGCATCTGCCTTGAGGTGTTGTATATGTTAGGGGCGTCTAAATGGAAACTCCCTGCGCAGGAGTTTATCTGAAGTCCGTTTTGGGCGACATAGTCATAGTCTCTGTGCAGCAAAAAGTGGACATCCTTACTGGCGTGGGCCAGTTTCCCTCCGTAATAGCCGCCGATAGCTCCTGTTCCAATGATGCCGTACCTCATGTCTATTTGTTTTTCATCATGAGTTTTCCATGCTTGATTTTCATTGTCGTAAAATACGTCCTGCGCGGATGTATCTTTGAAGCTGAATAATGAGCGTGGAAAGCCACTCTTTGTTTGTTATTCTTGTCGCGGAAAAGCGTATGGTGCCCTGTGCCATCCATATTGTAGGCATGCTGTAGAACTGGGTTGGCTGTATTTTTCTCCCATGGGCCATATATGTTTTTTGATGTAGCGTATCCTATTCCGTAAGCCTTGCTCTCATACGTGTTGGCTGAATAGGTCAGGTAATAGATACCGTGGTCTTTGACGACACACGGACCTTCATTCACGACCGCATGAGGAAACAGGGGATCTTTTTCCCAAGCCTGGCTTACGCTGATACAGTGGCGCATTGTCTCGGGCTTGATTGACAGGAAGTCATCGCTCAGTTCCGCCATGTAGATATTGTTTCCGTGGTCGAAATAGACGAAAAAAAGATATGCCTTGCCGTCATCATCAATGAACGGAGAACTGTCGATACTTCTGTTTTCCAACATGGGCTTGTTGCCAATCTGCTTGAAAGGGCCGAGGGGGCTCTTGGCGGTTGCAACATACATATGTTCGTTGGCTGAGTAATACATATAATATGTATCTCCCTGTTTCATGATTTCAGGTGCCCAGAACCAATGGTCTTCTGTAGTGTTTTGTTTGTCCAGCGCCAACTGAGACTGCAGCGTCCATTCCTGCAAATCGGGTGAAGTGTAGACTTCTATGCCGTTTGCAGAATGTGTGCCGTAGGCATAGTATGTGCCGTTGTCCAGCAGGATAAACGGGTCGGCAATTTTCAGGTTGCTTTGGGGGTAATCATCTGTGCACCATGTTGAATTTGAAACAAGTAGGCAGACAGATATGGAAATGAGTCTTAATAATGTGTGCGGCATGTATGGAGCAGAATATTTGTTTTTACTTATACAAAGGTAATGATTTTGCGTGTAATAGATGTTATATTTTTTCCGCACCGACAGTTTTTTTTGTAAGTTTGCATATATATAATTAATGTAAGGTGAAGAAGATTGTAGTTTTGTCAGGGGCCGGTATGAGCGTGGAAAGTGGTTTCAGTACCTTCCGCGGTGCCAACGGCATGTGGAACAGTTACAGGGTGGAAGACGTGGCCTCTCATGATGGATGGCTCAGAGATCCAGACTTGGTCAATAATTTTTATAATGACCTGCGCAGGCAACTCGTTGCAGCAAAGCCCAACAGGGGACATTGCCTTTTGGCTGAACTGGAAAAAAATTATGATGTCAGTATCATAACGCAGAATGTGGACAATCTGCACGAAAGGGCAGGGAGCAGCAGGGTGCTGCATCTTCACGGCGAGCTTATGAAGGTGACATCCAGCAGGAACGTTGACGATCCTCGCTGCATCGTTGAATTAAGTGAGGATAATTGTGAGGTCAGGCATGGAGACCTTGCAGCTGACGGCAGCCTGCTCCGGCCGTATATCGTTTTTTTCCAAGAGGCTGTTCCCAATATCGTTACAGCGGCCGAGTATGTAAAGGAGGCCGATGTGTTTGTTATTATCGGGACGTCGCTCAATGTGTATCCAGCTGCAGGTTTGCTGCATTATTGTACTCCTGGGACACCTGTTTATCTGATAGACCCCGATCCGGTTCCAACTCCCGGTAATTTTAATGTGGTATACATCAAGGCGACGGCATCGGAGGGAATCCGAATCTTGACCGACAGATATCTTCGCCCCTGATTTCGGATTGTGCCGATATCTTGCCGCTCTGAAATGTCATACTGTTTTTTGCGTCTTTGTTGCTTTGGCTCTGGAATTGACGAACCTTCCAAGATATGAGCAACAAAGACTTTAATTAAAATTTTTTTTCAATTATATATCATCCGTTTAATGGGTGTTATATAAATTCTTTCTTGAAATTCTTTTTGTGGCTGACTGGTTTTCTGTAATTTTGTAGTATGATTGAACTGAATAGACATATAGTCTTGTTGCTTCTGGATAATGAGTGCGTAATTCTTCCCGGTATGGGGGGATTCGTGACTTATGCAGAGCGGGCACGCTATGACGATGATACTCAGACGTGGTATCCACCGTTTCGTTCTGTCGGATTTAACAGCCACCTGAAAGTAAACGACGGCTTGCTGGTTCAATCTGTGATGCAGGTCTACGATGTTGACTATGCCGAGGCTACACGTATGCTGGAGGAAGCCGTGGATGATGTCAGGAAACGCATTCTGTCAGGTGGGGAGTGGGTGATAGATTCTGTCGGCACACTGTCTCAGGGTCCCGACGGCGCTTATCTGTTTTCTCTTTGCGGCGAAGGCGGCATAGCCTCTCCGGCCCATTATGGACTTGATTCCCTGGAGTTGTCAGCCCACATGACCGTTGCGGAGGACAAGGCTGAGCCGGAGTCACCTGTGATGGAGGCAGAGTCGTTGTCTGGCGAGGAAACCTATGTATATGAAGACGACACCCCATCTTTATGGTCGCGTTACGGCAAGCGCATCTTGAAGTATGCAGCCATATTTGCCGGCGTGATATTCCTGTTTCTGGCAACGTCAGTCCCTGTGTCCAACGTCAGGACAGCGGGAGTAGATGTCTCTCAGGGAGCCATGTATGTATTTCCTGTCGGAAGTGCCTGGCAGAACATACGTCGTGATATAAACCGTATGCAGGCTGCAAGCAACCCCGTGACGCCGGTTGCCGAGGACACCATGGCTTCAGAGCCTGCCTGGGAGGCGACACCTGTGGCTGAGCATATTGCTGATTCAGTACTTCCCCGTTATACTATCGTCTTGGCGAGCAGGGTAAAGCGCTCCAATGCCGAAAACCTTGTTGCTGAACTTTCCCGGAAAGGTTTGCCCGACGGGGAGGTTATGGTAAAAGGCAAGATGACACGTGTGGTTTATTCTTCCTATGCTTCAGAGTCGGAGGCTTATAATGCCCTTCATGAATTGAGGCTCCGTCAATCTGGGTTTGAAGAGGCTTGGGTAATGCCTGTGCCTGACTGATAACCCCTAATACCCATTTCTTGTATGAAAAAGGTCAGATGTCGACGTTGCGATGCTCTTATTTCCTTTGACGAGACGGCTTACCCCGAAGGCCGGGTCTTGATATTCAGGTGTCCTGACTGTGGAAAGGAATTTAAGGTTAAGCTGGTTCCTAAGGCTGTCGGTGATGCTCCGGTTGTCGGTACGCTGACCGTCGTGGAGAATACGTTTCATGAACGGCAGACCATTTCTCTGCGGATGGGTGAGAATGTCATCGGCAGATATGTAAAAGGCTCCCATGCAAATGCTTCATTCCGTACGCTTGACCCCAGTGTCGATACCACTCACTGCATTGTTGATGTCAGGGAGGACAGGAAGGGCAAGTTGCGTTTTGTCCTCAGAGATGCTCCGAGCAATACGGGTACGTTCTATCAGGATGAAATTCTCAAGGACGTCGACCGTATATATATGGAAAACGGAGCCATCATAACGATAGGTGCCACGACTCTGATTGCCAACATTCCTTGATATTGAAAAATTATCCTGTCATGAAATTTCTTGTTTCCTTTGCCTTTGTATTGGCTTGTTGCCTTGATATGGTTGCACGGTCGGCCGACAGCCTGCAGTGGCGTATGTTTGAGGGCGAATTCTATAATAAGGAATATAATATTTCGTTGTCCCTGAATCTGTATGATACGGTCCTCGTTGCCAGAAACTATGAGTTCTTGGGCAAGATGAACGGCTATATGAGAGGGACGATACACGAGACGTGGTTTCTTACTTCGTATACAATTTCCGGCAATAGCGCCGTCCTGAGTTTTTCCAATGAGATGGGCTCCGAGAGTCAGGATGTGAAGGTCACTGTGCCCGATTCTCTTCATATGTCTTATGAGACTGTAGGGGGCAATGTTATCAGGAAAGCGGTCAATGGCAAATGGGTCAAGCTGCCGTCCAGGATGACATTCCTGCGCCGCGGGCCGGATGTGCGCGAGAAGGCTGTGCTAATGCCTGCTGATGAACCCCGCCGCTTTCGGATGTATTGATTATTGATAGAAATATATTAAGTAAGAAGGCTGCCAATCTTTCATAGGTTGGCAGCCTTCTTATTGTTTATTTGGTCTCAATGGAGACAATGTTGTCGGTTGCATCTGTCAAGGCCGGGAGGTATATCGTCATTCCGTTTTTCTCTTTCTTGTATTTCAGCGGTGTCTGGTTGTCATAGAGATATACCGACTTGACGGTCTCTTTCAGTGCTGGCAGCGTAATCTGTGAGGTGCTGTTGTCCAGAATATGGAGGTATATCTTTTTGTCTTTCCTGAGGGCGATACCCCATTCAGCCTTGGGCAGGTCTGCAGCCGTGGTGCCGTAGATGGTTTCACCGTAATGCGACATCCATTTGCCTATGCCCTTCAGACGGTCCAGTGCCAATGCTGGCAGTTCGCCGTCGGGCTGTGGGCCTATGTTGAGCAGTAGGTTAGCATTCTTGCCGGCTGCCTCGATAATCAGTCTGACGCATTCCCTAACCGACTTGTAGTTCCTGTCGGCTATCTTGAATCCCCACATGCCGTTCATGGTCTGGCACATTTCGAGGGGGATATTTTCGGTCACTTTTTGTCCTGCCGACAGTCCGGCCTTGTTTTCGCCCGGCAGGTCACGTTCAAAGATCTGGAAATCCTCGCCCTCTATGGCCTCGTGATGGTGGTTGTTGCCTACCAGACAGCCAGGTTGCAACTTGTGTATCAAGGCGTAGAGCTCCTTGAACCGCCAGTCAAACGGCGTGGCATCGTTGTGGTGGTCCCATTCTCCGTCAAACCAGATCGCTCCGATGGAACCATATCTGGTCAGCAGTTCGGTGATTTGGTTTTTCATGAAGGTGAAGTAGCTGTCGTAGTCACCCTGTTGTGTCCTGACGGGTGTCCGCTCCTTGTTGTCCTGCCAGGCTATGTTGGTCCTGCCCAGCGGGTAATCAGGGCGTTTCCAGTCCATCAGGGAGTAGTAGAGGTGAATCTTCAGCCCGTGTTTGTGGCAGGCTGCGGCGAGTTCGCCCAGGATGTCACGCTTGAAGGGTGTTGCCTCGATGATGTTGAAGTCAGAATAATGGGTGTCAAACATCGAGAAACCATCGTGGTGGCGTGAGGTGAGGGTGATGTATTTTGCTCCGGCATCCTTGAAGGCCTTGACCCATTCGTTGGCGTCAAACCTGCTGGGGTAGAATCCCCACGAAGCCTTGCCGTATTCCTCACGGTCCAGCTTGCCGGTGTGCTGATACCATTCACCTTGACCGTACATGCTGTATATGCCCCAGTGCAGGAAGATGCCGAATTTCTCTTCGGCAAAGGCCTTGCGGGCATAGGCATTCGGCGTGATGGTGGTTTGTTGTTGTTCTCCTGATGCCCAGGTCGGGATTAACCCTCCGAGGAGCATCACCAGTGTTGATAGTACTGTCAGATGTTTCATAATTCAATATGGTTGATTTGTGTGTTTGTTTCAGTCTGTCATTGGCACAGGAAGTGCAGAATCTCGTCCTGCATTCTTCTGGCATTGTTGCCGTCGCCAGTCGTGACCCCGTCGTTCATGATGGAGAAGATAAGCAAGTGTCCCTCGCGGCTGTATGCGTATCCGGCCAGTGCGTATGTACCTGTCAGCGAGCCTGTCTTGGCATATACTTTCCCTTCGGCGGCTGTTCCGTGCATGCGGTTGCCGAGGGTGCCGTCGATACCGCCTATGGGCAGTGCGCTCCTGAACTCATCGTAGAAACGGCATTCCTTCCAGATGTGTTTCAGCAGGGCCACCTCGGTTTCGGGTGTTATGTAGTTGTAGGGCGACAACCCGCTGCCGTCAACGAGATGATACGTCTTGCGGTCGACGCCCAGGGAGTCAATCATCCTGTTGACATAGCCGAGTGAGGTGGCTGTGGGCGGATATGCTGTTTCGGTCAGGGTGCCCAGCTGGTACAGGAAAGACTCCGCATACCTGTTGTCGCTGGTCTTCAGGCAATGGGGGAGCAGGTCGCTCAGGCGGCGGCACTTTTCAGCCATCAGGCGCTTCCTTGCAGGGCAGATGCTGTCACCGATGCTCCCACTGAAGCCTATGCCGGCTTGTCTCAGCCGTGTCGGCAGTTCCGTCATCAGCATGGTGTCCTTGTCCATCACCAGGGGATGGAGCAGGGGAAAATCGTCTCCCGTGTCATCCCAGCACCAACCGTTTCCGCCAAGAGTCCTGCTCTTCATGGAGACATCGGCATAGAGGTTGCCCGTGATGCTGTCTATCCCTTGATTCTTCAGGGTTGCCACCAGACTGTCCAGGTCATTGCTGCTGAATGCCGGGTCGAAGCTGCCTTTGACAAAGAGGTCGCCCTTGAGGATATGTATGCGGCGGCCGGCAACGTGCTTCCGCCTGATTTTTCCCGTGGAATATAGGGAGGTGCGGAAACAGTAGCTGCCTGAAAGATATTTTAATGCAGCTGCGCATGTAAACAGCTTGGTCGTTGATGCCGGACGGTGAGATTTCTGTTCCTCGTGCCTGTAGATTACACTGTCGTCAGTAGCATCGTAAACCATTATGCCGCATGAGGCCTGTCTCATGACGGGGTGGTGGAGCAGCAGGCTGTCAATGCCCTGCCTGGCGGTAGCCCAGCGGTTTTCTCCAGCCCGGACAGGGAGTATGCCTGCAGCCAGAAGGAGGTACAGGCAGTATCTGGAATATTGTTTGAGTATGTTTGCTGATGTTAACATGATACAAAGATAGTGAATTGTCGGATGGCTTATTCTGTTTGATGGGAAAAAGTTTCAAAAGTCCGAGCTGGACAGTATGTTTTTTTTACATCTGTTAACACACCTGAGAGTCTTCTTTCAGACCCTGTTCAGAAGGCCGTGTAGAGGGGGCAAATTTTGCAGGCCTGCTGGTTTTTGCTGGCAGGCCTGCCAGTCTTAACTCGTAGGCCTGCCAGCAAAAACGCTCTGGGCAGCGAAATAAAACAGCCTTCAGAAACTCGTCGGGAAGTATGGTTTTATGGCTAAAATATAAATGATAATTAATATTGTTTAACAAAAATTTGCAATTCTGCCACTTGTTGTACTGCCATCGGAGCGATGCCTTTTGGGGTGTTTTTATATGGAGGATAATACATAGACAAACCCTTTCAGACATCCTCATTGCTTTCAAGTATAGATGACCTTGAAACTACTGGCATAGGTAGCGTAAAGGCCGATGCGACAACCAAGCCTGCAGGCTGTCACGCCCTTCAGGGCAGGGGTCTGACAGAGCCTGAGAAGGGCCTCGATATCATCTGTGACAACGACGGCACCGCTCGGAAGGTGATGAGACCATAGAAAACGATGAATATTTATCAGGCTGGGTGCTGATTCAATATTGCTATAGTCTCCGAAAGTTATGATGCCAAGTTTTCGGGGACTATAGCAATACAATAGTTATTATAAATGTAATGCCAACCGACTATAAGTTTGAATAAATATTTGCTTTTTCTGTAATATTTTCTATGTATTGCGATGTGTTTATGCGAAAAATACCGAATAATGAATTAATATTTTATTTTCAGATGTGTTGTATATGCGATAATATTTGTATCTTTGTGGCCTAATTAAGATTTGGAAAAATGGATGTAGAAGTTGTATATGCAACAGAAGAGCATTGCAAGTATGCTGAGCAGGTATGTCAGATGATATATGAATCAGCATTGAAGCGTGGTACAGGCATAGCCAAGCGTTCGCCGGAATATATCTCCAACAAAATGTCGAGTGGCAAGGCTGTAGTGGCTTTGGATGGCGAGAGGTTGGTAGGATTCAGTTATGTGGAGACTTGGGGACACGGAAGGTTTGTGGCCACGTCGGGACTGATAGTCGACCCCGATTACCGTGGGCAGGGATTGGCCCGGCGTATCAAGGAAAAGACGTTTGAACTGGCCAGAAGGCGATATCCGCAGGCTAAGATTTTCAGTATAACAACATCGCTGCCGGTCATGAAACTCAACACGAAGCTGGGGTACAAGCCTGTGACATTCTCGGAACTGACCGACGACGAGACGTTCTGGAAAGGTTGTGAGGGATGTTGCAACTATGATGTGCTGCAGCGTAACAATTTGGTGAGATGCATCTGTACCGGTATGCTGTATGATCCCGAAGACCCCGACAATGCCGAACGGGAGAAAGCAATATTTGAAAACTAAAAAAATAATCATAGATATCATAGATTTATGGCAAAGAAAGTTGTAGTCGCATATAGCGGAGGCTTGGATACTTCCTACACGGTGATGTATCTTGCAAAGGAAAAGGGATATGATGTGTATGCAGCATGTGCCAACACGGGAGGTTTTTCTCCGGAACAGTTGAAGAAGAATGAGGAAAACGCCTACAGGCTGGGCGCAAAGGAATATGTCACGTTGGACGTAACTCAGGAGTATTATGAGAAGAGTCTGAAATACATGATATTCGGCAATGTCCTGCGCAACAATTGTTATCCTATCTCGGTATCGTCAGAGCGTATCTTCCAGGCTATTGCCATAGCGAAGTATGCAAGGCAGATAGGTGCCGATGCCATAGCCCACGGCAGTACGGGAGCCGGTAATGACCAGATACGTTTTGACATGACCTTCCTCGTGATGGCCCCAGGAGTGGAAATCATTACGCTTACCCGCGACAAGGCGCTGAGCCGCAAGGAAGAAGTAGACTTTCTTAACGCCCATGGTTTCAATGCCGATTTTGCCAAACTGAAATATTCATACAATGTCGGTATATGGGGGACAAGCATCTGTGGCGGGGAAATCCTTGACCCCACGCAGGGACTGCCCGAAGAGGCATATCTGAAACACGTTACACGGACTGAGCCGTCGCTGCTGAAAATAGAATTCTGCAAAGGCGAAATCGTGGCTGTCAACGGGGAGAAGTTTGACGACAAGGTCAAGGCTATCCAAAAGATAGAAGAAATAGGTGCTGCCTATGCCATAGGGCGCGACTGCAACGTGGGCGATACGATAATAGGAATCAAGGGTCGCGTGGCCTTTGAGGCAGCGGCACCGAAACTGATTATTGAGGCTCATCGCCTGCTGGAGAAAAGTACCCTGAGCAAATGGCAGCAATATTGGAAAGACCAGATAGCCAACTGGTATGGTGCCTTCCTGCACGAAAGCCAGTATCTGGAACCCGTCATGCCCGATATGGAGGCCATGCTGACCAGTTCGCAACGCAATGTGAATGGTACTGCCATACTGGAATTGCGCCCGTACGGCTTCCAGACCGTAGGCGTGGACAGCAATGACGACCTGACCAAGAGCAAACTGGGAGAATATGGTGAGATGCAGCACGGCTGGACTTCAGAGGAGGCCAAAGGCTTTATCAAGGTGCTCAGTACACCGCTGCGCGTATATTATGGTATTCATCCTGATGAAGAAAGGTAAATGGTCAGAGTAGGTATTTTAGGTGCTGCCGGCTATACCGGAGGTGAGCTGATACGTCTGCTGCTCAACCACCCCGAGGTGGAAATCGTCTTTGCCAACAGTGGGAGCAATGCAGGAAACAGTGTCAGTGAGGTGCACGAAGGACTTGTAGGGGAGACATCGCTAAGGTTTACCGACCAGATGCCCTTTGAACAGACAGACGTGGTGTTCTTCTGCTTCGGACACGGCAAGAGTGAGGCATTCCTGAAGGAGCATGATATTCCATCGGGCGTTAAAATCATTGATTTGGCGCAGGATTTCAGGATAGCCGGAGGCCACGACTATGTCTACGGTCTGCCCGAGATACACCGTGAGAGCATCAGGCAGTGTCAGCACCTGGCCAACCCGGGATGCTTTGCAACATGTATACAGCTGGCTTTGCTGCCGGCATGGAAAAACCGCCTGATAGAGGGCGATATCCATGTAAACGGGATAACCGGAAGTACGGGAGCAGGGCAGAAGCCAGGAGCTACAACCCACTACAGCTGGCGCAACGACAATATATCGGTATATAAGACATTTACCCACCAACACCTGCTGGAAATCAACCAGACGATGAGAGAACTGGATGCCGGCTATCAAGGGCGTATCCTGTTTATCCCCCAGCGCGGTTGCTTTGCCCGCGGTATCTATGTGACAGCATACGCCAAGTGTGATGCTCCGTTGGAGAAAGTGCGCGAGGCTTACAACGATTACTATGCCGGTGCCGCCTTTACGCATGTGGTAACGAAGAGTCCCGACATGAAGCAGGTGGTCAATACCAATAAGGCTGTTGTCTATGTGGATAAGTATGAGGACCAGTTGCTGATGATTGCCTGCATAGACAATCTGCTGAAAGGGGCAGTAGGGCAGGCCGTGCAGAATATGAACCTGATGTTTAACCTCGACGAGGCAACAGGCCTCCGGCTGAAGGCTTCGGCATTTTAGTTTCAGACAAGATTTCAGAGGCAATACCCCTCTGACAGAGATATATAAAACAGATATGGAATTATTTGACGTTTATCCGTTGTTCCCCGTAAATATTGTCAGGGGTAAGGGATGTCGCGTATGGGACGACAAGGATACGGAATACCTGGACCTCTACGGAGGACATGCCGTAATCAGCATAGGACACTGTCATCCTCACTATGTCGGGATGATGACAGCCCAGCTCAACAGACTGGGTTTCTACAGTAACAGCGTAGTCAACCGGCTTCAGGTTGAACTGGCCGACAGGCTGGGACGGGCCTGCGGGTATGAGGACTATCGCCTGTTCCTGATAAACTCGGGGGCTGAAGCTAACGAAAATGCCATGAAACTGGCCAGTTTCCATACAGGACGCAAAAGAATCCTTGCTCTGGAGCAGGCTTTCCACGGCCGCACCAGCCTCGCCGTTGAAGCTACTGACAACCCTAAGATTGTAGCCCCGGTCAATGACTGCGGGCATGTGGCCTTCTTGCCGATAAACGACTTGGAGGCATGGGAGAAGGAACTGCGCAAGGGCGATGTAGCGTGTTGCATGGTAGAATGTATTCAGGGCGTCGGCGGCATCCGTATGGTGACGGCAGAGTTCATGCAGGGGCTGCGCCGCCTGTGTGACGAGACAGGAAGCATTCTGATATGCGACGAGATACAGTGTGGCTACGGACGTTCAGGACGTTTCTTTGCCCACCAGCACCTCGGCGTTAAGCCCGACGTGATAACGGTAGCCAAAGGCATCGGAAACGGCTTTCCGATGGGAGCGGTGCTGATATCGCCTCGTTTTGAAGCCGTTTATGGGCGTCTGGGAACTACTTTCGGCGGCAATCATCTGGCGTGTACGGCAGCTCTGGCAGTATTGGACGTGATGGAAAGTGAAAACCTCGTGCAAAATGCTGCTAAGACAGGCGAATATCTGATGCAGGCAATACGCAGCCTGAACCTGCCGCTTGTCCGTGACGTCAGGGGCAGGGGACTCATGATAGGCATAGAACTGAATGAGCCCTATAAGGAATATCGCCAGCGGCTGCTGTTTGAGGAGCATTGCTTCACAGGTTGCAGCGGAACCAGTACGCTGAGGATACTGCCACCGTTGTGCATTACACAGGAGGAAGCGGATATGTTTATCGGAAAACTTAAAAACGTGTTGAAATGAAAGTCTTTCAAAATGTTCAGGATATAGGTAATCTCCATGAAGCTCTCAAAGAAGCCTTGGAGGTAAAGAAGAACAGGTTTGCCTATCAGCATCTGGGTAAAAACAAGACCCTGCTGATGGTGTTTTTCAACAACAGCCTCCGTACCCGGCTGAGTACCCAGAAGGCCGCCCTGAACCTAGGCATGAATGTGATAGTCCTTGATGTCAACGCAGGTGCATGGAAACTGGAGACAGAACGGGGAGTCATTATGGACGGTGACAAGAGTGAGCACCTCCTGGAGGCTATTCCCGTCATGGGCTCGTATTGTGATCTTATCGGCGTGCGCTCGTTTGCACGCTTTGAAAGCAGGGAAGACGATTATAATGAGGTTATCTTGCAGCAGTTTGTCAAATATAGCGGCAAGCCCGTATTCTTTATGGAAAGTGCTACGGTGCATCCGTTGCAGAGTTTCGCCGACCTGATAACCATTGAAGAATACAAAAACAAACCGCGTCCCAAGGTTGTCATGACCTGGGCACCTCATCCTAAAGCTCTGCCGCAGGCTGTTCCCAACAGCTTCGCCCAGTGGATGAATGCCGCCGATGTGGATTTTGTGATTACTCACCCTGAGGGCTATGAACTTGACCCGGAATTTGCCGGAAACGCAAGGGTAGAGTATGACCAGATGAAGGCGTTTGAAGGGGCTGACTTTATTTATGCCAAGAACTGGAGTTGTCCCGGCGTCGTCCGTCGGGCGGATTATGGCAAAGTGCTGGGAGACTATCATGATTATTTGGACTGGACGGTAAGCGCCCGCCAAATGGCTGTGACCAACGATGCTCACTTCATGCATTGCTTGCCCGTGAGGCGCAATATGATTGTTACAGACGAGGTCATCGAAGGACCGCGCTCGCTGGTCATCCCAGAGGCAGCTAACAGGGAAATATCCGCTCAGGTTGTCATAAAACGCTTTCTGGAGGAAATGTAGGATATGGCCGTAACAGTAGTAAAGATAGGAGGCAATGTCATTGATAATGCCGAGGCGCTTGAGCGCTTCGTGAAGGACTTTGCAGAACTGCCGTCTCCCAAGATTCTCATACATGGGGGAGGCAAACTCGCAACGGCCTTGAGCACCAAACTGGGTATTGAGACGCATATGATTGACGGCAGGCGCATTACCGACAAGGAAACGCTTGATGTCGTCACGATGGTGTATGCTGGATTGGTCAATAAGAATATTGTGGCCAAACTGCAGCGGGAAGGATGTAATGCCATCGGTTTGTCGGGAGCAGATGCCGATGTCATTCCTGCTGCCCGTCGTAGTCCGCATCCTGTGGATTATGGGTATGTAGGAGATATCAATGCCAGTCAAGTCAATGTGGATGTCTTGAAGATGTTGCTTCTGGCAGGAATCACACCCGTCTTCTGTGCTCTGACTCATGACGGCAAAGGCAGTATGCTGAACAGTAATGCTGACAGTGTGGCATCGGCTGTTGCTGTCGCTGCAACGGCATTAGGCGAGGTTGACTTGGTCTTTTGTCTTGAACTGGCCGGTGTCATGCTGGATATTGATAATCCAGACAGTATGATATCGGAAATTGACGAATCGAGCTATACCCGGCTGAGAAACGATGGCGTAATTACCAAGGGTATGATACCCAAGATAGACAATGCTTTCAAAGCTATCCATCAGGGAGTGAGCCGTGTAATCATCAAACATGCAGAGAATCTGGTGCGGGATATCGGAACGATAATTCATTAAGTTAAATAAATATAAGCCATGATGACTGCTCAAGATGCCATAAGTCTGTTGGAACAGATGATAGCCATCCCCTCTGTAAGCCGTTCGGAGGAACAGGTTGCAAATTTTCTTTACGGCTATCTGCAAAAACAGGGAGTAGATGTGCATCGTCATTATAATAATATATGGGCAATGGGCAACCATTATGATCCCTCTCGCAAGACGTTGTTGCTCAATTCTCATATCGACACCGTCAAACCATCGGCAGCCTATACAAACAATCCCTATTTACCCGTCAACGATGATGATAGACTTTATGGCCTGGGGAGCAATGATGCCGGTGCATCGGTTGTGTCCTTACTGACGGCTTTCTGCAATCTTTACGATGTGGAGTTACCCTTTAATATTATCTTGCTTCTTGGTGCAGAAGAGGAAGTTATGGGTGAACACGGTATGAGGGCAATGGTTCCGTTCTTCCAAGAGCAGAATATTGCTATAGATATGGCTTTGGTGGGAGAGCCTACGGGACTTGACGCCGCTGTGGGAGAGCGTGGCCTTGTTGTTCTGGATTGCGTTGCAAACGGTATTCAGGGTCATGCTGCCCGTAATGAAGGAATCAATGCAATTTACAAGGCTCTTGAGGATATTGAGACTATCAGGCACTATCATTTTGACAGGACATCATCTCTGTTGGGAGATATAAAAATGACAACGACAATGATAGAGGCCGGTATGCAACATAACGTTGTGCCGGACAAATGCCATTTTGTTGTTGATATCCGCACGACAGATGCCTATACCAATGAGGAAGTTGTGGCGATGCTCCAAACTGATTTGCAGTCGGATGTTACACCGCGCTCAATGCGTATTCGCGCATCGGCCATATCAGAAACGCATCCGCTTGTGCAGGCAGCTATCGTGCTTGGGCGCAAGACCTATGTGTCACCTACGACATCTGATATGGCACTGATGCCGTTCCCGTCGTTAAAGTTGGGAGTAGGCCAGTCATTTCGTTCTCATTCTGCCAACGAATATGTGCTCAAGTCAGAAATTGCAGAAGGGGTAGATTTTTATAACCAATACATTAATAAATTGTCGGATATAATATGAAGAAACTTTGGGATAAAGGTTATGACGAAAACCAGCAGGTAGACAGTTTCACTGTAGGCAATGACAGGGAACTGGACCTTCGTCTGGCTAAATATGACATACAGGGCTCTATGGCTCATATCAAGATGCTTGAGAGTGTCGGTTTGTTGGAAAAGAATGAATTGGACGTCTTGCTGCAGGCTTTGCAGGAGATACTGGAGACTGCGGAGAATGGAACTTTTGTTATTGAAGACGGTATTGAGGACGTGCATTCTCAAGTGGAGTTTCTGCTGACTGAGAAACTGGGGCCGGTTGGCAAGAAAATTCATTCAGGCCGGTCGCGTAACGATCAAGTGCTTGTAGACCTCAAACTGTTCATGCGCGAAGAACTGCAGACGATTGCCACTAAGGTCAGAAATCTTTTTGACGTGCTACAGGATGCCAGCGAGCGTTACAAAGATATCCTGATGCCGGGTTACACTCATATGCAGATAGCTATGCCTTCATCTTTCGGCTTATGGTTTGGAGCCTATGCAGAGTCTCTGGTGGATGACATGCAGATGATTGTTGCAGCCTATAATGTGGCCAACCAGAATCCCTTAGGCTCGGCTGCCGGTTACGGTTCTTCTTTCCCTCTCAATAGGCAGATGACTACTGATTTGCTCCATTTCAAGACGATGAACTACAATGTTGTCGCAGCTCAGATGAGCAGGGGCAAGACCGAACGTGTGGCAGCATATGCGATGGCTTCTGTAGCATCTACTTTAGGTAAATTTGCAATGGATGCCTGTCTATTTATATGTCAGAATTTTGGCTTTATATCTCTCCCCAAGGAACTGACAACGGGCTCAAGCATAATGCCTCACAAGAAGAATCCAGATGTCTTTGAGATAATACGTGGGAAATGTAATCGTCTTCAGGCTGTTCCAAATGAAGTATCCCTGCTTACAACCAACCTGCCTTCCGGTTATCAGCGTGACCTCCAACTGCTGAAGGACATTATTTTCCCTGCAACAGCGGAGTTAGAGCAATGCTTGGATATGGCGGTATTTATGGTTAAAAACATTCGTGTGAACAGGAACATCTTAGATGATGAGAAGTATAACTATCTGTTTACGGTAGAGGATGTCAACAAGATGGTTCTTTCCGGTGTTCCATTCCGTGATGCTTATAAGGAGATAGGATGCCAGGTACAAAGTGGGGTATATCATCCTAATCGTGAGTTGAATCATACTCATGAAGGAAGTATCGGCAATCTATGCACAGCGCAGATCAAAGCCAAAATGGATGCAGTCTATGCTCAGATAGTAAAAGCCTGAGTTTTTCATCATAATACGTTATTAGGGATTCAAGTATATATGCAGTTCATCTGCCGTGCTTAGTCTTCTTGACCTATCTACTGCTGATGGGAACTACGCTGCATTTGCAAATCAGTTAGAGACAGAGTTTTCCGTTGAGACAGTTCACCTGAGGGAAGGCGGAACATTACATCGCGCATATCATCAGTATGATTGAGTTGCAGAAATCTATTAAGAAATAAAAGGACTTGCCTCTCAATAATTGTTGAGGGATTTTTTCTTTTTTTACTGATAGAAATGGTAACTTTGCTTACTCTCTAAGCATAAATAATTAAAGTTTAGAGTTTAAAGATTTGGGTTATGATGCAGAATAATGACATGATAAAGGACAGGTCTTCACTCGCTGGCACGATTGTTCTGGAGAAGGCGCAGATTGTCTTCAAGGAAATGGAAAAGAGGGTGTCCGCTGAGGACATGGTAAGAATCCAGGCTGCCTTTGAATTGGCTCGGGAGGCTCATGCAGAGCAGAAGCGTAAGTCGGGTGAACCATACATCATTCATCCTATTGCTGTGGCTACTATTGTGGCTATTGAGTTGAAGTTGGGTGCAAACCCTGTAATTGCAGCGTTTCTGCACGATGTAGTGGAGGATACCGATTATACCATTGATGACATCCGTCAGCGTTTTGGTGATGATGTGGCTTTTCTGGTCAGCGTCGTGACCAAGAAGAGTACAGGAAACTATGAGATTTCCAAACAGGTAGACAACTACAAGCAGATGCTCAATTCCATCCACTATGATATCCGTGCCTTGTTGGTAAAACTTGCCGACCGCTTGCATAATATGCGTACTTTGAGTAATATGCGTCCTGACAAACAGATGAAGATTGCCGGCGAGACCGACTTTTTCTATGCACCTCTGGCCAATCGTCTCGGTCTGTATAATGTGAAGATTGAACTGGAGAATCTGAGTTTCCGCTACCGTTGTCCTCATGACTATGAGCTGATTGCAGGACTCATCCAAAAGGATAGAGACAGCCAGAAGGAACGCCTGAAGATTTTCACCGAGAAGATCCGCGAGGTACTCGACAGCGATGGTATTGATGCGCAAATCAGTATTGTTTATCGTGCACCATACAGTATTTGGCGTAAGATGCGCAAAACGGGTGATGACTTTAACCACATTCCGTTCCGCCATGTTGTGAAGATCGTCTTTTCTTGTGCTGATAAAGATAAAGAGAAGGATACGGCACTGCGTATATATTCGCGTCTGACCGACTTCTTTAATGAAAAACCTTGTGGGATTATCAACTACATAGATTCCCCTAAAGAGAATGGTTACCAGTCGTTCCATGTGCAGTTGCTCAGCAACTATGGTTGTTGGGAAGAGGTACATATCAGCAGTGAGCGTATGGACCGTTCCTCTCAACTCGGAGTAGTGGCAGAACGTAGCGAGGATAATGTGCGCCGTTGGATTGACAAATTCCGCACGGTGTTGAAGGATATGGAGTTCCACCAAAAGGAAGGCGACTTCATTGAGAATGTTGTTACGACGTTTTACAATGACGACATCCTTGTTTTTACTCCCCAAGGAAAATCAGTTAACTTGCCTAAGCGAGCCACTGCACTTGATTTCGCCTTTGAAATTCACAGTCACATTGGTGAACATGCCCATTATGCCCGCATCAACGGACAACTGGCATCCGTCAAGACAGAACTGCATCGTGGCGATGTTGTGGAGATTGTTACGAATGCCGACATCGTGCCCAAGCCGGACTGGACGGAGCATGTGCTGACCTACAAAGCCAAGGGTTTCCTGAAACGGTACTTTGCCAAGCAGGAGAAGAACAACTTCTATTTTTGTCCTAATTGTCACCCCATACCGGGTGAGGAGATGGTTGGTTTCAAGGAAGCCGACGGCAGTATCACCGTTCATAAACGAAACTGTCCTGTAGCTATCGGTCAGGCTTCCCAGCAAGGCGACTCTATTGTTTCTGTTGACTATGCCGATAATCCTGCCACGCTCTATCCTGTCTGTATTCAGATTCTGGCCGTTGACCGTTTCCATCTGTTGTGCGATATGATCAACTGCATCACCAACGACCTACACCTCTCTATGAACCTGCTCAGCACAAGCACTACCGACAGCATTGTGTCGTGTACCATCAACTTCGGTGTCCATTCCTTTGGCGAGTTGCAGACCATCATTGCTCAAGTGTCTGCTATTGACGGAGTAGAGGAAGTCAAGAGGATATAACAGATGGAAGAGGAGATAAAGCAGCGATGAGGCCCCGGTCAATGACACCTTTTGATAAAGCGTGGTGTCTGTAGGAAAAACAAATGCTGGCGGACTTTTCGAGACATGCAGTCTTCGGGGCTGTTTGCACGTTTGGAAGAACGGTCTTATTTTGCTTATATTCTCATAAACAGGACAAATATTAGTCCAAAAATGTGTAACTTTGTAGCATATAATGTGAACAGATAAAACTATCAATATGAGACTTATTATTCAGAAAGACTATGACGGTATGTCAAAATGGGCCGCCGAGTATGTAATTGACAAAATCAATGCTTTTAATCCCACGAAGGATAAACCTTTTGTTTTAGGTTTGGCAACGGGGTCTTCTCCGGAGGGTTTTTACAGAGAAGTCGTAAAGGCTTACAAGGCAGGACGGATTTCCTTTAAGAATGTTGTTACATTCAATATGGATGAATATGTCGGCTTGCCCGTTGAGCATCCAGAGAGTTATCATTCCTTCATGTATCGCAATTTGTTTGACCACGTGGATTGTCCGAAAGAAAATATCCATATCCTGAATGGTCTTGCGGAGGATTTAGATGCAGAATGTGCAAACTATGAAAAACAGATTCAGTCCTATGGCGGTATTCATCTTTTTCTCGGAGGAGTAGGCCCGGACGGTCATATTGCATTCAATGAGCCGGGTACGTCTTTTGAGAGCCTTACCCATAAGCAGGCTTTGACTAAGGACACCCTGATAGCTAATTCGCGTTTCTTTGACTATGATATCAACAAGGTGCCGAAATTTGCATTGTCAGTCGGCGTCAAGACAGTCATGTCAGCACAGGAAGTCCTAATTGTTGCAAATGGTCATAACAAGGCCAGGGCCCTACGTGAGGCGGTAGAAGGTGCAGTAAGCCATATGTATACTATTACTTGTCTTCAGTTCCATCCGAAAGGAATTATCGTTTGTGACGAGGCTGCCGCTGACGAACTGACGGTAAAGACCTACAAGTACTTCAAGGAAATGGAAGGGATAGATTAAGATACAGAAATTGATGTAAAAAAAGAGAAGTCCTTAGGGACTTCTCTTTTTTTATTGTGTCATTTTGCTTCTGCATGAATTCTTCACCTGATTAAATTAGGTCAAAACAGACCGAAACAAACCTTATATCGAATCACGTAAAACGCGGTATTACAATTAACTCCGCTTAACAGACCTTATTCTTTGTCTATTGTAGATTTGCACCGATTAGAGTAATTTTGTACCGCCATTGTACCT
>CACYCZ010000025.1 GCA_902773055.1 uncultured Bacteroidales bacterium
ACCCAGAAGCTGTTGTTCCGAAGCGTACTGATAAGGTGGTGCAGCAAATCGGAAATAGTCAGAGATGGCCTCGCATCGATGATGAAATTTTTTAGAGGATAGGTCGTGGTTTGGTTGCTCTTTCCCGTACTATGGCTGAATGTTTGGAAGAGATAAGCATGTAGAAAGCATCTTCTTTCCTCGTTTGGACGAGGGTTCGATTCCCTCCTGGTCCACAAAGTGAACAGGGGCAATCCTGTTCACTTTGTTTTTTAGTCGTGGAAAAATAATGTACTGAATATTCCGGAATATATAAAAAAGAGGGATAAGTTTCTCCTGTGGCAATATCGGTTTTCAGGGGCTGGCATTTGCAGGACGGATGAAAGCCGGTTTAAAGATATGCCACCCATGGAGCCGTTGTCACAAGAACGATACCTTTGACGGAGGAGAGAAGCGCTATATGGACAGCGGTTAAACATTAGAAATCAGCTGGATAAAAGAAAAGGCGTTGCCTCGGTATATATGGCAACGCCTGTTCTTTGCTTTATGGGATGTCAATGACAGGGGACCTGTCCTGATGCAGCTGTTTTATTTGTCAAAAATACGGTTGAGCAGTTCTGCCAGCCGGTAGCCTGCCTTGGTCAGTTGTGATTTGACAAGAGGGATGGCAGTATCGTTGACCCATTGCTTGGTGATGACTGTTCCTTCCTTGACCTTATGGATATGGTAAGAGCATCTGGCAGCATCCTCTCCCCAGTCGTAGGGTCCGCCTTTGACAATCTCCTTGTATTGCTCTTCGGTATAGGTGTCCAGCAGGTAAGCGATGTCGGTGAAGCTGGAGGTAAAGCGGGCTGTGATGCACTGATCGTCCCAGTAAGTGTGATACCGGAGGTTTTCGCCGTTGTACTTGACATTATAGTATCCGATGGTCATGTCTTCAGGGTTGTACCTGATGTGTTCGGGGCAATGCATGTCACCCACGAAATGTACTATACATACCAGTTCCTTGAATTTCTCCTCTTGGCTGAGATTTTTGATATTGTTCTTCAGGTCATCAGCGTATTCCTCAATGAAATGGATGCAGTTCTTGACATAGCGCCCGTTGTCAATGTATCCGCGAAAGGGCTTGAAGTTCATGTCAACTTCAAAAGTGTGGGGATAAGCCCCCCTGCCTTTGGTGCCGTCGTTGAATTTTACGCCGAAGCTGACCTGCATCTCCTCGTCTGTCTTGCGCTCATCCGGATATGAGGCATAGAGTATGATGCTCTCGTTGTTCAGTATTTCAGCGACTTTTTGCTTGGTTTTAGGTGTCATGTGCTGTTCTGCAATTTTGGCAACGGTAGCGTGACCGAGCCTTCCCCATCCCCATGACGAAGTTACTGCAAAGAGAAACAGGGCGGTAATTCCTAATGTTCTTTTCATGAATAGATGTTTTTTAGTTTCAGAATAGTATTAATGTATAGATTGCAAAGGTAATGCGATTCATAGTTTTGACCAAATTTTTGATATAGAGAAATAACCGTATATATATGATTCGGATGTTACGAAATGTTTAATTTTGCTGTCTGAAAATTATAGATGGAATCAGATGATACAATTTCAGTGTGATTATAATGAAGGTTGTCACCCCCTGATTTTGGAGGCGCTTCGGAAAACCAATATGGAGCAGACTGTGGGATATGGGGAGGATGACTATTGTGAAATGGCCCGTCAGGCTATTAGAAAAGCCGTCGGGAGCGATGATGTGGATGTCCACTTCCTCGTCGGTGGCACGCAGGCCAATACAACGGTCATATCTTCTGTTTTGCGCCCTCATCAGGGTGTGTTGGCGGCCGATACGGGACATGTCAGTGTACACGAAACGGGAGCAATAGAGCACACAGGCCATAAGGTCCTGGTGCTGCCGTCATGCAACGGAAAGATTGACGCAACCCAGATAAAGGCGGCAATAGACAGCCATTATGCAGAGGACGGGCCGGAACATATGGTTCAGCCCGGGATGGTTTATATCTCATTCCCGACAGAGGTGGGTTCTGTCTATTCAAAAAAGGAACTTCAGGATATTTCTTCAGTATGCCGGCATTATGGCCTGCCCTTGTTTGTCGATGGTGCCCGCCTGGGCTATGGATTGTGCAGTCAAGGCTGTGACGTGACAATGGAGACATTGGCACAGTGCTGCGATGTCTTCTATATAGGAGGAACCAAAGTCGGTGCCCTGTTTGGCGAGGCTGTAGTTATTGTCAACAATAGCTTGAAACGCGATTTCAGATACTTTATCAAGCAGCAGGGAGGCATGCTTGCCAAGGGACGCCTCCTCGGACTGCAGTTCCTGACATTGTTTACAGACAATCTGTATTATTCTATTTCCCGGCATGCTATAGATATGGCAATGCTGCTGAAGAATGGCTTGCAGCAGCTTGGAGTACGGTTTTATGCAGAGAGTCCTACGAACCAGCAGTTTGTTGTCTTGGACAATGCAACGCTTCAGCGCATGGAGCAAGACTTTGTGCTGTCGCCATGGATGCGGATAGACGACAAACATACCGTTGTGCGCATCTGTACCAGTTGGGCAACAAAGGAAGAGAATGTTAATAAATTGTTGCAGGCTATTAAAAAGAACTAAAAAATGACAGAAAAGTGTAACTTTTTATGCTTTTGTCAGTCTTGTTTACAAAAGAATCAGTACTTTCGTAACTGAATAAATATAGACATAGAAGTTTAACGTTATAAAAGATTAAAGTCATGAAAGGGTATTTGTTTCTTGCAGTAATGATTTGCAGTTTTCCGCTTTTAGCGAGTGCTCAGAGTGATGTTTATTACATTCCTACCAAGAAGGTAAAGACAATAACCAGAACCGATTCCAATGGGGAAGAGGTGTATACTTATAGTGCCAAGGCTGTCAAGGAAAGTAATGCAACGGCAAAATATTATAGTGACAACCGTGACGTGGATGAGTATAACCGTCGCGGCGGTTCTTCTGCATCGGGCGTTGCTTCAAATCAGGAATCCTTGACCGATGAGGATGAAACTTATGTTGCAGATGATCCGCAGGCTATTGAAGATTATAAGTACAGTAAGCATATAATCCGTTTCTATAGTCCGCGCAGAGGTATTATGATAAGCAGTCCTTACTATTGGGATATCTGCTATAATGATGTGTGGGATGTATATTACGATGGCTGGGCCTATGGCTTGCCGAGTTATGCTTATTGGACCTATGCCTATGACCCCTGGTATTACAATCATTGGTGGTATCGTTCTTGTTGGGATTTCACATGGGGATGGTATGACCCATGGTGGGGCTCCTATTATTGGGGATGGCACCATCCGCTGTATTGGGGCTGGGATCGTCCTTGGTATGGAGGCTGGGCTTTCCACGGTGGTCACCATCACTATCACGTAGGCTGGGATCATGGATACGGGCATCATAGCTTCGGACAGATGGCCAATAACAATGGCTTCCGCATGGGACGCCCAGGAAGTAGTCCGGGCAATGCCAGAGTGGTGTCGGGCGGTCGCAATTATCGTTCATTGAATAACAACAATATCGCCGGTAACGGTGGCAATTTGTCCAAGAGCTTCCGCTCAGGTGCTTTTGCCGGTAATACCCGCTCACAAAATCAAATGGCTAAAAACAACGTCAGCACTGTGAGCCAGGGGGCAGGATATTCCCGCCAAGTAGGCGGTGGCGGATTCTCCCGTAACTCCGTAAGCACAACATCCAACAGCCGCAGTTATACAACGGGTACCAATGGCAACCGCGTGTACAATACTCAGCAGAATTCCCGCAGAGGATACAGTACTGGTAATAATACAACATATTCTTCAGGCAACAGCCGTTCTACCAGCACATATACACCTCGTACGGAATCCAACAGTCGCAGTTATACCCCGAGTTCTTCCAGTTCTTCTTCATCAAGCAGCCATAGCAGTACATTTGGCGGAACAAGTTCTGGTTCCAACTCTCGTAGCGGAAGCGTTGGCGGTGGTGGCTTCTCACGCGGTGGCGGTTCCTTTGGCGGAGGTTCTTCCAGCGGTGGCGGCTCCTTCGGTGGCGGCTCCCGTGGAGGCGGTGGCAGACGTTGATGAGTTTGTGTGGCGCAACAGAAAAAAATGGAGTGAAAAGTCTTTCACTCCTCTTTTAAAATAAGAAAGAAATTAAACTATCATGAAAAGAAAATCTATAGTAATGATGTTGCTGGCAGCTTCTGTAGCTGTCGGTGCGCAGAATATCTATCAGTTGGAAGATTATTCCAATAGTGGATTGAATGGTACGGCGCGTTATGTCGGTATGGGAGGAGCTATGAATGCACTGGGTGCAGATATATCCCTTATGAGTTCCAATCCTGCAGGTATCGGCTTGTATCGTAAGTCTGATATTGCTGGTACATTGAGCGTCGTTTCTCAGAATGATGCCCAGAAATTCAATAATAAATCAGGCTCGCATATGTCGTTTGACCAGCTGGGAATGGTTTATTCCATGAATGTCGACAATAATACGACGAAGTTTGTAAATATCGGCTTTGGCTATCGCAAACATAAGGATTTTAATAAGCTGATAGGGTCAGCCATGAGGTTTGACCCGAATTCTGGAAACCCTCTTACCGCATCCAATTATCCTTCCCAGACAATGCAGTTGTACGATTTAACTAATAAGTGGGGCCCGACTCAATATGAAGATAATACGACAAATCCCCCTACACCATATTATGTCCACGACGGACGTCTGGCAACGCCACTTGCAAATATGGGTTATGAAACCTTCCTGTATGACGTGGATTATGATTCTGAGTATTATTCTCATGGTCATGATTATCGTCAGGCACAGTGGGGAAGTATTCAGGACTATAGTGTGAGTTTAGGCTTCAACTTCTCCGAGCAATTCTATTTGGGTTTTGCTTTGGGACTTTACAATGTTGACTATAACTCATACAGTGAGTATTATGAGAACTTGATAGGCGCAGGTGTCGGTACGTTATTATTGAATGATTCGTATAAGCTCTCTAACCGTTATGATATTTCAGGAACGGGTGTTGACTTCAAGGCAGGTCTTATTGTGCGTCCTATAGAGGATAATCCTTTCCGCATCGGTGTGTCTTTCTCGACGCCGACCTACTATTCCCTGCGTGCAAAGAAATCAGCACGTTTGGTTACTGCTTTGACGGAAACCCAAGGCGATACTTATGATGTTGGCTATGATTTTGACTACAAATACAATCTTTATACGCCATGGAAGTTCAATCTCAGTCTGGGAAGTACATTCTTCAACCAGTTGGCTATTGGTGCTGAATACGAGTACTCTGATTATTCTGCAGCCAAGTATACATATGATACAGGTGAATATAATGATTGGGGAGACCGGGAAGCAGAGCGTGACGATGCTCTCAAGGAAGAGGCAGACAAGTATCTCAAGGGAGTCAGCACGTTTAAGATTGGTGCAGAATGGTACGTTGATCCCAAATTATGTATCCGTCTTGGTTATAACTATGTGACTTCGCCTATCAGCAAGAATGCTTTCTATAATCAGTTTATCAATAGTGTTTCTTTGGATTGTGCAACTTCTACGGCTTATATGAATCCGTCGGCTATCAACCGTATCACCGTCGGCATGGGTACAAATTTCGGCAATTTCTATGCTGACCTTGCCTGCATGTTCCAGAGTCAGCACGGCGACTTCTATGCGTTCTATGTTGATAATAATTTGAGAAGAGACGGCTATGGCAGCGGGAATAATGCGCTCCCTGCCACTCGTGTCAAGTTGGATCAGACAAAGGTTATGCTGACCTTAGGATATAGATTCTGATTTAATCCGTTTTCTTTGGCTATAAATCAAGGGGAGATGCAGAAAAAGCATCTCCCCTTGATTGTGTGTGCCCGAGACGGGGCCGTTTACAACGAACCTTTGCTGGAAGGTAGTTGCATGTTGTAGATATCGCGTTTTATGGCTGCTTTCAATGCCTTGGCAAATGCTTTGAATATGGCTTCTATCTTGTGGTGCTCATTTGTGCCTTCAGCCTTAATGTTCAGGTTCATGGCAGCGCTGTCACTGATGCTCTTAAAGAAGTGGAAGAACATTTCTGTAGGCATTTCTCCTATTTTTTCACGTTTGAATTCGGCATCCCATACCAGCCAGGGACGTCCTCCGAAATCCAATGCCACCTGGCACAGACAGTCATCCATCGGCAGGCAGAATCCATAGCGTTGTATTCCTCTCTTGTCTCCCAATGCTTTCTTGAGGCATTCTCCCAGCACTATGCCGGTATCTTCGATAGTGTGGTGTTCGTCTACATTTAAATCACCTTGGACACGTATGGCGAGATCAATGCCTGCGTGGCGTCCGATTTGTTCCAGCATATGGTCGAAGAAGCCTATGCCGGTGCTGACATCGTACTTCCCCTCACCGTTGAGGTTCAGCATGACTGTGACGTCGGTTTCCTTGGTTGTGCGCCGGATTTCGGCCTTGCGCTCGCCTCCGATAATCTCATCGGCGATGTGTTCCCATGTCATGGCCTCGCTCAGTTTGAAGGATTTGCATCCCAGATTCTTGGCCAGTTCTACATCGGTATCACGGTCGCCTATGACGTAGCATTGGCTCATGTCGTAGTCTCCTTGTGTATACTTGGTGAGCATCGCTGTTCCAGGTTTGCGTGTTGGAGCATGCTCGGCTTCAAAAGTCCTGTCTATCAGGATGTCGTCAAATATGATGCCTTCCCCCTTGAGTGTGTTCAGAATGAAATTATGTATGGGCCAGAAGGTGCTTTCCGGAAACGAGTCTGTGCCGAGGCCGTCCTGATTGGTGACCATGACAAATTCAAAGTCGGTTTCCTCTCTGATGAGGGAAAGGCTCCTTATAACCTGTGGAACGAATTCCAGTTTCTCAAAGGCATCGAGCTGTTCATCAAAAGGTTCCTTGACTAAAGTTCCGTCGCGGTCAATGAATAGTGCTTTTTTCATAAGTTTTCATCCTTGTATTTTCTTAATGCAGCCAACAGGGCATTATTTTCTTCGGGTGTGCCGATGGTTATTCTGATACAGTCACGGCATAACGGTTGGGTGGTGCGGTTGCGTGTGATGACACCACATTTTACCAGATAATTGTATATTCGGTTGGCATCGGTCATTTTCGCCAGGAAGAAATTGGCATCTGTGGGATATACTTTGATACAGCAGGGCAGGTAGGTGAAGGCATCCATCAGTGTTTCGCGTTCATTGAGTATGTTGTTGACCCATCGCTCCACATCGACTTTGCGCCTGATTATCTCCATGGCTTTCTGCTGTGTGAGCAGGTTGACGTTGTAGGGATATTTGACCTTGTTGAACAGGTTGATGATTTCTGCCGAGGCGAAAGCCATTCCCAACCGTATTGCAGCGCACCCCCATGCCTTGGACATGGTGTTCAGGACGATGATGTTGGGATATTCCTCTAATCTGTGGCGGTAGCTTTCATTGAAAGCGAAGTCGCTGTAGGCTTCGTCCAGAACAACAATGCCGTCGAAGGCGTGCAATACTTTTTCAATTTCTTCATCTGCAAGGCAGTTTCCCGAAGGATTGTTTGGTGAGCAGAGAAAGATTATCTTGGTGCTGGTGCTGACAGCCTTGAGCAGCTTGTCTGCATTGAGGCTGAAGTCTTCTTCCAACTCAACAGCGCGAAACTCTACATTATTGATGTCGGCGCATACTTTGTACATGCCGTAGCTGGGTGCAATGGACACGACATTGTCTTTCCCTGGAATGCAGAATATGCGGAAAGTCAGATCAATGGCCTCGTCGCTGCCATTGCCTAGAAAGATGTTTTCGGGTGCAACGTCCTTGACATTTGAAATTATGTCTTTCAACTCCCGTTGCATAGGGTCGGGGTAACGGTTGTAGGGGTTGTTGTAAGGATTTTCGTTGGCGTCCAGAAAGGCTGTAGCCTCGCTGCCCTGATATTCATTGCGGGCGCAGCTGTATGGCGACAGGCTCCAAATGTTGGGACGAACCAGTTGGTCAAGTGATTTCATCTCGTCGGTCTGTTTACTTTGTTATACCTTAGTTGCATTGCATTTCTGTGGGCATCCAGTCCCTCCTTGCCAGCCATTTCCATGACGGTTCTGCCGATACTTCGGATACCGTCTTCCGACAGTTCCTGAAAAGTCATCTTGCGGATATAGCTGTCAAGGCTCAGGCCGCCATAGGCTCTGGCATAGCCTTTTGTCGGGAGGGTATGGTTGGTTCCCGAGGCATAGTCGCCGGCACTTTCACAGCTCCATTTCCCTTCAAAGACGCTACCGGCACATGTTACTCTTTCTGAAAGTTGGCGATAGTTGTCGGCGGCGATAATCAGGTGCTCAGGGGCATACTGGTTGGATATGCTGACAGCTTCGTCCAGATTGTGCGTCAGTATGCTGAAACTGTGGGTCAGCGCCTTGGCTGTTATGTCCTTGCGCGGCAGTTCCTGCAGCTGCTTTTCTATTTCGTCATTGATGCTTCGGATGATTTTTTCGTTGTCGGATATGAGTATGACCTGGCTGTCGGGTCCGTGTTCTGCCTGACTGAGCAGGTCGGCTGCCACGAAGGCAGGTTCGGCATTTCCGTCGCAGATGACGGCAACTTCACTCGGTCCGGCAGGCATGTCAATGGCTATTCCATGAAGGGTTGCCATCTGTTTTGCTGCCATGACATACTGGTTGCCTGGGCCGAAGATCTTGTCAACCTTGGGAATACTCTCTGTACCGAAGGTCATGGCGGCAATGGCTTGTGAACCTCCGGCCTTGAAAATGTGTCTTACTCCGCACAGATGGGCGGCATAGAGAATGGCCGGATTGATATTTCCTTGCCTGTCGGGCGGGGTACAGAGTATGATTTCCTTGCAGCCGGCAATGCGGGCAGGCGCGGCAAGCATGAGAACCGTGGAGAAAAGCGGTGCTGAACCTCCGGGGACATAGAGTCCGACCTTTTCAATGGGAACAGCTTTCTGCCGGCATACAACGCCGTTGCAGGTCTGAACTGTGACAGGGGTGAACCGCTGGGCTTCGTGGAATCGGCATATATTGCTGTGGGCCTCTTGAAGGGCTTTGACAAGTTCAGGACTGAGCTGCTGTCCTGCTTCGGCAATTTCCTGCTCGGATACGGCAAAGTCCTTCAGGCTCACTTTGTCAAACATCAACTCGTATTTAGCCAATGCGGTATCACCGTTTTGGCGTATGTCGTTGAGGATGGAGCCGACGGTGTCAAACAGGGCTGTTACGTCAAAAGCCGGCCGTTCCAGTATTTTCTCCAGTTCCTCCCGGGTGGGGTATGTGTATATTTTCATCAGTTTTTTTCAGAGTACGATTTTTTCAATAGGCACTACGAGAATTCCCTGTGCACCGGCTTTTTTGAGTTCTCCGATGCAGTCCCAGAAATGCTTTTCTTCCAAGACGGTATGTACGCTGCACCACTTTTCATCGGCAAGCGGTATGATGGTAGGACTCTTTGCGCTTTCGGGCAGGATGGCTAATATCTGATTCAGGCTGGTTCGCGGTGCATTCATCATGATGTATTTCTTTTTCTGGGCATCAATGGCAGCCTGGAAGCGGAACAGCAGTTCATGTATTGTGGCTCGCTTTTCCTCAGTCAGATGCTTGCCGGCAACAACAACGGCATCGCTGTCCATGATTTTTTCCACTTCCTTGAGATTGTTGCTTACAAGAGTGGAACCGGAACTGACAATGTCAAAGATAGCGTCGCCCAGGCCAATGAGCGGTGTGATTTCTACAGAGCCGGTAATAACGTGTACCTGTGCCTCAACCTTGTTGCTGTCGAGAAACTTTTTGAGGATATGGGGATATGATGTGGCTATCTGCTTGCCGTTCAGCCATTGTGGACCTGTATAGTCTGATGTCTTGGGGATAGCAATGGCGAGGTGGCACTTGCTGAGTCCGAGATGTTGGATGATTTCAACATCTTCTTCCCGTTCCATGACTTCATTGAGTCCCACAATGCCGATGTCGGCAATACCGCTGGCAACAGTCTGGGGAATATCATCATCACGGAGGTACAGCACTTCGATGGGGAAGTTGGTACTTCTGACCAACAAGGCTCTTTCAGAACGGTTTACTTTGACTCCGGCTTCTTTCAGCAGGGTGGTTGTGTCTTCGTATAAGCGTCCCTTGGACTGGATGGCAATTCTTAACAGATTGTTATTTTCCATTGTGAAAAAAAGTATTATTGATAACTATGTTGCTCATTTAAACTACAAAATTACTTTAACTCGGGCAGAATACCAAATTTTAGCAATTCTTTTATTTGGCATAAGGCAATAATTCCCAATGCTGTCGGGGAGATATTGCCTGAAATGGTAAAGAAAAACTCATGCTACAATATGTATAAAAAAATAAGGTGAGCAGTCCTGTCCTGATGCCGGTCGGGACAGTTTTTTCCCCCGCAGGGGCTATAGAGAATCAACAGGACGGCGACAGGAGAGCCGTTCCCTTCTGATGGAGTTTATGTTTACCGTCGCTGAATGTATGTTCGCCGATGGTGAACGTATGTTTCGCAACGGTGAACATACGTTTCCCATCGGTAAACATAAAAGGAATCGGGATAAAACATTGTCTTTAATGCCGATGCGTATCTTTATTCAAGGCGGGGATGATAAAGGAAGCGGAGTGGCAGTATTAATCGTTTGGCAGATAGTGAAATCGAGGCAAACCTTATTAAAAAGAAAATATCGGTTTGTGGAGTTTGCGACGTGTGTGGTTTCGCCTGTTCGGAGAAATCATTTCCAGAGCAGTCCGGAGAGTGGGATGCTTGATGTAATGGTAAGGTGGGAAGCAAGATGTGTTCTGTAACCCCCAAAAATATCCCCGATGTCAGTTTACAGACATCGGGGACAATAGGGTTTGCCAGGGGAGCAGCTATATAGCCAGTCTCCTGGACAGATTGGTTATAGGGAATTTTTCAAATCGGTAAGCATCTGCATCTTCTGGGGTATTCTGATATGCTGCGGACATTTAGGTACACAAGCATTACACTTGGTGCACATCTCAGATGTCATTCCCTTGCTCAGGGTCTTGAATCCTTTCAGGAATGCCTTTTTCTTGTTCTTATAGTCCTTGTCATCCTTATGCTCAGGGTCGGGAATGTTGAGATTGTCACTGGCTGTGTTGTAAACGGCGAAGTTTCCGGGTATGTCTACACCGCTCGGACAGGGCATACAGTAACGGCAAGCCGTGCAGGGTATGTGGGAATTGGTGCGGTAAAGACCAGCCACTTTCATCAGAAAACTGTTGTCGTCTTCAGAGAAAGCCTTGAAGTTGGCAAAGGTGTTGACATTTTCGGTCAACTGTTCCATGTTGGACATTCCGCTGAGTGTGCAGAGCACATTGGGGAAGGATGATGCGAATGTCAAGGCTACTCCAGCCGGTGAAAGTGAGGGGAAGCGCTTGGCTAAATGTTTTTTTATGCCGTTGTTGACATTGGCTAAGGCACCGCCCCGGATAGGCTCCATGATGGTGACAGGAATGTTTCGCCTGACAGTTTCTTCATAGAGCGTCTTGGCATCACAGGGATTGCCTGTGCGTATGTCCATGTCTTCCCAGTCAAGATAGTTCAACTGTATCTGGACAAATTCCCACTTGTAGTAGTTGTCCAGCAGTTTGGGAAAAGAAGCATTGTCCCCATGGTAGGAAAAACCGATGTGGCGTATTTTGCCTTCTTTCTTCATTTGCTTCAGCCATTCAAGCACACCGTTTTTAATGTATCTGTTCTCCATTTCTTCGGGTCCGGACAGATTGTGCAGCAGGTAGAAATCAACATAATCGGTCTTCAGAGCCTTCAGCGAATTGAAGAAAATGTTCTGGGCATCTTCCAGAGTTTTTTCCTTAGAGCGCTGGTTGGACAGTTTCGTGGCGATGAGATAAGAATTCCTGGGGTGTCGGCACAGCGCCTTCCCCATAGCCTCTTCGCTGCCAGGGTATCCTGATGCCGTGTCAAAATAGTTGATGCCGTGGGCAAGGGCATAATCAACCATGATGTTTGTCATTTCCTGATTGATAGGCGCCCTCCATCCGTTATTGTTGCCTTGGCGTGGTAACCTCATGCATCCCAATCCCAAGAGGCCTACAGTGTCACCGAGGCTGTTCCATGTCCGGGACACGATGTGAGGACCATCGGTGGGGGCATTGTGAGGTAAGCTGGTAGGGAGAGCAGTTTCCTGCTGTCCGGCCAGAACCTTGCCGGCAAAGGCAAAACCTGTACCTGCAGTCAGAATCTGTCTCAGAGCCTGGCGCCTGGAGATTTTCTCAGACATGGCTTAGAATTCAAATTGTTCCAGTTTCAGTAATCCGCATTCGTTCATAATGCCGACATTGGCAATGAACTCGGGAGTGGCGGCATGCTTGTCCAGAGCCGCCTGGTCTTTCCATGTTTCGCAAATCATGAATACAAGAGGGCGGGTTGCACTGGCGAAGACATCGTATGCAATGTTTCCCTCGTGATTTACTGATTTTTCTGTCAGTGCGACGGCTGCCTTGAGCGCTTTGTCAAAAGCGCTCTTGTCCTTGGCTTGAAAAAAACAATTTAATCTTAACATAGCTTTTTACATTAATTAATTTATAGGGAGTTTTTTATCTGTACAAAAGTACGGGTTTATTTTTCTGTGAACAAAAAAAATGAATACTTTTGCATCAGTTTTTGATTTTTGATGTCATGAAGGGAAAAATAATATTGTTTTTTGTTGCCAACGTACTGATGTCGACTCTTTCATATGCCCAGCATCCTACGTTGGAATTGGTGAAACAGCACAAGCAGATACGCCGGGCTGGCAGGGTGGTAGTCAAAGGGGAAGTGATAGACGTCACGGCTGTCGGTTTCGGCACCAGCGGCGTGCGCTTTGTCGATGAATATAATCTTGACGGATATAACAGGCTGCAGTTCACTGTGGAAAATCAAGACCAGCGCTATCCGCTCTATCTGACAGTGGAACTGATGAACAGAGATACGGTGTTTCGTGAACCTGTGAAAGGCCTTCACAACAGGAAGTATACCATCAATCCTGGAGAGAAGCGTGACGTCAGCTTTGATTTCTTGCCTGCGTTGCCTCATCCGGAAGTTGCATCAGGATTCAGGCTGATGCGCAATACTCCCTATTCAAGGCTGACGCAGTCGTATTGCTATGATGTTGATTTGAGCCGTGTGACGGGAGTGAAGATAATCGGCACAAGGATGCATAAGGGACAGCGCTGGCAAATAGTGGCCCCTCGTATTCTTGCCGGAGAGCTGAAAACGCTGCATGAGGCCATGCATCGGGATGAGAAAGACTTTTTCCCCTTCATAGACCAGTACGGACAGTTTAAGTACCAGGATTGGCCTGGCAAAATACACAGTGATGCTGATTTCCGAAAAGCAGTCAAAGAGGAAGACAAGGACCTTGCAAACCATGCAGGTCCCCAAGACTGGGACCGATATGGCGGTTTCAAGAAGGGGCCGCGTCTGGATGCAACAGGCCATTTCCGTGTCCAGAAAGTAAATGGGAAATGGTGGATGGTAGACCCTGACGGATATCTGTTTTGGAGCAATGGTGTCGTGAGAGTAACAACTTCAACAGCGGTAACACCATTGCACGGCGAAAAACTGGAAGATCGCACTTCTTATTTCGACCAATTGCCAAAAGAAGGAACTCCGATGTCCCGCTTTTACCGTACGCACGACATGCTGCTGAAACCTTATTATGCGGCCCGTGGAATTGACTCCACCTATGATTTTTCATCGGCAAACTGTTATCGCAAATATGGCGAGGATTACAAACGGGTTTTTGCGGAGCGTGCCCACCGGCGCCTCAGGAGCTGGGGACTGAATACGATAGCCAACTCTTCGGACAGGGATATCTGCCTGATGGATAAAACTCCCTATATAGATCGTCTGGAAGTAGTGAGCAGGCCTATAGAAGGCACTACAGGCTGGTGGCCCTTTATGGATCCGTATGATGACAGTTTTAATGAATCACTGAGACAACAGTTTGAATCGCGTCAAAAGGAAGTAGAGGATCCTTGGTGTCTGGGCTTCTTTGTTGACAACGAAATAAAATGGAATACTGTGACCTATCTTGCAGAAACAACATTGAAAGCACCTCCAGAGCAACCGTGTAAGCAGGCAATGATTACATGGCTGAAAAGTAAATACCCGTCAATAGAGAAACTCAACGCAGCATGGGGCACATACTATGATTCATGGGGCGAATTGGCATATGACCGTGTGGGAGTTAAGGTAAGCAAAATGACAACTCCCGATCTGATAGCGTTTAATCACCAGATAGTACACAAGTATTTCTCCAATATTAAAAGTGCGTTCAAAAAATATGCGCCGGGTGTCATGTACATGGGATGTCGTTTCGCAGGAAATGTCAACAGCGATGTGCTTAATATCGCCTTTGACTATTGCGATATTATCAGTTATAATTCTTACCAATATGATTTGAGCCACTTTCATTCCAGCGACATCGACAAGCCGATCATGATAGGAGAATATCATTTTGGCGCAATGGACAGAGGTATGTTCCATGGAAGCCTGATTGATGTGGAAAGTCAGGAACAGAGGGGTCTGGCAATGGAACGGTATATCAAATCGGCGCTGGAAAATCCGAATATTGTCGGAGTGCATTGGCACCAGTTTTCAGACCAGGCTACGACAGGGAGGTTTGACGGAGAGAATTTTCAGGTCGGACTGACCGATTGCTGTGATACGCCATACTATGAAACTATTTCCCATTTGCGAAAAAGTGGCTATCCAATGTATTCCTTGCGATATAATCCATAAAAAAGACATTTCGGAAATCCCCAAACAGAAAAAAAAAAAGATTTTGTTAAAAAAAAAGGTTTTTTCCTTGCTAATTATAGTTGGATTAATAAAAAAAAGCTAACTTTGTAGTCCGAAAATGGAAATATTATATAAACAATTAAAATAAAAAGTATTATGACAAAGGCAGATATCGTTAATGAGATCTCAAAGAAAACAGGTATTGATAAAGCAACCGTGTTGACAACAGTTGAAGCTTTTATGGAATCCGTAAAAGATTCTATGATTGGTGGTAAGAATGTTTATCTCCGTGGTTTCGGTAGCTTTACTTTGAAGAGAAGAGCAGCAAAGACTGCACGCAATATCTCAAAGAATACAACCTTGATAATTCCAGAGCACAATATTCCCGCATTCAAGCCAGCTAAGGTGTTTGGCAATGCTGTGAAGAACGCTTAATATTTTTCTAATTTGATTTAAAATTTTTAGTCATGCCAAGCGGTAAGAAGAAAAAGAGACACAAGATGTCTACTCACAAGCGCAAGAAAAGACTAAGAAAGAACAGACATAAGAGCAAGTAATTCTGTTCTTCGTTAGGAAGAAGTAATCTAAGAACAAACTTTATGACTGTGGTCTGAAAAAGTTTGTTCTTTCTTTTTTAATACAGAAACGTGGGAAACGAAATAGTAGTTGATGTAAGTCCCAAGGAAGTGTCGATAGCCTTGCTTGAGGACGGCAAATTGGTTGAACTTCAGAAAGAAGGCAAAGATGAAACCTTTGCTTGGGGTAATATTTATATCGCCAAGGTAAAGAAAATCATGCCTGGATTGAACGCCTGCTTTGTAGATATAGGCCATGAGAAAGATGCCTTTTTACATTATCAGGATATTACTGCTTATTTCCCTTCTACCCAGAAGTATATACGACAAGTCGTAAGTGACAGGAAACACCTGTATCCTATCTCCAAGGCCAGTTTCAACCAGACATTAGCCAAGGAATCCAATATAAGTGACGCTGTGAAGGTCGGTGATTTGATTATGACTCAAATCATAAAGGAAGCAATTTCTACCAAAGGACCGCGGCTGACATGTGAGATATCCTTTCCAGGCCGTTATTTGGTGCTCATGCCGATGGGCGACAAGGTGAGCGTGTCAACAAAGATTAAATCTTCGGCAGAACGCTCCCGACTGAAACTTATTGTAGAGAGTATCAAGCCCAGGAACTTCGGTGTAATCGTTCGTACCGTTGCAGAAAACAGAAAGGCTGCTGAATTGGATGAGGATATGGAATTGTTGCTGAAGCGATGGGAAAAAGCAATAACCGGAATACAGCAGGCCCGTAAATATCCACAGCTTGTTCACGAGGAAACCAGTCGGTCGGTAGCTTTGATACGTGATTTGTTTAATCCTAATTTTGAATCAATTCACGTAAACGACGAAGCAACGTATGAGGAAATAAAAAATTATGTAAAGTTTATATCTCAAGGTAGCGAGGATGTAGTTAAACTGTATAAAGGAGGACAACCGATTTTTGATCATTTCCTGATTACCAAGCAAATTAAATCATCGTTTGGAAGGACGGTGACCTATAAGCATGGAGCATATTTGATTATAGAACAGACAGAGGCTCTGTGTGTGATAGATGTGAATAGCGGTAACAGAATGAAAAACAGTGAAGGGCAGGAGGCTAATGCTATGGAAGTGAATCTCGGCGCTGCAGATGAAATAGCCCGCCAGCTGAGATTACGTGACGTGGGAGGTATCATTGTCATAGACTTCATAGATATGGTTGATGCTGAAAACAGGCGTAAACTATACGAACGAATGCAGGAAAATATGAAAGGTGACCGTTCTAAGCATAATATCCTGCCGTTGAGTAAATTCTGCCTGATGCAGATTACACGTCAACGTGTCCGCCCTGTGTTGAATATTGATGTGGAGGAAAATTGCCCATCTTGTTTCGGAACAGGCAAAATAAAACCAAGCATTCTGTTTACAGATACCCTGGAAGAAAAAATTAAGTCGGTTAAGCGTGAACAAAAAATAAATTCATTCAAATTACATGTCCATCCTTATGTTGCTGCATATATTAATAAGGGTCTTTTTAGTTTGAAGTGGAAATGGAAGTTGACATATGGAATGGGAGTTCACATCGTGGCAGATCAGTCAATGGCTTTCTTGCAATATAGCTTTGTTGACAATAGCGGCAACGAAATAGACGTGACAGAGGAAAAAGATTTTAAATATCCGACTAAGAAAAAAGAATCAGGCCGCTAAATCTTATTGTAGTTAGCATTAAAATTCCTATCTTTGCGTAAAATAATAACATTATAAATTCAATCTGTTATATATGGACAAGAGTGCATTGCAAAAGGCAAGAGCAGCTTATCAACCTAAGTTGCCAAAAGGACTTCAGGGTGTAGTAACCTTGAAAGAAGGTAAACCGACCCAGAGTGTCGGAGACCAGGAAGATATTGAAAAATTATTTCCTAATACATACGGCCTTCCGTTATTGGAATTTGTTCCAAGTGAAGGAAAGGTAAGTGATGCCACAAAGACATCTGTTAATGTTGGTGTTATTCTGTCAGGCGGTCAAGCACCTGGCGGACATAATGTAATTAGCGGAATTTTTGACGGCATAAAGAAACTTAATCCTGCCAACAAACTCTATGGTTTCCTCTTGGGACCTGCAGGACTGATTGAGCACAAATATGTTGAACTGACAGCAGAAATTATTGATGAATATCGTAATACTGGTGGTTTTGACATTATCGGATCAGGTCGTACGAAATTGGAAGAAACAGCTCAGTTTGAGAGTGGATTGCAGATCCTGAAGAAATTAAATATCAACGCAGTGGTTATCATCGGTGGAGATGATTCTAATACAAATGCATGTGTGTTGGCTGAATATTACCTTGCAAACAATACAGGCATACAGGTAATCGGATGTCCGAAGACTATTGATGGTGACTTGAAGAATGATCAGATTGAGACAAGTTTCGGTTTTGATACCGCATGTAAGACTTATTCCGAGTTAATAGGCAATATTGAACGTGATGCTAATTCTGCAAAGAAATATTGGCATTTCATTAAGTTGATGGGTCGAAGTGCTTCACACATAGCTCTGGAATGCGCTTTGGAAACACAGCCTAATATTGCATTGGTATCTGAAGAGATTCAAAAGAAAAACATGTCTCTTGATGATGTTGTTGATTACATTGCTCAAGCAGTAGCAGATCGTGCCGCACAAGGAAATAATTTTGGCGTTGCACTGATTCCGGAAGGCCTGATTGAGTTTATTCCAGCAGTGAAAAAACTGATAGCAGAGCTAAATGATCTCCTTTCTTCTGCAGAGTATGCTCAGGATGCACCGGAAGACCGCATAGAATGGCTGAATAAAAAATTGTCTGCTGAAAATATGCCCGTATTTGCTTCCTTGCCTCGCTCTTTCGCAGAGCAGTTGACAGGAGAAAGAGATCCTCATGGAAATGTTCAGGTTTCTTTGATTGAGACAGAGAAGTTGTTGTCTCAAATGGTAGCGAAGAAGTTAGAGAAGATGAAAGCAGAAGGCAAATATGTTGGTAAGTTTGCGACACAGCATCATTTCTTCGGTTATGAGGGACGTTGCGCTGCTCCATCCAACTTTGATGCTGATTATTGCTATTCTCTTGGCATGAGTGCTTCTGAATTGATTGCGCGTGGGAAGACAGGCTATATGGCAATTGTTAAAAATACAACGGCGCCAGCAGACCAATGGATAGCAGGTGGTGTTCCCATTACTATGATGATGAATATGGAGAGACGCAATGGCAAGATGAAACCAGTTATACGCAAAGCTCTTGTGGAACTGGATGGCGCTCCTTTCAAGGCTTTTGCTGCAAAGCGCGATGCATGGAAGAAGGAAACATGTTATACCTATCCAGGCCCGATACAGTATTGGGGACCAACGGAGGTATGTGACCGTACAACGGAGACACTCCGTTTGGAACAGGCTAAATAAAATAGAATATTAAATTAATAGATACGTAGAGACACCTGCTCAATACTGGTGTCTCTACTTAGTCGTTTGAATAAGAGATGGGGCTTGCTGACCTGAACAGAATGGAATTTAAGATGAGGGAAACCCATAGCGGTCAGTTTTCTTATATTCCCAAATGGTTGCAATGGCTTTTTGCTGTTTTGACCTTGGCGGTATATGCTTTCGTTTTTTATCATTTTATAGTCAGACCGTCATCTTTGCGTTGGAAAGGATTATATGGTGAAGTCAAGCCTAACGGCTATTCGATACGCGGAATAGATATATCCCATTATCAGGGTAATATTAATTGGGATATGCTCAAAGGGGCGAGTTTGGATGGCGAACCGCTTCGTTTTGTCATTATGAAGGCAACAGAGGGAACGGATTTTGTAGATGAATATTTTAATTATAACTTTCGGATGGCAAGGGAAAATGGTATCTATTGTGGAGCTTATCATTTTTTTTTGCCATCAGAATCTCCTCGTTTGCAAGCAGAATACTTTTTGGATAATGTTCAGTTAAATGAGGGTGATTTTCCTCCTGTGTTGGATATAGAGCATAAAGGCAATTTGGAGCCGGAGCAAATACGCAATGCGGCATTGGAATGGCTTAAAATAGTTGAAGAATACTATGGCGTGAAACCGATTATATATACCAATTATAAGTTTAAGATGAAGTATCTAAACGATTCGTTGCTAAATACTTTTCCATATTGGATTGCGCATTATTATGTAGATACGTTGGAATATAAAGGAGCTTGGAAGATGTGGCAGTATACGGATAATGGTAAGATTGATGGAATAAAAGGAACAATTGATTTCAATATATATAATGGTTCGATGTATGATTTGCAGAAATTCATGATAGGGCATCGTGAAGAATATGATTACTCGACTTTGAAATAATCAGACAGAACGCTTTAACAGTAAAAAATATGGCAGTTCCTCTTGCAGAACGATTAAGACCTACGACTCTTGATAATTATATTGGTCAGTCCCATTTAGTAGGGCCGGATGGTGTAATACGAAAGATGATAGAAAACAAGAGGGTTTCATCTTTTATTTTATGGGGACCTCCTGGAGTTGGAAAGACAACGTTGGCGAATATTGTCGCAACAGCACTTAACGTTGGTTTTTTTACCTTGAGTGCCATTAATAGTGGTGTAAAGGATGTTCGTGAAGTGATAGAGACAGCACAAAAATCCCGTTTCTTCAACTCAGAACCGCCAATCCTATTTATTGATGAAATCCATCGTTTCAGTAAGTCTCAACAGGATTCTTTATTAGCAGCAGTTGAGAAAGGGATTGTTACCTTAATAGGTGCCACAACTGAGAATCCTTCTTTTGAGGTGATTCGACCTCTGCTGTCGCGTTGCCAAGTTTATATACTGAAGAGCCTTCAGAAAGAAGACCTTCAAAAATTGTTGGAGAATGCTTTTAAAAATGACAGCTTATTATCCCAACGTCAAGTTGAAATTAAGGAAACGGATGCCTTATTTGGTTATAGTGGCGGAGATGCCCGAAAATTATTGAATATTATAGATTTGATAGTTTCTTCAGTACCCGAAGGCCACCCTGTCGTATTTACCAATGAAATTGTTTCTAAAGAATTGCAGCAGAATCCGCAAGCCTATGATAAAAAAGGTGAGATGCATTACGATATTATCTCTGCCTTTATTAAGAGTATTCGTGGAAGTGATCCAGATGCTGCTTTGTATTGGTTGGCGCGTATGATTGCGGCGGGTGAAGATCCTAAATTTATAGCACGTCGTTTGGTTATCTCTGCTTCTGAGGATATTGGGCTCGCCAATCCTAATGCATTGTTGCTGGCGAATGCTGCATTTGAGGCTGTGGAGAAAATAGGTATGCCAGAGGGACGAATACCTTTGGCTGAAGCAACGATTTATTTGGCTTCAAGTCCAAAAAGTAACTCTGCATATATGGGTATAGGTAATGCTTTGTCTACGGTGGAATCCACCGGTAATCAACCTGTACCGCTGCATCTTCGTAATGCTCCAACGCTGTTGATGTCCGAGATAGGCTATGGTGTAAACTATAAATATCCTCATGATTTTTCCGGCCATTTTGTTGAGCAGCAGTATTTACCAGATGGTTTGGCCGGATTACGGCTATGGGAAGCACAGGATAATCCGACAGAGGCCAAGTTGAAAGACTATTTAAATAAAAACTGGAAAGATCGTAAATATTAATAAATGTCGAACGCTGATTTCTTAAACAGGCTCAATCCTTCCCAGCAGAATGCTGTGAAATATGTAGACGGACCATCATTGGTAATTGCTGGTGCCGGTTCAGGAAAGACGATGGTGCTAACCTATAAAATTGCTTATCTGCTGTCAACAGGGATGCGGGCACACAATATATTAGCTTTGACATTTACCAATAAAGCTGCTCGGGAAATGAAGACCAGGGTGGGTACTCTGGTCGGGGATTTTGAGGCAAATTCTCTATGGATGGGAACATTTCATTCTGTGTTTAATCGTATCCTGCGCAGAGAAGCTCATCTTTTTGGTTTTACGTCGGATTATACAATTTATGATACTTCTGATTCCCGCAGTCTGCTAAAAGCCATACTTAAGGATATGAATCTTGATGACAAGATTTATAAAGTTGGTGTGGTGCAGTCTCGAATCTCTGAGGCAAAAAACGCTTTGCTTACTGCTGCAGAATATGCCAGGAGTAAAGAAATAATGCAACGTGATATAAATGCCAGGATGCCGTTGCTTGGAGAGATCTATTCTATTTACTGCAGGCGATGCCTTCAGGCTAATGCAATGGATTTTGATGACCTGTTGCTATATACATTTCTGCTGTTTGAAAACTATCCTGGGATATGTCAGCGCTATGCTGAAAGGTTTCATTATATATTGGTGGATGAGTACCAAGATACGAACTATGCGCAACATAGGATTATGATTCAACTTTCGCAGGTACACCGTCGTATTTGTGTAGTTGGTGATGATGCCCAGAGTATTTATAGTTTTCGGGGAGCAAACATAGAGAATATCCTTCAGTTCCAGGAATTGTTTTCTGATTCCCGTTTGTTTAAGTTGGAGCAGAACTATCGCTCTACACGTAATATTGTCGGAGCAGCCAATAGTCTGATTGAGAAAAATAACCGTCAGATACCGAAGACAATTTTCAGTGAGAATGCTGAAGGTGATCCGTTGTCAATCCAATATGCATTCAGTGATGTGGAGGAGGGAGAGATTGTAAGCAACAAAATCCAGTTCCTTGTCCGGCAGAAGCATATTGAATATAATCAGATTGCTATTTTGTACAGGACCAATGCTCAGAGCCGTATCTTTGAAGAGGCGTTGAGAAAACACGCTGTTCCTTACCGTGTTTATGGTGGTCAGTCTTTCTATGACCGTAAGATTGTAAAAGACGTTTTTGCATATTTCCGTCTTATTGTTAATCCCAATGATGAAGAAGCTTTCAAGCGTGCCGTCAATTATCCTGTGCGTGGTCTGGGAGCGGTTACTGTCGGGAAAATTCTTGGTGCTGCCCACGATAATGGGGCTGGTATATGGGATGTTATGGCGACACCTCAAACCTATGGCGTGCAAATTAATGCCGGCACAAAGTCAAAGTTGCAGTCTTTCTACGATATGATAACATCGCTTCGTGCAGATGGGACAGATGCATATATTTTAGGACAGAAGATTCTGACAGAGTCTGGTATTATGGCAGAGTTGAACAGGGATACTTCTCCCGAAGGATTTGAGATGAAGAATAATCTTTCCGAATTGACCAATGGTATGTATACGTTTGTTAGTATGCAACGTGAAACGGGCGCAACGGAACATGTATATATGACAGATTATCTCAGTGAGGTTGCCCTGCTATCGGATACAGATGAGCAAGGTACTGAGAATGAAAATCTGGTCACGCTCATGACAGTCCACTCTTCCAAGGGATTGGAATTTGATACCGTCTTTGTCGTCGGCATGGAGGAGGAGCTTTTCCCCAATCAGCAGGCTCTCTATTCCCAAAAAGAATTGGAGGAGGAGCGGCGCCTGTTCTATGTGGCAATAACGCGAGCGAAGAACCGTTGTCTCCTAAGTTGTGCCAAGTCGCGTTTTCGTTTTGGTCAAATGGACTTCTACAAACCGAGCCGTTTCCTTGATGAAATCGCTCCCCAATATATTCAGAGTGGCAAAGAAAACAAACAGGTGTTCCATGCTCAACAGCCTTTGTTCCGTGCATCAACTTCGCTTCGCCCTTCGCCCGGTGTGTTGCATAAAGTTGAAGTTGCTCAGCATCAGGAGTCCTCGTCTTTGGAGGAGGTAATGATAAATAATTGTCCTTGCCATGTCGGTACGCACGTAGAGCATGCCCGTTTCGGCGAAGGCGAAATCAAGGCTCTTTCCGGCTCCCCTGATAATGCTACGGCTACCATTGAGTTCCGTCATCTTGGCGAGAAAAAACTTTTGCTGAAATATGCCAAATTAACTATCATCGAATAATTCAATCTTATGTCAAAGAAAAAGAACCTCCCTGTTTTGGAGCATATTACAATCACCGATTTTGCTGCCGAAGGCAAAGCCTTGGCGCGCATAGACGGTTATGTCGTCTTTGTCCCGTTTGTTGTTCCCGGTGATATCGTGGATTTGCAGGTTACGCGCAAGAAGCATAGCTTCATGGAAGCCAAGGCTATCAGGTTTCATGCCTATTCTCCTGACAGGGTGCCTGCATTCTGTCCTCACTTCGGCATTTGCGGTGGCTGTAAATGGCAGACGCTGGACTATGCCAAGCAGATAGCCTTCAAGCAGCAACAGGTAGTGGATGCCCTTGAGCGGATAGGTAAGCTGCCACATCCTCAGCCAAGGCCTATCATTGGGGCAGAGAAGATCCGGTCTTACCGCAACAAGTTGGAGTTCAGTTTCAGCAACAAGCGCTGGCTGACGGAAGAGGAAATCGCCCAGGATGTTCATTATGACGATATGAATGCTGTGGGATTTCATATCCCCGGCGCCTTTGACAAAGTGCTGGACATTACGGCGTGTTACCTTATGGACAATATTCAGAACAGGGTGCGCAATGCAGTGAGAGAATATGCCGGTCACCACCAGCTGACTTTCTTTGACCTGCGGGCACAGACGGGGTTGCTCCGCGACATGATGTTCCGTACATCCAACTCGGGCGAAATCATGCTTTTGTTCCAGTTCCACATGGAAAACGATGCCGAGGAACAGCAGGCCAGGGAACTGCTTGATTATTTGTCCGATACTTTCCCCGAGTTGACGACAATCCTGTGGGTGAACAACCTGAAGTGCAATGATACGGTGGGTGATTTAGATATACAAACCTACAAAGGTCCCGGCTATGTTTATGAACTGATGGAGGACCTGCGTTTCAAGGT
>CACYCZ010000026.1 GCA_902773055.1 uncultured Bacteroidales bacterium
CCGTATTTCATCTTCCGTCATCGGCAAATCTGGCAAAAAATATCCAAGCCGCCCGTCTGACGTACCATAAGGAATTTGCCAAATACGGAAGAATCCCAAAACATGATCTATGCGGTAGGCATCAAAAAAACGTGACATAAATTGCAGACGCTGCCTCCACCATATGCCATCATCATTAAGGATATTCTTCCAATTATAAGTAGGAAATCCCCAATTCTGTCCCTTCTCAGAGAAGAAATCCGGAGGTGCCCCTGCTTGTCCGTCAAAATGGAAATATTGAGGATAATACCATGCCGTAGCACTGTCACGACTGACACCAATGGGCATATCTCCTTTGAGTATTACTTGGCTCTTGCGTGCAAAGTCATGCACAGATTCCAGCTGATCTACAAGGAGTTGCTGCACCCAGGCATAGTAACGGACTTTATCCTCATGCCCTTCCTGCTTCATCCACAGGTCCAATACCGTTTCATCATAACGGCCATGGACGGGCCATGTTCGGAAATCAGCCGTACGATAGACATCCTGCAACACGCGAAAGTAGATATAAGGCTTCATCAGGCCTTCATAAAAAGTCATGTCAACCTTAATCTCATTTTTATGCTCCTCATAGTAAGTCTGCAAGAAATCATTTTTTAATTTGTTGACAGCCTCATAGTCTACCTGCGGAAGATTATTGAGTTCCTTCCGTCTGACTTCAAATTGACGCTGCGCACGCTTATCCTTAAGACTGCCCAGCACATTCAGGTCTGCATACATCGGATGCAGGGCAAATATTGATATTGAATTATATGGATACGACTCCTCCCAACCTCCACTGCGGGTCGTGTCATTCACCGGCAACACTTGAAGCACATTCAGCCCCACGCTATGAGCCCATATTATCATTTTCCGCAGGTCCCCGAAATCCCCTACTCCCCAACTCTTTTTAGAGCGGAGCGAGAAAACCGGAACAACAATTCCAGCCAACTTATCGGTATATTGCGGAAGAGCCAAAGCCGTATCTTCAACAACCGGCAACATACCACTTGAGCAACACGGCTGCGCAGCCAAATATCTGTTGGCTCCCTCTTCCCAGATAACATTGCCTGTAGCTTCCTCCTTCAGTACATATTTATATTGCAACGGATATGCCATGGCGGGACAATCTGCATAATATGAATAAAAGCCTGCTTTATTCATGCGGGCAGCCTTGCTGACATCCCATGCACCGAGACAAGGTTCATTACCCACAAGATACAATTCGTATCCCTTAGGACAGACAAAATCCTGCACAATGAAACAAACCTGTGGTTGTTTGGTCTTATACACCATTACAGGGGCAGGTGAATAAATGCAACAAATAAAAGCTGAAGTATATCGGTAATTATTTTCATCTCTATTGGTAATCCAGCGACAGGCAATATCTGCACCGACGCAATTGGATATGCCGGCGAAATGACAATAGCATGGTTCCGTATCAATCATCTCCTCGCCCCGCCACACTTCGAAATAGAATGCAGACAGTGCTTTATCCTGAATTGGAAAATCACATTCGCCACGCCATGTGTCATTTTCCCTTTTCACTAACCAGGAACAACCATATTTTTCCGAACTGCCCTTTTGAAAGTGCCACAACATCTTAATGCGGTCAACCTCTTCAAATGTGTGGTAGTTCAACGTAACTGCGACCCGTTTCTTATATCCCATTAATACCTGATATCATTAATTGTATATCCATCCATTATGCGACTCTGGTCTACATTTCCATCTATTCCTGGTACTTCACCATGAGATGTATACTGCCATATAACATATGGATGCTCATCGTTGAGCAAAGGCTGATCATCGCGATAAAAAGCTATCATTAACGGGTATTTGCCAAATCCCTGCCCTTGCAGATATTTATTATAGAAATTAACAAAAGTATATAATATTGGCTTGCACCCATAATGCTTTTCAACAGCATTCATAAAAGCATGCAAACGGGAAATAAATGTAGACACACTGCCATTGACTCGTTCTACGTCTATAATCGGTATCAAATCCTGTTCATTCTTTTTAACCGTCGCCGTCATGTTTGCCATTTGTTCTTCCACCGAAGCATTAGAGCGGAAAAAATGGTAACTGCCTGCCAGCAGGCCATGCTTCCGGGCTTCTCTGAGGTTGTATTCATAACAGTCATCCATCAACCCTGCCCCCTCTGTCGCTTTAATATAGACATAACCTACCATGCCACTGGCCGAAACATCCTTCCAATCTATCAGACCTTGATAATGCGAAACATCTATTCCTTCGCGGTTAAGGAAATCTGCTTCTGTCAGTATTCTTGCCTCCTCAACATCGTATAAGTTTTTCTGTCGTAGTCCCATCTGCGCCATTTCATCGGGCACAGGCAAGGCTTCTGCCACGGGTTGGCGTTTTTTGTCTGCCGACTTTTTTTCCTTAGCACCAGTTTCCTGAGCAAAGAACAAGCCTATCAGCAGAACTGCGAAAAAGCAACTTATTTTGCGAACGTTCTTGAACATTGACATGCACGTTATCCACATACAAAGGTACAAAAATCCCCGTATAACATTAAGGTCAGACTATAGAGATTTAATACTATCTGTTGTCCCCTTCTGTCTGAACGGCCTGACGCTTCTCTTGAGTAAGACTCTCATAGACATGCAAAAAAAACAAGGATATTTTCTTTATGGCCTGATTTTTTCTGTCAAAATAGATTACCTTTGCATACTAAAGGCATATATCACAATGATATTTTGGTTTTCAGGCACAGGTAATTCATTGTGGCTTGCACAATGTTTGCAAGCTGCAACGTCAGAAGCCACTCACGACATCAGCAAGGACTTACTGAACGGCAACACCTCTTATAACCTTAAAGACAACGAGCGCATCGGTTTTGTCTTTCCCGTCTATGGCTGGAACATGCCAGACATTGTAAAGCGCTTTATCTGCCACATGGAATTAAAAAATTACAGGGAAAATTACACCTACATCGCCTGTACCTGCGGTGACGACATGGGCAAGACCGAAACCGAAGTTGAAAAACTTCTCCATAGCCGAGGATGGACGCTCCACAGTGCATTTGCCGTACAAATGCCTAATACCTATGTATGCCTCCCAGGATTTAACGTTGACAGCAAAACTGTGGAAGAAGCCAAACTGGCCCTCGCTCCTCAGACTGCCAAGCGCATCTGTGATATCGTCTTACACCGAAGAGTCAGCAACCTGCTGACCATCCCCGGGAAAATGGCTTGGGCAAAGACCCACATTCTCGGTTCTTTTTTCCGAAAATTTCTGATGGACAGCAGGAAGTTCCACGTAACAGACAAGTGTATCGGTTGTGGCAAATGCAGCATCGTGTGTCCGCTGGCAAACATCCAATTGACAGCAGGGCACCCCGCTTGGGGAACCAACTGCGCCATGTGCCTGAGCTGTTACCACCACTGTCCTCTGCATGCCATTGAATATGGCAGCCAAACGAAGTCAAAAGGCCAATACATCAATCCTCTTATTATATGAAACACATCATTTTATTCATTGCTCTGTCAAGCCTGTGGCTCCAGAATGCTTATTCCTGGGGGAATGCAGGCCATCGGGATATCATTGCCGTAGCTCAACACCATTTAACCCCTCAGGCTCAATCCATCATCAGCAACCTGCTCCACCACGACTTGAAGGAAGAAGCCGTCTGGATGGATAAGCACCGTACGGGGGAATGGGCCTTTACCAGCCAATGGCATGTACTGTATTTTGACAAGAACCTCAGTTATGACCCCGATCCAACCCTGTCTGTCAACCCCCATACCAAAGCCGTTGAAGACAGAGGTGATGCGCTGAAAACCATCAACCGTGCCGTCTATACACTTTCCGACTACAAGCATCTGACAGATTCTGCCTTTTTGTTTAACCTGAGGTGTCTGGTTCACATGATTGGCGATATGCACTGTCCCGTACACTGTCTCATCCCTGGACGCACGAAAAATTATGCCTCCATACTTGACGAGCGTGAATTCTACCCCGTTGTCAGTGTGCTCGTACCTGTCAAATATAACAACAAGGAATACATTTCCTACCATGTCCTGTTTGACAACATGCCCGCCATTCTTTTCCCTGACAAGACACCCGACCAAGTCGCTGCCCTTCTTGACAACAAGAGCAAGAAAGAAATCAGACAGATTATCGGGCAGAAGGCCATGGCACAATATAACGGGCGGTACGACTGCAGCCTTCCTCTCTACCGCTGGGCATGCGAATGCGCACAGGCTTCCATGAAGATATGGGACTACAATCCCGACATCGTCTACGACTTGAATCCTTCCACGGCAGAACTGTCCCGCCCCATGGTAGAACAGGAACTCCGCCATGCCGGTTACCGTCTGGCGTGGATACTGAATACTGTCCTCAGATAACTGTTGCTTTTAAGCATCGGCATCCCCCTTCATGTCAAGAGCCATGCTCTTTGTCTTTCATAGCCGGCTAAATCAGTTCACTCTGAAAGACAAAGCAGTCCTTGAATATAACGTTCACATCACCATAAGGCTTATGCTCAAAGATGCCGTAAACTGCGCTGCCACTGCCGCTCATTGAGGCATACAGGGCTTTCATGTCATATAATGTTTCCTTTATCGCACCTATCTGGGAATACTTAGGGAAAACACTCCGTTCAAAATCATTATCTATCAAGTGCCGCCATTCCGCCACAGGCCGCTGTACGGCTTCGCGAAGGTCTATGGGGGCCGTTTTCCTGCATGCCACGTCAGCATACGCATCCTTCGTGCTTACTGAACACGGCGGTTTCACCAAAACCAACCATTTACCACTCAAGCTGACCTTTGCCGGAGACAATTCGTCGCCAATGCCCGTAGCGAATGCAGGCCTGTTATCTACAAAGAATGCGCAATCGGCTCCTATCACAGCCAGACGTCGCTTCATCTCGTCGGCTGACAAGCCCAGGTCATATCCCTCATTCAGCATCGTCATCATGAAGGCAGCATCACTGCTCCCCCCGCCGAGCCCTGCTCCCATGGGAATTTTCTTATCCAGATACAACGTACAAGCCGGCAAGCCATATTCTTTTTGGAGACTTGAAAATACGCGGACAATCAGATTGTCCTGTGCATCCCCTTCTATCGCCCGACCGGCGAGGAGCAGTTCCCACGGCACAATGTCTTGCTTCAACTGACGCACTTCCAGCGTATCACGCAAAGGTATAGGGAAAAATACAGTTTCCAGATTATGGAAACCATCCGGACGGGTATCAAGTACATATAGCCCGATATTTATTTTTGCATTTGGAAAAGCTATCATAGCCTGCTTTTGTTTATATCCACAATGCAAAGATACAAAAAAATCAATGTTCCAAGACCTTGCTTACAGAACCGTCCTTACGGCGGACAATGCCGGCATTTTTGCCTGATGGGGAGAAAAGATTGGAGAGATGCCGACTAAAAAGGGATTTATCCCCCGGAGAGTTTATGTTCAGCGTCGGTGAATGTATGTTTCGCACTGGTGAACATACGTTCAGCGATGCGAAACATACGTTCACCAGCGGGGAATATAAAATATATCACGGTCCAGGAGATTTTTATCAGCATACAGATGTCTTGCCATCAGTATGCTGCCATAATCATTCAGACAAACAAGGAAATGACATATATTTCCAGCACAGCCGAAAGACCTAATATTAAGGTGCACAACGTATGGGTATGATAGCCGCGTTCCGGACTCATTGCACCAAAATTGGTCACTACCCAGAAATAAGAATCATTGGCATGGGATACCGTCATTGCCCCTGCCCCAATAGCCATACATACCAGAGTAGCTTGAAGGGGCGTATCTATGCCGATAGAGGACAGCATTGGCGACACGATGCCTGCCGCTGTAATAATAGCTACCGTGGATGAACCCATAGAGGTTTTGAACAACGCGGCCAGAAGGAAGGGGAATATGATACCCATACCTCGCAGTACATCGGCATGGGATGTAATATAACCTGTCAACTCTGACGATGCGATGACCTTGCCCAGCACACCTCCGGCTGCGGTAATAAACAAGACTGGTCCTATGGTCTTCAGCGTCTCAGTCGTCAGTTTGTTGAACTGTCCTCCCTTGCCGCTCTGGAACAATATGAGCACTGCGAAACAGGTTCCAACGGCAAGAGCCATAACAGGCGAACTCAAGAAACAGATGACATCAACAAGACGCCCTTGCACACCCATTATGGGAATGACCGAAGACAATGCCATCAGAAATACAGGTATCAATATCGGTGCCACTGCCAGCCAGCCTGCCGGTAAAGTGCCGTAGGATGCCAGAAGATAATCATAGTCCTGCTTACACTCCTCAGTATTTACTTCATCATCGGCCTGCACCTTGCTGCCGATATGACGCGCAAAGAAATATGCAGCCACCATAGGCAACAGGGAGCACAACAGCCCCATCGCCATAACCAGCAGAAGATGGTCAGCCAGTCCCAGCGTGTCGGCACAGGCCAGAGGACCCGGAGTAGGCGGAATGAAAACGTGGGAAAGAAACAGACCGGCAGCCAGAGCCACCGTCATAGCCACAGAGGAAACTCCGGTACGGCGCACCAAAGCATGACGGATAGGATTAAGTACCACGAACCCTGAATCACAGAATACAGGAATAGAAACAACCCACCCCATGAGTTCCATGGCCAAGACAGGGCGCTTCCTGCCAACCACCCGGATAACCATATCGGCCAGTTTCAGTGCTGCACCTGTTTCCTCAAGAATAGCCCCTATCAATGCTCCCAGAATAATGACGATGCCTATACTGGTAAAAATACTTGCAAATCCCTGCCCTATCACCGTAACCAGACCGGGGACACGGGCATCACCGTCAACCCTGTCAACAAGAGGGATGCCGACAAGGAAGCCCAGCACCAGCGAGGTCAGCATAATGGCTATAAACGGATGGATTTTCCACTTAGACATGGCTACTATCATCAAGACAATGGCCAATATAAAGACTATCAGCAGATACATATCAATTATAGTTTTAAATATATTGATTCAGGATTTTCCGTACAGTTTTCTCTATATTGCAGCATGCCACCTGAGGCTGCATCAGCTGGTCAAGAGGCCTCAAATCGCCTTCGTTGACCGACCGTGCATCCTTGAATCCCGCGTCCAGAAGGGCAGCGGCACCGTCAATGCCTCCCGACAGCAGCAGGACTGGGACATCAGCCCTTGATGCCCTCGTCAACACCCCCGACGGCACCTTCCCCATAAGGGTCTGGGCATCAGATTTTCCCTCGCCCGTAATTACCAGATCAGCACCTTGAAGGACATCGTCAAACCGAATAGCATCCAACACTATATCAATGCCACGCATGAGCCGGGCATGCAGGTAAGTCATCAAGGCATATCCCAATCCGCCCGCAGCACCAGCACCAGGACAAAACGCATCGGCATGGACAGCCATTCCCCGACGCTCAGTCAGGGCTGCCCACCGGCACAGGCGCTCATCCAGAATCCTCACTTCAGCAGGAGATGCACCTTTCTGAGGAGCAAATACATAGGCAGCACCATCAGGGCCATATAACGGATTGGTGACATCGCAGGCCACCGTGATGTCGCAGTCGCGCCCCAAGGCAGCCATCAGGGAAGGATGACGTTCCAGAGCTTCAAGCATGCCCTGTCCACCATCGCAGGTGGCACTGCCTCCTATTCCCATGACTATATGGCGGCATCTGCGCCTGAGGGCATCAGCAATCATTTCACCTACACCGTAGGTCGTGGCCTTCAACGGATTGCGCTCAGATACAGCCAGGCGCGTCAACCCGCTCGTAGAGGCCATCTCCATATATGCCGTCTGGCTACGGGAGTCTACGGCATAGACAGCCTCTATGGGGCGCATCAGAGGGTCGTGGGCTTGAAATACAATCTCACGAAGTCCCAAAATCGGAACCAGACACAGCACCAAGCCCTCACCCCCGTCACTCAGCGGCATCATGACAACCTCTGCATCGGGAGCAAGGGAAAGAATCCCCTGACAAGCCGCCCGACATGCCTGTTGTGCTGATATACATCCTTTGAAGGAATCGAATGCCAAGACAATTTTTTTCTTCATGAGCACCCCCTTTTCTATCAAAACAAAATTAATTAATAAATATTGTTACATTCATCAAGATTTTCTAACTTTGCGTTCCACTAAAATCAAGATTATGCCAGAACCCAGAACATACCGAAGACCCCGCAAACAAAACGCATCCCAGGAAGAAAACTTCGGCCAGCATCTCCAGCCACAGGCTCTTGAATTGGAGAAAGCCGTCTTGGGAGCCATCATGGTTGAACACGAGGCCTTCTCCTTAGTCAGCGAAATCCTCAAACCGGAAAGTTTCTATGACCCGCGCCATCAGACTATCTATGACGCCATACGCACCCTGACCATTGAAGACAAGCCTGTTGACCTGCTTACGGTAATAGAGAAACTGCGCAGCACTGGCACCCTTGAAGAAGTGGGCGGACCGATGTATATCGCTCAGCTATGCGACACCGTGAGCGGTTCGGCTGACGTGGAATATTATGCCGGCATCATTGCCCAGAAATACATGGCAAGACAGCTCATCACCTTTTCCAGCCATATCCAGACACGCGCCTTTGACGAAACGACTGATGTGGCTGACCTCATACAAGAGACTGAAGCAAAGCTGTTTGAGATTACACAGGATAACCGGAACAAAGACTATACCCAGATAGACCCCGTCATCAAGGAAGCATGCCAGATGATCAACGATGCAGCAAAACGCCCCGACGGCCTGAGCGGTATCAGCAGCGGTTTTCACGATTTGGACAAGATGACCAGCGGATGGCAGAATTCCGACCTCATCATCATCGCCGCACGACCCGCCATGGGAAAAACAGCTTTTGCCCTGAGCATGGCCAAGAACATCGCCATAGACCAAGGCATACCAATGGCTTTATTCTCTCTGGAAATGAGCAACGTACAGCTAATGAACCGTGTCATCACCAATGTATGTGAGATAGAAAGTGAGAAACTGCGCAACGGACAGTTACAGCCTTACGAATGGGGACAGCTGGACTACAATACTAAAAAGCTATACGGCAAACCCCTCTATCTGGATGACACGCCGGGACTGTCCATCTACGAACTGAGCACAAAAGCGCGCCGCCTTGTGCGCGAACACAATGTCAAAATCCTCATGATTGACTACCTGCAACTGATGACAGCCAGCGGCAACCGCTTTGGAAGCCGCCAGGAAGAAGTCAGCATCATCAGCCGCTCGCTCAAAGGCCTGGCAAAAAAACTGAATATTCCAATCATTGCCCTGAGTCAGCTGAACCGTAACGTGGAACAGCGGCAACAACAGGAAGGACAGGACGGCAAGCGCCCACAACTGAGCGACCTGCGCGAATCGGGTGCCATAGAGCAGGATGCCGACATAGTATGCTTCATCCACCGCCCTGAATACTATCACATACTGCATGACCCCAACGGCGTGGACACACGAGGCAAGGCATACATTATCATAGCAAAGCACCGTAACGGTGCTGTCGGCGATGTACTTCTCTCCTTCAAGGGGAAATATGCACGCTTTGAAAATCTGGACGATGACATGATACCGGCAGGCTATGCCCACAATAGCGACAACGGGTCCATTGAACTGGAATCAAAGGTAAACTCCCTGCCTGCAGACCCTTTCCCTGACACCTCAGACGGCAACGAAACAACAGGAAATAGTTCGGATGCCCCATTCTGAGACAAACTCAGGACAGTGCCGCCCATCAGGCAACAACCCGTTATCACTTTTTCCTCAACCGGCGACACAAATGGCGCAAAAAACACATTACATTAATAAAAGACATAATTAATGTAAAAACGAGGTACATAATAACAGAACAAAGCAGAAAAAATAGTAATTTTGCATATTAATAACAATAGCATTAAACTATTTCATTAAATGAACATCTCATATAAATGGCTCAAAGAATATGTAGACTTTGAGCTTACACCTCAGGAAACAGCCGACGCACTGACTTCCATCGGACTGGAAGTCGGTGGGATCACAGAAGTTGAAACAATAAAAGGAGGCCTGAAAGGCCTTGTCGTAGGCCAGGTCCTGACATGCGAACCCCACCCGGACTCAGACCACATGCATGTCTGCATGGTCAATATCGGAGAAGCAGAACCCAGCCAGATTGTATGCGGTGCTCCCAACGTGGCAGCAGGACAGAAAGTCATTGTTGCAACACTGGGTACTAAACTATATGACGGAGACAAGGAATTTGTCATCAAGAAATCCAAGCTGCGCGGTGTAGAAAGTTACGGCATGATCTGTGCTGAAGACGAAATAGGAGTCGGAACAAGCCATGACGGCATTATCGTTCTCCCTGAAGACACAACTATAGGCCTTCCTGCCGCCAAATACTATCATTTGGAAAGCGACAGCGTCATTGAAGTAGACATCACGCCAAACAGGGCTGACGCCTGCTCCCACTATGGCGTGGCACGAGACCTCTATGCATGGCTGAAACAAAACAACTATAAGACTACTTTGCACCGTCCCGATACAACAGCATTCACAGTAGACAACCACGATTTGGAAATCAGCATTGATGTTGAAGACAGACAACGATGCCCAAGATATAGCGCCGTGACCGTAACCGGATGCACAGTAAAGGAAAGCCCCAAATGGTTGCAGGACTACCTGCAGGTTATAGGCATACGCCCAATCAACAACATCGTAGATATTACAAACTATATCATGATGGCCTATGGTCAGCCCCTGCACTGCTTTGATGCTGATATGGTGACAGGCCGGAAAGTCATAGTCAAGACACTTCCCGAAGGTTCAACCTTCGTTACATTGGATGGCACAGAGCATAAACTCAGCGCTGAAGACCTTGCTATCTGCAATGCAACAGAGCCCATGTGTATTGCCGGTGTATTCGGAGGCAAAGGTTCAGGGACATACGAGACAACAACAAACGTACTCTTTGAAAGCGCATACTTCTCGCCTACCTCAATCAGGAAAACTGCACGCCGACAGGGATTGGGCACTGATGCCAGTTTCCGCTTTGAACGCGGAGTCGACCCCAACGGCACAATATATGCACTGAAGCAGGCAGCCATCATGGCCAAAGAACTGGCCGGAGGAAAGATTTCCATGGAAATCGCTGACTTCTACCCCGAACCAGTAAAGCCTTTCCCCGTAACCTTGAATATTAATTATGCCAACAGACTCATCGGCAAGGAAATACCTAAAGAGACTTATAAAGACATCGTTGAAAGTCTCGAGATGAAAATCACAGGCGAAACCAATGAAGATATTCAACTGGAAGTCCCGACATACCGCGTTGACGTACAGCGCCCATGCGATGTCGTTGAAGATATCCTTCGCATCTACGGATACAACAATGTGGAGATTCCCGTTACCGTACAATCAGCACTTACTGTAAAAGGAAACGACGACCGCAGCAATAAGTTACAGAATATTATTGCAGAACAACTTACAGGACAGGGATTCCATGAAATAATGAACAATTCACTGACAAAGGCATCCTATTATACCGCCTCGGACTTGTTCAAAAAAGAAAACTGCACTCATATCATGAATCCGCTCAGCGAAGATTTGAATGTAATGCGCCAGACACTGCTCTTTGGCGGTATGGAATCCATACGCCTCAACATCAACTACAAGGCGCCAAACCAGATGTTTTATGAATTCGGGAAATGCTACCGCAATAATCCTGAAAAACATACCGATGACTATCCCCTCGGCGCATATCATGAAGACCTCTATCTAGGCCTGTGGATTACCGGCAAGCATATTGCCGGGAGTTGGACACATGCTGACGAAGACAATAGCGTATTCATTCTTAAAGGCTATGTCGAAAACATTATCCGCCGTCTTGGCCTGAATCTTCAGGCTCTGGTAGCTGATAAGGTGCAAAATGAAATGTTTGCAAACGGTATAGTATGGAGCGACCGGGATGGAAAGACCATATTCCAGTATGGCATCGTTAACCCCAAAATTGCAGCCAAGGCTGATGTGCATGTCCCTGTCTATTATGCTGACTTCAACTGGGCCCTGATGATGAAGAAGACTGCCAAGAACAAAGTTGAATACAAGGAATTGAGCAACTTCCCAACCGTCAGCAGAGATTTAGCCCTGCTACTTGACAAGGGCATTGAATTCCGCCAGATTGAAGATATAGCATTCAAGGCTGAACGCAAATTCCTGCAACGCGTTGAACTGTTTGATGTTTACGAAGGCAAGAATCTGCCAGAGGGCAAAAAGAGCTATGCCGTCAATTTCATTCTCCATGACGAGAACAAGACAATGAGCAATGAGCAAATTGATAAGATTATGAAGAACCTCATCAACAACCTCACCCAAAAACTCAACGCAGAACTAAGATAATTTAATTCATTCACATAATAAGAACACTTTTAAAACAACTCCAATGGGAAGAGCATTTGAGTATAGAAAAGCCACAAAACTGAAAAGATGGGGTCACATGGCCAAAACCTTCACCCGTCTTGGTAAACAAATTGCCATTGCTGTAAAAGCTGGCGGTCCTGAACCCGAAAACAACCCTGGCCTTCGTAGCGTCATCGCCGTCTGTAAGCGCGAAAACATGCCCAAAGACAACATTGAACGCGCTATTAAAAATGCTATGGGCAAAGATCAAAGCGAGTATAAAAGCGTAACATATGAAGGATATGGCCCTCATGGTGTTGCTGTCTTTGTTGATACGCTTACAGACAATACAACCCGCACTGTAGCCGACGTGCGCTCCATATTTAACAAGTTCAACGGGAATATGGGAACGACAGGCTCACTTGCATTCCTCTTTGACCACAAGTGTGTATTCACATTCAAGAAAAAAGACGATGTTGACATGGACGACTTTATCCTGGAAATGATTGACTTTGGTGTAGAAGAAGAATACGATGAAGATGAAGAGGAAGGTACAATTACCATCTACGGTGATCCCAAGAGCTTTGGTGCCATACAGAAAAAACTGGAAGAAGACGGCTACGAAGACATTGGTGGAGAATTTACCTACATCCCCAACGATCTGAAAGATGTAACTGCAGAACAGCGAGAAACAATTGACAAGATGGTTGAAAAGCTGGAAGAGTTTGATGATGTACAAACCGTATATACCAACATGAAACCTGAATAACGGCAAGTCTTTCTTTAAGGATGAAAAAAGCAGGGATGATTAGTGAAATCATCCCTGCTTTTTTCATCTTGGGAAACCCAATCCCCTACAAAATCCTTCCCCAGCAGTAAGTCTTATTTGTTGTAGTCCTGACTGGTAAATGTATACATCAAGGATCTTTTCTTGCTTTCACGATAAATATAAATGTATTGGAAAGCAATATTTTTTTCTTTGTACTTTTTCAATTCTATAGAGTTCACGATATTTTTACACAAACTATTGCGAATATCCTCTTTATATTGGTTTAGATTTTCCTGACTATATAAGGAATCTTCCATTGTATAATAGTACTGGAACATTGAGTCCTGTTTCGAGAATTTTATACTATCCAATATTATACCTGGATCAACTTTTCGCGGGCAAATACGCTGAGTCTGCATTTCTGCCTCTTTACTGCATTTCTCATAAAAATCCATTTGGCGGTTACAGCCTAATAGGATCACATTCAATAGCATTATCCACAAAACTTTATTTTTCATATATATTTCTGTTTAAGTGCAAATTTACATTAACAAATAGGGATTGCCTCCACGCTCCTCAGCTACCGTCGTAGGCTGTCCGTGTCCTGGCCAAATAACGACATCATCCGGCAATGTCAATATTTTTTGCTTGATACTGTCAATGAGTTGTTGCTGATCTCCTCCCTCCAGATCCGTCCGCCCTATGCTCCCCTTAAATATTGTGTCACCGCAGAAGATGACTTTTTCCTTCTCACAATAATAAGCTACCCCTCCCCGAGAATGTCCGGGAGTATGTATTACTTTTAACTGATGAGTTCCAAAAGATATAATGTCACCTTCCTTCAAATATGTTCCAAGAGGTGCCACTTTCACGTTCATGCCTCTTCCTATAATATATTCCAGCTGCCTTGTGACATCAAAATAGAGATAAGCATCATCGGCATGGAAATCTGCCTTTAGACCATAACGCTCATAAAAATCTCCTGTGCCAAACAGATGGTCAAAGTGAGCATGTGTAAGCAGTTGCCTGACGGGAGTCAACTTATTATCCTCAAAGTAATGGAACAACGCCTCTTTTTCTTCTGCATAAAAAGTACCATTATCAATAATAACAGCTTCCCCTGTCCCACTACTCAGAACATAGCAATTCTCTTCCAAAGGATTAACCACAAATCTCTTTATCTCCATCATGCTGTCTATTTTGACATTGGTATATATAGTATACGCTTCGTCTCAAAAAAAGGCTCTTCGAACCAATCAGAAATATCGGCAATCCGAAAGCCCGTGCCATTTTTCAAAGTCTTTCCTATCGCCTGCATTGCCGAAGCACCTTCTTCCTGAAGTTCTCCTCCCTTAAGACATATTAATCCGTTAGGTATCGCATGCCTGTCTTGAGGAGAAATATTTTTTTTAATCATTCGGACCAAATCCGGAGCCGGCATGACAGCACGACTGACAATGAAATCATATTTTCCCTTCTCGTCCATAGCATTCTCATGCAGAAGCACGACATTCTTCAGTCCGACGGAATCTGCGATTTCCTTTGCCACACGTATTTTCTTACCAATGCTGTCAATCAGTACAAACCTACACTGTGGAAAAAGTATTGCCAACGGTATGCCGGGAAAACCACCTCCGGTTCCCACATCCAAGATACGGCTGTTATCCTGAAATCTTATAAACTGTGCAACAGACAAAGAATGCAGCACATGGTGTTCATACAGATTATCTATATCCTTACGCGAAATGACATTAATCTTTGCATTCCATTCCGTATAAAGCTCCTGCAGAAGTTCCAACTGCCCTGTTTGGCTGGCAGTCAGTTCCTTGAAATATTTTGTAATGAGTTCTATCCCCATCAGCAATCCTGTTCAAGGGCTAAAAGTCCAAACGGAACATGTTGCCCTGGGCCTGCAGCAACATTACATTTTTCCACATGGCACAATCCTCAAATTCGCTGAATGTCGATGTGCTCAAATCTATTACATTCTGCATCTGTCGAGTTTTCAAATCCCATACATACAGGACAGACGGATGTTTTGGCGTTCCAAAACCAGTAGGCATAAATAGCAGTCCGTTTTTAACAAACAGTCCCTGCCCTATCGGCATAAATGGTTTACTGTATGTTTCTTCCAGGAGATAATTTTCCAGCAAGTCCTTGTCCGTCAAGGTAACAATGCCGTCTTTACCTTCGGTCACATCCGGAATGCGAAACTTGACGATACGGTGCTTATTGCTTACGTCGTTGTTGTTTACCGTGTTGCCGTAACCATACAGCATATTGTTTTCGCGATCTATCACCCATTGCAAAGCATAGCCGAAATGATGATTTTCATCTTTGTAGTAAATCGTCTGAACGGTCTGCACTGATTTCAGGTCATTGGCAATGCGTACAACAAACAGAACGTCCTTCATGCCTTTATATGGTTGCTTGGCGCACTGGCTGACATATAGCAGGGGCAGTTTATCCTGCGGTGAGAAATAGGTATTTGACAACGACACAACATTGCAATGGTTTTCCTTGGAATAGCAATCCAACTTATAGGGAGGAACTATCTGGTTCAGCTTACTGCCGTTGTAAGTATAGAATGAAATCCAGCCTGAATTCTGGCAGCTGATAACTGTATCCCCCTGAATATCCATACCCTGGTACCCTTCCTTGTCATATCCTTTCAGTTTATCTACAAAGCTGACCTTCAAGGTATTCTCATTCAGGCAAACCTTGGTCCCGGTATATTTGACTGTCTTCACATTTGTCTTGACGTCTTTGGCATACACAGAAGTCGCAATCATGATAACAGCGACATAAAATATCTTTTTCATTTTTCTATGTTTTTAGTGTTCTACCTACAAAATTAGGATTTAAAATCCAAACTGCCAAGCAGAAGCAGTCTGAGCTTATAAAATCATGGAATCATGTGCTTTTCCTGCCGTTCCATAACCGGCACAGGCAGTTCGCTCAGGCCCTGTCTGCGACATCAGACTGTTTCGCCCTACAAGACAAATCTGCATGCTCCATCCCCCATATCCTGCTGACAAATATTCCCTGCATCCCCATCGCTATAGCTCTATTTCTTCGTAACTTTGTAATTTGTAAGAAGAATACATTTTCCATGGAGCAGTCAGCATCAAGAGACAAACTCTGGAATGCCGGATACATCAAGGTCATGACGGCTAATTTTA
>CACYCZ010000027.1 GCA_902773055.1 uncultured Bacteroidales bacterium
CGCTAAAATAAATTCTTCACTCTTCACTCTTATCTCTTCACTTATAAATTGGAGATCCATTCCCAAATATCTCAAATAAACACCTTCGGGCGGATGTTCACGTTGAGTGAATGTCCGCCTATTTTTTCGCTCCCTGAAATTTTAACACAAATTATTTGGGTAATCCCGAAAAATTGTGTAATTTTGCATTCTCAACTATTTTCAATGTTTGTTTCGTGTTCATAGCTTTTTAAGGTGTAAGACTGTAGTCCGGTAGTTCATCGTGATGAGATTGATTAGATATTGCATTCTGCTGATAATAAGTGTTTTGTTTGGTGAGGGAGTGGCTGTTTCACAAACACTTGATATTACCACCCCTTTTTATCAGAAAATAGTAAGCGAAGGGTTTGATTCGCTTACCGTTATTGATTTGTCTTCAGAAAGCATGATAGCAATAGACGAACCACGTTGTGCTTACGTCAATATTACCGAAATCGAAGCTATGCCGATAGAGAAGAACGATGACATGCATGCATGGTTTGAATGTTACGATGGTAATGGCAATTATTTCAAGAAGAAGATAATTCTGAATGCACAGGGCAATTCTTCCCTGGTCTTTGTGAAGAAGAACTTTGCGGTGGATTTCTGCGAAGATGATTGGGAGGGAGATGAAACTGCCGACTTTAGCATTGGCAAATGGGTAACTCAGGATGCCTTCCACTTCAAGGCTTACTACACCGACTATTTCCGTGGTATAGCGACTATTGGCTACAAGCTGTTTGATGATGTTGTGGCTGACCATGATTCGTATCTTGAACGTGCCGGCTTGGAAAAGATTGACCGTAAGGCACGCTGCTATCCTGACGGTTTTCCCTGCATAGTGTATCTGAATGGTGAGTACTATGGTATATTTGCCTGGCAACTCAAAAAGCATAGGAAGAATACAGGACAGAAGAAAGACAATCCCAACCACATACACATAGATGGCACGTTTGATGGTGCCACCTTCTGGATTGGTACCGTTGACTGGACTAATATCGAGGTGCGGAATCCGAAGAATCTGATATCCGCCACGATAAAGGCAATTCCAAGATATGAATATGTGGAGATTACTGATAGTACTGAATTGTCGCAAATGAATGATTCTTGTTGTGTAGAGACCTTTGTGCCTCTCAAAGATCTGAATACAGAGGAACTGACAGACACTTCTCAACAGTACTATAAGTTCGTGGCTACTGAGGGTGATACCCTGTATTATAAGCTGGCGAAATTTGCGGAATATAAGCAGGCTGAATATAAGGGTGATGAGCCGTCGGAACTCGTTGATGAGAAGTCGGAGTACTATGATGCCTCTGATCCTGATCATGTAAGGACTGCTGCGGTGAAGAGAACAATCTTGCGTGCAAGCGGTTATTGGGATGAGCTTAGTGCGCTTGAAAGAAGTGGGGCGGATAGTCTTGCGATGAGGTCGGCCATTGCCGAGAGATATGATATTGTTGGAATTGTTGATTATGTCGTTTTCAGTCTTGTAACATCGAATTATGATGGTTTCAGAAAGAACTGGCAATGGCTTACCTACGATGGAGTGAAATGGTTTCTCACTCCCTACGATCTGGATGGCATTTTCGGAAACGTATGGACGGGAACATTTATCATGCCTGCCGATTGGAGTTGGATTAATGACGACTATAGAATGTCGGGGCTTATCGGTAATGGTCCTACGTATTGGGTGATGACCTACTATTGGCAGGATATAGTTGACAGATATTGCGAGTTGCGTTCAAGAGGCGTGTTCTCTGTGGAGCACATAATGCAATATGTCAACGACTGGAGTAGTAGGGTGGGAGAGGAAGCCTACGATATGGAGAAACATAAATGGGCCGACAGCTATTGCTACAACGAGTTGGTTCTCAACCCTAATTGGCAGTCAGTAGAAGATTGGACTGATTATTACTCTTTTGCCGATTATGAAGACTCCCTAACCTACAATGTAGGCGATACGTGTAGGAGCGATTATAGGCTATGGGTTGCTACAGGCACCACAACGGGTGTTAAACCGTATTTAAGGTTTGGCTATATAGATGATGCCAGTCGTGTAGAAAAGTGGATTACTGATCGTTTGGCTCTCGAAGACAGTTACTTGGGCTATGACGCTCCAGAGCAAGAGACGCGCGTCTCAACCCTATCTTCCGAAAGCGTTGCCGGTATAGAGGGCATCTATAATGCTTCGGGTGTCCGTGTTCGAAATATCAGAAGAGGATTGAATCTCATACGTTACAAGAATGGAGATACAAAGAAAGTCTTTCGCTGAGAAGTAAGTTCCATGTAGCTCCCATGTAAGTCTTATGTGACTCCCATTTTTCACCTATTCCATGAATGGGAGCTGAAACGGTTTTGAAGCGAATTAGAAGCGAAGGAGAAGCGGAGGTAGAGAAAAGGCAAAGAATTTTGCTCTCTAATTCTTGATTGCAAGAATAAAGATAGAACGTTTACTTTGATGCAATTTGGCTGAAAATTAGGTTTTTTGAGGGAAATGTAAATAAAATTAACACTTAAATGAGTGATTATTGATTTTTTTTGCTAACTTTGCACTCAGAAAATAAAACGTGCACCAGCCTTTGGGCTGACATGCACTTTTTCTTTCGTGCGAAGAAGCACTCAAAAACATCTCTGGTCTCTGTGCAGATGTCAATATGTATTTATCAAATACGTCACTATCCATAAAAAGCGGTTCATAATTGCAACTCCAAAATTTCAGGATAACTAAAGGTGACTTGATTGATGGTATATTGTTCGGTTTCTGTAAGCAAGTCTTGAAATGAGTTGTTGGTTATGAGGCAATTGTATGTCGGTATATAGAACTATTATAAACAAATACACCTAAATTATGAGAAAATTGTTATTTATTTTTGCCATGCTGCTTGCGACTGTAACAAGCGCGGTGGCGCAGGAATCTGATCTGAGTGAAACGTTTGAACAGTTCAATACTGTTAATGATACGGAATATCAAGGAAAATTTTTCACTATTAGTGGGCAAGAGGCTGATTTTTGTGGCTTGTATATAACTAAGGGAAGTACAATTACCATAGAGGCGAAGAAGGGTGTAATTATAACAAAGGTTGAGTATCAGTATGGCGAAGAAACGCAATTTGCAGGAAGTGAGTCTGTTTCATCTGGTAAAATTGAGACTGATGGTTTTTTGACTACAATATCTGATGTAAATGCTACGTCTTTAACTATCACGAGTGATGTTGAGTTGGATGAAGATAATTTGGTCTATTTTGAGATAGGTCAGATAGTCGTATATTATAAAGAGCAGGAGCAGGAAAAGAAAAAGACCAAGACTTTTGTGATGGATGATTTTGTGCAAACAGAGACATTCATTACAAACAATGGTAGGAGCTATCAGGGAACCAAAATCAAGATAGAAGGCGCAAGCAGTAATGAAACCGGTTTGGTGATACAATCAAATGGTAAAATTACCATAACCTCAAATCCTGGTGTTGAAATTGGCAAGGTGGATTTGTGTTTTAGTTCTAATAATAATCAGATAGAAAGTACATCCGGCATTGTTGAGGGGGACGGTGCA
>CACYCZ010000028.1 GCA_902773055.1 uncultured Bacteroidales bacterium
ATACGTGCGGTCGTCCACATCGATGCAGGTGGTGTAGGTGCAGCACTCGGGCAGGGCGTCGGCAGCAGCACGGTGGTTGTTGCGGAAAGTTGTGAAGTGGGGACAAAGCCCCATGAATTCGTGCTCTACCTGCTCCTTACGGGTCTTCTGTGCCGCCTCGTCCTCAATGGCTTGCACCTCTTTTATTATTGCGTGCAGGCGTGGACTGGCCAGCTCCGTGGCAATCTGTGTAGCCATTGTCGGTGTTGCCACAGCCCAGTTGCCTTTGGTCATGGCGAAGACGGGCTGCTCGGCATCAGCCTGTATAGGCTCTGCCTGCTGAGGGGTTGCAGTCGTCTGCACCTGCTCGGCAGTGGGGTTCGTTACTTGGGGTTCATTCTCGAAGAGGATGCCCTGTTGGGTGGTTGTCTGTTTTTGTTGCATATCTCAAAAAATTAAATAATGAATAACTTTCTGAGTGCAAAGAAACACCCTCTTTGGGTGCAAACTGCATGCAAAGTGGGGGGACAATACTATAAAAAAAGTTAATTGGCTCTTGGTGTGCCCAAATACTAATCAATCATCATCGCTTTCTGGGTAATTCAACAGCATACTCTCAATAAGTTGATTGATTCTAAGCCTCTGATTGTTTCGATATTCCTTGGGTATGATTAGCTTCATCAGGTTAGCAACTTTCTTGGCAGCCTTGCCATTTGCAGCCATCTCATCAGGTTTCTTCATTCTGGAGAATAAAATGCCTATGCCTTTTTGGTCATTGCATAGTTCTTTGATGAAGGTTTCAAGATTTTTGGCAACCGTATATTTCTTATTATGCTCCAAACTCAGAACGGTAGCAAAGAAGACCAATCTCTCGCGCAAGGTGAAGATCTCGTCTGCCGGTAACTCATCGTAATCTCCTGTAAACCATTCTTGCGAGGGAACGGGCAATTCGGACTTCTTTATCAACTCACTTTTTTCGGCTTCCCATGCAGCCTTTTCGCCTTTCAGTTGTCGGTTCTCCTCCTCCAGTTTCCTGATGCGAGCAGCATACTGAACAGAAACGGTATCAGATTCATCCTGATCGTTTTCTTCAATACTACCGCCATATTCTTTCATTAATCCATGGAGCATCTTCATTCTTTCTGTTTTATACCAATTATCACCATTATAGAATTTCAGAACAGAATCAATAAGGATTTCAATGATATAACGTTTCTCCTCAAGATTCTTACCAACCGATTCTATTATTTCTTTTACTTTATTATCTTTGTAATAATCGGTTATGGCAGCCCAATCAAAATTCGTACTCTTCATTTCACGAACGACAGCATTGTTGATTGTACGAGGTGCAAATTCATCATTCGGTAATACAAGGGCTGGAAGATGATTTTCAAGCGTACCAAAAATGTCTCTTGGTGCACCTTCTATATATGCACGCACATGCAGGCGTTTACCTTTTTCTTCCGGATAGATTTCCACATATAACTTTCCTAGAAAATCGGAATGGCCTTTCTGCCAATTCTGGTCGTAGTGCTTTAGCATTAAATAGACTAAAGAAAAGACTATTTTCTTGTGTCCTTCTACCGGATGTAGATTTAGGTGACAAAGAATACTATCATAAAGGGTTAGTCTCCAAGTAGGATATTCCTCCAGCATAATGAGGGTGCAGATATAGTAGGCTGCATTCATGCAGATTAATGCATGTGCTTCAAAGTCACTTTCCAGCAGGATATCAATTTCCTGCATGTTTTTAACGAAGGTCATATTCAGGTCGTTATTGAAAAAATCAACAAGGTTTTCTCTTTTTTTATAAACAATTGACAGTGGTAATTTTGTGTAGTCCATAATTAAATATTATTACAAAGTTTTCTTTATCTCCTTTATATCATGATAGTCAAAGGTTGAACCATTAGCTCCTGACATCCATATTGTCGTAAGTCGTATGCAGAGCCTATTCCTCGCAGATCATTCGGGCCATGTCGTTCAGCGCGAGGCACTGGTTGCGGCTGATGGTGAGATGCTCGTTGTGGTGCTCCCAGGGAGCAAGCAGGAGTAGCTGGCCACGAAGGCAGGCCTCCATGCGCTTACCACCGGGTTTGGCGAGGTCCGTGAAGCCGTTCTCCTGCAATACGATGAGGGGCAGCCCTTCCTCAAAGGCGGCACGCATGACGGCTTTCTCTCCCTTTGATATGCAAGGCGATACCAGCACGGCACCACGGCGGGCTTGTTCAAGCCACTGCGCTTGGCGCCAGGCCAGCTCCTCATCATTGAGGTGGCGTGAGCATTGCACTTGCAGGCGCATAGGCCGTTCAAGTAGGAAGCGGTTTCCGATAGCCGAGAATTGCTGCCCTTTCACCATCAGGCCTCGCTGCACTCGGAAGAGGTCGGGGCGCTCGCGCTTCATCAATAGACGACGTGGGTTGTCTTTGAGGTAGTCAAGCCAACGCTGCAATTGGCCCTCTCGCAGCAGTAGCTTGTCGTTATAGCCGCGGGTGAAGAGTAGGCCATGGTTATGGTCCTCAGGTGCTGGGTGGGGATGTTGTCCCGTTTGTTGTTTCGTTTGTTGCTGTACTACCGCAACAGACTGAACCTCGCGGAATGCCTTATTGCAACCTTGCTTGAAACCGAGTAAAACCTTGCCCAGAGGGCGTTCCAGCTTCTCTTTCACGAAGAGGATGCCATGCAGGTGGTCGGGCATGAGCTGCAGGGCCACCACATCTATTTGCGGATGACGGGTTGCTATCTCATACCAGCATGATTCCACCCGCTTTCCCAACTCTGTGAGCACCACCCTCGGAGCATCCTCACTTCCATTTGGAGCATCGCTGCGGCCTTCCACATGCCCAAAGAGCGGGCGACGGCCTTCAACGACCATCGTCACCATGTACATCTGACGCTCCGTGTAGTCATGGCCCACGCAGCGTCTCTGCATAGATGGCTTCTTCTCGCCGGCAAACATCTTTTGACTTTCGTAAACTTCGCGTTTCATGATACTATATATGATGATGCAAAGGTACAAAAATAGTTGAACACAGCAAAATTATTTCTGAAGAAATGTCGAATTCTTACACTTACAGTCTTACAGTTAAAAAATAGCCCTTTAAAGGATTGTGGAAGAGGGAATGTGAAGAGAATGAATGGGTAATAGAAGGTAGATAAAACAATAATACAATGTATAAAAAACATCATTTAATAAACATTGATAATATTATCAATAACATATATCATCAATCCATATCATCATCATCATTCTACTGTTTCTTCCAATACTCTTCTTCATGGTCCTTGAAAGCATAGGGGTAGGGGTGCTGTTTTTTAACTGTAAGACTGTAAGTGTAAGAAATGAGAAAGAGTTTTGACTGCGAAGTGAGTTAAACAAATACTTTAAAATAATTGCGTAATTCTTTGGTAATGTGAGAATTATTTTGTATCTTTGTAACTGAAATAATGAAGGTCATGGTTCTCGCC
>CACYCZ010000029.1 GCA_902773055.1 uncultured Bacteroidales bacterium
AACAAACCTTTCATGGCCGACCTTGAGACATGGTCCCAACTGGCTCCTCATCTCTACATCTGGGATTATATTGTCACCTATTCCCAATATCTCGGTCCGTTTCCCAACTTCAGCGTCATAGGTCCCAACATCAAGACCTTCATCCGCCATAATGCCATCGGTATACAGGAAGAAGCACAATACCAGACCCCTTGCAGTGAATTCTCGGAACTGCGTTCCAACGTTACGTCCGCACTGCTATGGAATCCCGACCAAGATTTAGACTCGCTTGTAAACGACTTTATCTACGGCTATTACGGCAAGGCTGCCAAGACTGTAAGAGAATACTACGACCTTGTCCAAGGCCTTGTCACACGAGATGTCCACATGAACATTTATCCTAATGCATGGCACCCTATCTTTACTGATGAATTCATCAACAAAGGCTTTGCCCTGATGAAACAAGCCCGTCAGGAAGCCGATAACGAGGCTATCCTACACAGGGTGGAACGCGTTGGCCTCGGCCTGCTTTACCTGAAAACCATGCGACAGAAGAAAGAGGCGCTCAAGGATGGTACCTATGAAGAACTGTGCCGCATTGTCCGCCGAGACAAAGGACGCATTTCAGAAACACATACATTGGAGCAGTTTGAATATTTCATACAGCACGGGAAATGGAAATAGAATCCCTGCAATGAATCACTGTTAATCAAACTGCCCTATGCCATCAGAAACTATATTTTAGATAGCAAATGTAGCAACTGTATTTCAATCATCTTTGGTTGCACACGCCTGCCTGCGCAGGAGCCTGAAACCAAAGACTTCATATCCTGTGAGCAAAACTGACACAGGGATTATCCGCCCCACTCATGTCTGATGCGATGCAATGACATAGCTCCACAGCCATTCCTTCCGGGGGATATCTCAAACAGTCCGGGCATAGTAATATTGTCATCTCAATACAGGAATCATCATGGTGACTTCTTACTATAAAACCGTTTCATATTTTTAACAAAATTAACACTCGTTTACTATTTTTGCAACCATTGAAATAGCAATCAAATTTCAATGGCCTTACCGTTTTTACTGGCAGGCCTGCGCGTTGAATCTGGCAGGCCTGCCAGTGAATTTTTGCAGGCCTACAAAATTTATCCCCTTCACAGCATCCTCTGAAGGGGATTTTTTGTATCAAAAACCAAGATGCCATTATTGTTAATAAATACTAATTTTTGCCAGTCTGATATCCTGCTGCCATGAGACACATGTACAGTGCCATTCAGAAAAAACAGACCCTAAAGAAAAAACAACGGATAAACATTTTTCCGACAGCTTCCTGCATGGGGACGGGAAGACAACCCTTCTTTCCTGACTGATACCTATGCTATCCATGACTATTTTACAACTTTACAATAACAACAGCGCAAAACCTGTCAATATTTAATCCAAAGCGATATTTTTTTATCACATTAAAAATCATATCAAAAAAAATTTTATGAACTTTGTATTATATTAATTCTTCATGCAGGTACATAGTTAATGAATTAGTCATGAAACTTGTCATACACAAAACATTTTATATCGGGATATCGTTAGGACTCATGCTATTGGGCACTTCATGCCAAAACAAGAGTCAGCCCACTGCCCAGACCAATATTACAGAAGAGTCTGAATCCACAAATTCCGCCGAGACGGTTTCCCCCGTTGAGACAGAAATTTTCAAGATGAAAGACTCGACAACCTATGCAGACCTTTCATTCGAGATTGAACTGCCAGTGGCACGGCAAGACAGTACCACCGCCATCCGCAGAAAACTGATACAGATATTAGGCAACAGGCTGTCGCATATATCGTCCTACGAAGGAGAGCAGCTATATCCGCTCTACAACGGCAATCCTCAGGACACCAAGGAATTGATGAACTACTACTGCAAGCAGACAAAGGCTCTCCTGGGGAAGCAATCTGATGACGACGCAAGCGAAAGAATCAGATATATCCGGGAGAACAGCGACATTACCGACACAGAAAAAGAACGCCAGATTGCAGATATTCCTCACTGGGAATACGATTTCACACTCAAGAAAATAGCCGACACCCTCAACTATGTGGTGTTCCAATCAGCAGACTATATCTACATGGGGGGAGCCCACGGCGGTATCTCCGGTGACGGATGCCTTACTTTCAACAAAGCCAACGGCAGCCTGGTAACACAGTTTGTCGACTCAACATGTACCGCAGCCATCCAGCCGCTTCTCGTCAAAGGATTAATCACCTATTACTCCGACAATGGAGCGACCGTCACCCAACAGGATTTATTTGACCGCCTGCTCATTGAAGGCGACCGGATACCTCTTCCCGCCTTGCAGCCCTATCCCACAAGGGACGGGCTTGTCTTTACCTATCAGCAATATGAAATAGCCAGCTACGCTGACGGTATGCCCAACTTTACCATACCTTATCAGGACATCGCACCTTACCTGACGCCTGAAGCGAAAAAGGTATGCCAACCATATCTCCCCCAATAAATCAGTTCACAGCAAAAAAAACTTACACACAATGAAAAAAGCTTTTATCACATTACTATTATTTTTTATCTGGTCCGCACAATACACTACAGCCCAGAGCGTAAGCGCACAAAGAAACAACAGGACCGACATTACAAAATGGATTTCAAGTCATTTCGGCAAGGGGAAGGTACCGCCTTTTTCCTTTATCTACAATGGTACACCATCCGGGAAATTCATCACCAAATGGAAGTACAGTGCATCCAAACTTCCCGCCGATGAGCAAGGCGGAGAAAAGACACGCTTTGCCTACAGCGATCCAAAGACAGGCTTGGAAGTTGCATGCGACGTAACATGCTTCGCCGATTTTGACGCCGTTGAATGGGTACTGCACTTTACCAACAAGGGGCAGGGCAACACGCCGAAGATCTCTCAGGTCCAGGATGCCGACATACGCTTCAGTTTCCCTCAAAAGGGACTGACAATGCTCTATGCCAACGGCAGCACCTCCAGCCGCTCTGACTTTGCCCTGAAGGAGAAAGCATTTCAGCCAGGCGACACACTAAGCCTGCGTCCCAAAGGCGGGCGCTCATCCGGCCTGATTCTGCCCTTCTTCTGCATTGAGTCACCCGATTCCAAACAGGGCGTCGTTACTTCCATCGGATGGACAGGCGGATGGAAAGCCCGTTTCACGGCAACATCCGAGAATGCACTTTCCATGACAAGTGGCATAGAAACCCTGGCAAGCTATCTGGAACCAGGCGAAAGCATCCGCACCAGCAGTGTCGTGTTCTGTTTCTGGAACAGCGACAACCGCTTTGACGGCACAAACAAGTTCCGCCGGCTCATCATGGCCCACCACTCCCGTAAAATCAACGGGCAAACCGCCATATATCCCTACCTGATCGGATTCAGCTGGGGAGACCCCAAGCCTTGCAACGAATATTCCTGTCTAACTGCAAAAATGGCCTTGGCCCTGCTGGAAAGACAGCAGATGTTCGGGCTGAAGGCAGGAGCCAGCTGGCTGGATGCAGGCTGGTATGTCGGCGCAGACGACTTCGCCAACAACAAGTCATGGATCAATACGGTAGGCAACTGGGAAGTAAACCGTGAGCACTTCCCCAATGGGCTGAAAGAAGTGGCTGACGCCGTTCACAAAATGGGACGGAAATTCCTGCTCTGGTTTGAGCCAGAGCGCGTATACACTGGTTCCATATGGCATCAGAAATTCCCACAATGGCTGCTGAAGAGAGAAGGCAGCAAGAATTTCCTCATGAATCTGGGCAATGAAGAAGCATGCAATTATGTCAGCAAATTTATCGGAGACTTTATTGAAGAAAACGGTGTTGACATCTATCGTCAGGATTTCAACATCCTGCCCGAACCCTTCTGGGCAGAAGCCGACAAGCCTGACAGAAAAGGCATGACAGAAGTAAAATATATCACAGGACTCTACAAATTCTGGGACTATCTGCTCCAGCGTTTCCCCAACCTGCTAATTGACAACTGCGCCAGCGGCGGCCACCGCCTGGATTGGGAGACAACATTGCGCAGCATCCCATTATGGCGGACAGACGACTGCTACTATAACGACCCTTCCGACATGCAGTGCCACGGATACGGCATCAACCTGTTCCTGCCTCAGACCGGTACAGGGATGGGCAACCCCGACAAGAGCGACAAATACTCCTTACGTTCCAGCCTGGCCTCCACCGTTGTCTTCAACTGGAAGATCCTGACCTACAGAGAAAACTTCCTCAACATGCAGGCTTGCCAAAAAGAATTTGAGGCCACACGGAATTACTTCCTCGAAGATTACTATCCGCTGACAGGCGTAAAGAACACCGATGCCAAGGACAACTGGCTGGCATACGAATGCTACCGCCCCAGTGACAAAAGCGGCATTCTGGTTGCATTCCGCCATCACGACAACAAGCAAGACAGCATCACCGTACAGATGCAGGGCGTACAGGATGACATCAGTTACCGACTGACCAACGCAGACACACAGCAAACACAAATATGCTCCGGCAGACAACTTAAAAAAGGCTTCGGACTCAAGCTGGACAAGCCAGACACCTCCCTGCTCTATTACTTCAAGGCACAATAAAGATATTATTGGAAAGAAATTCCTTCAAAGGAAAATAAAATCTCTATTTTCAAGGTTTTTACCACAAAAAAATATAATTTTGCAACCAGAATAATCAAATATTAAAACCAACTTATAATGGAAGATTTGAACATCGAAGAAAAGATGCAACAGGAGAAGGCTGAAGCCAAACCTGTTGCAGCAACGAAACAAGATTCGTCATTTGATCGTAAAAGGCACATTGTCGGAGCTATCATGGGTCCCCTTTGTGCCTTGCTTGTATGGCTGACCCCCATTGAGGCTCTGTCACCCGAAGCCCACCACCTGCTGGCCATCATGTCATTGGTAGCTATCTGGTGGATTTGCGAGCCAGTGCCCATTCCCGTGACCTCACTTGTAGGTCCTACGCTGTGTGTAATACTTGGCGTAGTTAACATGAAGACAGCCTTTTCCGCCTTTGCCAACCCCATGATTTTCCTCTTTATGGGTGGCTTCATCATAGCAAAAGCCATGATGGTTAACGGGCTTGACAAACGTATTGCCTACGGCATCATGTCAATGAAATGGGTAGGCGATTCTCCCCGCCGCATATTCCTGGCTATAGGTCTGGCCTGCATGGTATGCTCCGGATGGATCAGCAATACAGCAACAGCAGCCATGATGTTCCCTATTGCACTAGGACTATTGGAAGCCATTCGTGAAATGATGGCAGCTAAAGGCAAAATCATCGACTTGGCCAATTACAAATACGCTACAGGCCTGATGCTGATGACTGCATATGCCTGCTCCATCGGTGGTGTACTTACTCCTATCGGCACACCTCCCAACATTATCATGTTAGGTTTCCTCAACGAATTGGCACCGACTGCTCCTCACATCTCCTTCTTCAACTGGATGGTATGGGGATTCGTAGCCATGGTATGCTACTTCATCATTGCCTATGTTGTACTTGCCAAGATGTTCCCCGCTGACGTTAAGCATATCGAAGGCGCACAGGAATTCATCAGCGAAAAGGTCAACGCATTGGGCAAATGGACCCGCGCCCAGAAAAACACAATGCTGGCATTCATTGTTGCCGTAGTTTTATGGGTGACCCCCGGTATCCTGAGTGTAATTTACGGCTCTGATGCTGAAATTCTGAAAACATACAACAAGTATTTCCCCGAGGCAGCGGCAGCCATGGTCGGAGCATTGCTGCTCTTCTTCCTCCCCGTTAAGAACGGCAAGATGACCATGGAATGGAAAGAAGCCGTAGCTGGTGTGGAATGGGGTACGCTGTTGCTCTTCGGCGGCGGTCTGGCCATGGGCGGACTGATGTACACCACAGGTCTGTCCGAATGGATCGGTGAAGCTATCAAGACTATGATGGGCGGTCATCCGTCAGAGATAATCTTCGTAGCCATCTTCTGCATCGCCGCATTACTGCTTTCCGAGCTGACCTCCCATACGGCAGCTACCAACCTCATCGGCCCTATCGCCATAGGTACAGCCATCTCCATGGGATTCAGCCCGATTCCAGTAGCTATCGGAATCGCCCTGTCATCCTCACTGGGTTTCATGATGCCAGTATCCACTCCTCCAAACGCCATCGTTTATGCCAGTGGATATGTACCCATTACCAAGATGATCAAGTCAGGCGTCATCATAGACTTCATCGGAATATTCTTTGTAACTATTCCTGTTGTCCTGTTGCTGGCCAAATTCATCATGGGCGTATAATAGTAACCATTTAACACAATCATCATTGCAGGGCATACCCCCAAAAGGTATGCCCTGTTTGTTTATATCCCTCTGCAGGAAACAGGCTTCCTGGATTGCCCTCTGACACGAAACAAGATTCTGCCGAAACACAGAAATACTTTATTCCCATCCCGACACAAGAGATAAAATCAACAGGACACCACCGATTAAGCATACGCATATCATCTCCCTGTATTGACCAGAAATCCCCCCCACGGCAGCCCAGCTAAAAAAAAAGAAGATTTTCTTTTGCTTAACAATCAGTTTTGTAGTACCTTTGCACACAATTAAACAAAACGACATTTAAAAGTAATACCATACTATACAAACGACAAGACTAAATCATGACTACCCTTATCATTACCATATTCCTATTAGGCTATCTGCTGATTGCAACTGAAAGCATCAGTAAAATCAACAAGGCATCATTTGCCTTGCTGATGTGCGTCACCTGCTGGGTACTCTACGCAATAGGCGGATATGCTGCAGACGGATTAAGCGAAACACTGGAGCACTATCTCGGTGAAGCAGGCACGACATTATTCTTCCTGATGGGGGCAATGACCATCGTAGAGATTGTCGACCAGCACAGCGGTTTCAATTTTGTCGGTAACCTCCTCCATACCGAGTCAAAGCGCATCTTGCTATGGCGCATAGGCATATTGACATTTATCTTCAGTGCCATACTCGACAACCTGACAACTACCATTGTGATGATCATGATACTGCGCAAACTAATCAGTAATCATAACGACCGCATCATCTATGCCTCTATGATTGTCATTGCCGCCAACGCAGGAGGAGCCTTCTCTCCCATCGGTGACGTCACGACAATCATGCTCTGGAACAACAGAATGCTCACCGCAACAGGTGTCATCAAGGAACTGTTTCTACCATCGTTGGCTGCATTTGCCATTCCTGCAATCATCCTACAGTATCACCTCCAAGGAGGCATACAACAACCTGAAAAAGATGACATCAACAATACAGTTACAACAGTCAGCAAGAATCACCGCCGGGTTGTATTCCTGATAGGTGTAGGCGGATTATGCTGCGTACCAATTTTCCACAGCATTACCCACCTGCCTCCTTTTATCGGTATATTGCTGGTATTATCCCTTTTATGGATCGTTACTGACACATTCTACCGCCACAGCGAGAAAAACACGAAAAGAGTTGTTTCCTTGCTGGCACGCATTGACATGAGTACCATCTTATTCTTTTTGGGCATATTGATGGCCGTCAGTGTCCTGGCAGAAATCGGGGTATTGACAACAATCGGCACATGGTTGGACACAACCATCCACAATCACTATCTGGTAACAGGTTGCATAGGCATTCTGTCCAGCATCGTTGACAACGTACCACTCGTGGCCGGCTCCATGAAAATGTATCCGATCATGCCTACAGGTGACATGGCCATGGACGGCATTTTCTGGCAACTTCTGGCCTATTGCGCCGGTGTAGGCGGCAGCATGCTCATCATAGGCAGTGCTGCCGGCGTAGTAGCTATGGGATTGGAAAAAATCACCTTTGGCTGGTATATGAAAAAAATAACATGGGTAGCATTCCTTGGATATGTAGCAGGAATGGCTATTTATTGGTTAGAACGCACATTATTTTTTAACTGAAATATATCGTAATAAAATTATGAAAAAACACATCATTCTTTTAGCCCTGATGCTTGGTTGCTTTGCCAGCAGCAATGGACAAGGATTAGCAGACCAAGCCAAAAAGGACTTGATTGAGAACAGCAAGTTTGGCGGTTTTGTCATTGGCCGCGCCGCTTTCAACGACCGTGACCTCAGCACGGCAAACAAGAGCCACAGTAATTTTGACCTCCGGCTTGTACGTGGTTATGTTGACGGCAAGATTCTGAATTTCCAATACAAACTCCAGCTGGAATATGAAGGCTACGGCGGTACAAGCGAAAAAGGTCCACACATCGTTGATGCATGGGGCGAATGGCAGAAATTCAAGTTCTTCCGAATCAAGGTCGGACAATTCAAGCGTTGCTTTACCTTTGAAAATCCCCTCAATCCTTGGGACATCAGTTTTGGCGGCTACTCACAGCTTTCTGACAAACTGGCCGGTATGAATGACCGCAACGGAGAGCACTCCAGCGGCGGCCGCGACGGCGGTATACAGATTCAGGGTGACCTCCTGCCTTCCCGCAAGGACGGACATGGCTTTGTACACTATCAGTTTGGTGTATACAATGGACAAGGTATCAATCATAATGACGTGAACAATCACAAAGACCTTATCGGTAGTTTTGCTATCAACCCCATCAAAGACCTTTCCATCGCATTCTTTGGTTGGCACGGTAAGTATACCAGCAATGGTATAACTGTTGACCGTAACCGCATGGCATGGGGCTTGAAATATGTAGGTCCATTCACCGTACGCGCCGAATATGGTGTCAGCGAAGGCCACAAGATTTCAGATTACACAGCTCCAGGTATGCTCAAGCCTGGAACCAGCGACAAGGCAGACGCATGGTATGCCATGGCTGCAGTGCCTGTCACCAAGGACAAGAAACTCAAGGTACAAGGAAAATGGGATGTTTACCGTGACGGTAAGACCTGGGCCAACGCCAAGCGCATCTATGCCGCTGGCGCAGAATACTACTTCACCAAGAACTTCAAGTTGCAAGGAAATTATTCCTTCACTTGTGACCGAAGTACTACTTTAGACAGCCATTACAATGCTTTTGACCTGCAGCTCTACTGGCGCTGGTAAAAGATTCCCTGCATGAAAAGGAACATATCCAACATGGTGAGCATACTGACTTTGTTCTGTATGCTCACCATGTTTCTTTCTACGCAATCCTGACAAGACAAGAAAACAATCCGAAATCATTCCAGACTTGAACATGGGTACCACATGACTTAACATGTACTCCTAACCATCAAGATAAAAACAATGAAACATCTCTTTCTCTTATGCCTACTCATTACACTGCCCGTCGCAGGTAAACATATTATGCTGGAAGGTGCATTAAAAAAGTCTGTCCTTTACCCTGGCACAGAACGCGCTTTCTGGGTTTACGTCCCTGAGCAGTATCAGGATGGACAGACAGCCTGTCTCTACATGGCTTTCGATGGTGTAAAATGTCAAGCACCACAGGTGTTTGATGAATTGATTGCCGAAGGCAAGATGCCTGTCACCATAGGCGTATTTACCTATCCCGGAATAATCAAGAACAATCAAGGTGAAGTGCTACGCTATAACCGTAGCAACGAATACGACATGACAGATGACCGTCTTGCCCTGTTTCTTGAACAAGAATTATTGCCCGCCGTAGAAGCTCTTACGACTCCAGACGGTCGTCATATTAAACTATCCCGTCAGGCCAAAGACCATGCTATTTATGGTGCCAGCAGCGGTGGCATTGCCTCTTTTAACATTGCATGGCAACGCCCTGACATGTTCAGCCGCATTTTCAGTGCTGTTGGAACCTTTGTTCCATTCCGTGGAGGGAATGACCTGCAGGCTTTTGTCAGAAAGACGGAACCTCTGCCCTTACGCATTTTCCTGCAGGATGGCACTGAAGACACCTGGAATCCTCTGTTCGGCAGTTGGTACGAAGCTAACCGCATGTTGGAATCTGCCCTCCAATTTGCCGGCTATGAACTGAAATGCGACTGGAGCCACAGTGGCCATAGCGACAAACGGGCAACTGAAATATTCAAAGATGTCATGACATGGCTCTGGCAGGGTTGGCCGGAACCCGTCAAAACAGGCACGACAAAGAACAACCTTTTGGAACCTCTGCTAATTCACGGACAGACTTGGATGCCCAACGACGGCATCATCAAAAAACAGAAAAAGAAGTGCAGAAAATATGATGCCGTCTATCCCGACGGCACTCTTGCCGTCAAATACCAGAAGGGGACTAACTGCCTGTGGCAATACATCATTGCAGGAAATGGCAAAGCTACCAACGGGCAGCGCTTTTACTGGCTCCACACTTTGGACAATACACCTGTAAAAGTTGGTCCTATGGCATTCGATGCCAATGGGAATCTGTATGTAACAACTTCCATCGGCATCCAGATATGCGATCAGAATGGACGTGTACGCGGCATTCTGCGCTGGCCGAAAGAACTTACATGGCCTGTCAGGACCATGCTGATTGAGGACGGGCAAATCTGCATCTCGGATGCCCGGGCCAAGGGTTTTGTACGCAAGATGAACATTAAGCAGCCTCAGGAGGGTATACGCCCGAAGTCACAAGGACAAGGATAGACTATGGAACTGACATTTTCCCAAGCAATCACAGCAGCATGCCCTGCCCTGTGTGTGGCCGTCATAGAAGCCACCGTAACCAACAGTATACACAACGATGCACTTTGGACAGAAATCTACGATGAAGAACGCCGTCTGGCAGAACAGTTTACCCCCGACAGTCTGAAAAGCCGCTCCGGCATTGAGGCCACACGCAAGGCCTACAGGATACTCGGAAAAGACCCCAGCCGATACAGGCCATCCAATGAGGCTCTGGTAAGGCGTTTCCTGCAAGGGAAACATCTATACGAGATTTCCACCTTAGTAGACTGCAACAATCTGGCCTCCATGCGTTGGGGATACAGCATCGGCGGATTTGACATAGACAAGATTCAGGGCAATACCCTGGAACTCGGTGTCGGAGAGCCTGGTGAACCATATGAAGGCATCGGACGCGGTCAACTCAACATTGAGGGACTGCCTGTCTACCGCGACTCTGCCGGTGGAATCGGCACACCGACAAGTGACCATGAGCGCACCAAGATTTCCTTAGAAACAACCCACCTGTTATTCCTAATCAATGGCTACGATGGCAACGAGAATGATGTCACAGCATGCGGACGCGACCTCCAGAACCTGCTCCGCCGCTATGCCAACAGTGATGGAGGAATCCTAAGATGCCTCAAAGCCCGTGGAGAGTGAAGACTTTCGGACAGGACTCTTTCATAAATTGAAAGGTGCTGTCGGTCACTGACATTTTCCACACATTGACAACAATTTCCATATTACAGGGAGAGAGAGTTTCTCAGAGGACGATATCATAGTATTTTTATCCCCGTAGAGTTTATGTTCCCCGCCGCTGAATATATGTTCAGCGGCGGGGAACATACGTTCACCAATGGTAAACATACATTCCACAACAGTGAACATAAAAAACATAGGGATACCAGATTATTTCTGACACCGGGCCGGAATTCACGAAAAGACTTCCCGAAGGATTTCAATGGATTTCAATACGGGGAAGAAGGGTACATGAAGACGATAATATGTATTAAGCAAATCCAACAGCCTGCTACGTTGGGCAGTAGAAAAGCGAAACAGATGCATATTGCCGAAATCCATGCGTATTAATTCCTTAACGAACGACGCCTCTTCCCCTCTCAGCCAATTGCCGTGGGAAGGCACAGTCCGCACATAGCACGCATTCTGCATGTCGAAAACTGCCGCCGGACTATATTCCGATATATTAGGAACTATGCCTAAAAACCTTGACACATGCAACTGCAAGGCAATATGAAAATTGGAAATTCCCTTATCAGCCATATCCAGCCACTGAAGAGAGGAAGCCAGATAATCAAACAGGCCGTCGCCTGTATGCTCATCGCGCAAGGCATAATACAGAAATTCGGAAAGAAACGATACCATAGCCGCCTTTACAGGTTCATAGGGCAAACTGTTGTAGGGGTAATAGCAACGGGCATTACGAATGAGCGACAAGGACTGGTTTTCCTTGTAATCCCACTCTATCTCCAGCAGGTTAAGCGGTTGAAACAAAATACGCTTGTTGCCATGGCGCCGGTTCTTGGGAATACGCACGACAAACGACACCGCCCCTTCTGCCTCTGTAAAGAGGCATGCTATATCAGAGGTATCGTTATGTTTTAAACGGCTGAGCACCAAAGCCCGTGACTTAACCAACATGAATAATGCATCTGTAACACAACTACAAAACTACAACAATTTTTGCTATATAAAAAGGATTTTGTACATTTGTGCAGAATATAAAGTTGTTAGTCATGACAAAAACCGATAATGCCACCACAGCCCGGCATATTTTCTTTTTCCTTTTATTATTGACAGCCTGTTTTATCAACAGTCATGCTGTCAGGGTATACGACCTCAGATGTGAGATGATGCAAAATCCATGGGGTGTTGACAACACCACCCCAGCCCTGAGTTGGAAAATTGCAACAGACCACAACGGTATCAGGCAGAAAGCCTATCAGATTCTTGCCGCCAGCAGGCCGGAATGGGTCAATGAAAAAGATGCCGACCTATGGAACACGGGCAAAACAGATTCCGAACAGAGCATTTGGGTAAAATATGCCGGCAAAAAACTGACATCGGGCAGTATTGTATACTGGAAACTCAAAGTCTGGGATGAAACCGGAACCGAGTCAAAGTGGAGTGCAACAGGCCATTTTTCCGTCGGCTTGCTGAAAGCATCTGACTGGAAGGGCAAATTCATCGGTATGGAACGAGCCGACACGACAGCTGCGCCAATGCTAAGGAAAACATTCCATTTCTCAGGAAACCCTCAGGCAGCATTCCTGCATATTTGCACATTGGGCTACCACGAAATATACATCAACGGGAAGGCTGTCAGCAACGACGTCCTGGCACCATCTGTCGTCGAGTATGCCAAGCGCTATCACAGCATGAGCTACAACATCCGCTCATTCCTGCAAGAGGGCAACAACGACATTGTCATATGGTTAGGCAAGGCCTGGTATGACGCTTCAACAAAAGGCGTTGCCGCCAAAGGCCCGTACACCAAAGCGCAGATAGACGTTTTGGACGGCTCCGAATGGAAGACACTGGTGGCAACCGACAAGAGCTGGAGCGCACGGACCAGCGGATATTATTTCCCCGGATCATGGTCCAGGGTAAAATTTGAAGGTGAAGACGTCGTTGCCAGCGAACTGCTCCCAGACCTGACAACACCGACACTCGACAAAGCAACTTGGCAACAGGCCATTGAAGCATCTGTACCCGAAAGGCCCATTACCCCCATGACATGCGAACCCAACAAAATTCAGGAAAAAATCAGACCAGTCAGCATCAGCAACTTTACACGGAAAATCTGGATGGTTGACATGGGTAAGAGCATTGTGGGATGGACTAAGATAAAATTCGGCAAATTGCGAAAAGGGCAGAAAATCGAAATCAGCTATTGCGACATGTTGGGACTGAACGGTGACTTCGAAGCGGGCGTCTTCACAGACCACTATACAGCCAGCGGAGAAGGAGAAGAAACATTCTGCAACAAATTCAACTACCACGCTTACAGATATATCAAAATCAACGGCCTTGAGAATATGCCCGAGCCTGACGACATCACTTCCTACTCAATATATACGGGCTATGACACGAAATCAAGTTTCGTATGCAACGACAAGGATATCAATGCCATTCACGACATGGTACACTATACTTTCAAATGTCTGACTCAAAGCGGCTACATGGTTGACTGTCCCCACATGGAACGGCAGGGCTACGGAGGCGACGGAAACGCCTCTATCCTGGCAGCACAAACCATGTACGAACTCTATCCTCTCTACACCAACTGGATACAGGCATACGGAGATGCACAGGAAGACAACGGAGACCTGCCCCATGCCGCCCCTGTTGCACACAGGTGCGGAGGAGGACCATTCTGGTGTGTATTCATTGCCAATGCACCATGGCAGACATACCTCCAATACGGCGACAAGGACATTCTGAAAGAATACTATCCCCACATGCAACGCTTTATCAAATTTGCCGAGTCGTATATGGAAAACGGATTGGTCACACTCAACAACCGATGGCCCAATACAGAACGGCGACACTGGTTCCTGGGAGACTGGGCCCTGCCCAACGAGGAGCACCAACTGCACACTGAAAGCATTGATGATGTCAACAGTTGCGCCATGAGCTGGGCATACGACATCATGGCAAAGATTGCCGGGGTAATCGGCAAGACAGAAGACCAAAAAAACTATGAACACAAACACCAGGAAATAAACAAGCTCATCCACAAAGCATTCTACCATAGTGACAAAAACGCCTATGCCAGTGGCCTGCAATTAGACCAGGCCTTTCCCCTCTTCGTCGGAGCTACCCCGCAGGATAAGACAAGCCAAGTAAACCAGTCGTTGAAAGACCTGACATACAACCGCTTCGAAGGTCACTTCTTTACGGGGTTGGTAGGCATACCCATCCTCACCCAATGGCTTACACGGGCAGGTGAAGCACAACTGATGTATGATATGCTCAAGCAACGCAGTTTCCCGGGATACCTTTATATGATAGAAAATAATGCTACAACCACATGGGAACACTGGAATGCACGTCGCAGCAGAATCCACAATTGCTATAACGGCATAGGCTCCTGGTTCTATCAGGCACTTGGCGGCATCCTTCCCGATGAGCAGCAGCCAGCCTACAGGCATTTCTTCATCAAACCGCAGATACCCGACGGAATAACCTTCGTCAGGACTTCCAAGCCAACCCCGTATGGCAACATCAATATTGACTGGACAAAATCACAGCAAACCTTTGACCTCAAGATTGAAATCCCCGCCGGTACCACAGCAACCATAGAAGTACCCTTCAAGGCTGTTTCCGCCGAAATTCCACCCCAGGGCCTCATCCGATACGGACTAGTCTACGACGAAAAACAACGAGACCGTAAGACCGATGTACCAGCAACCCAATACGATCCTAAAAAGCCCATTGAACTGGAAAGCGGAAAATACCGCATCATCTACCATTTAAAATAAAAAGACATACACAAAAGAAGAAAAAAAATCAAAAATTATTTATCAAAACCTTTGTCGTATAAAATAAAACATATAACTTTGCACTCGCAAAATTAAGCGGTTCCCCGAAAGGAGGGCCACGAAAGTGCACGGCGGTCTATTCGTCTATCGGTTAGGACAAGAGATTTTCATTCTCTAAAGGGCGGTTCGATTCCGCCATAGACTACAAAAATATTTAAAGTAGAAAATGGCAAATCACAAATCATGTATCAAGAGGATTCGTCAGACGAAGACTCGTACAGAGCATAACAAATATTATGCTAAAACCATGCGCAATGCCGTACGTAAGTTGCGCGCAACCACTGACAAAGCTCAGGCAGAAGAGTTACTGCCGAAGGTAGAAAAGATGTTAGACAAACTTGCCAAGACCAATATCATTCACAAGAACAAGGCCGCTAATCTGAAATCAAGTTTGTCCTTACAAATTAACAAAATGGCTTAACTCGGATAAATCTTTCGGGAAAGCAAGACACATACAGGTCGGGCATAAGTCCGGCCTTAATTTTTAAAACAAACCTAACCCCATATACCAAAAACAAGATGGAAGATATCACCGTAAAACAACTCAAAAACGTTGTAGTTCTTTTTTCTGGTGATTCAGGCGATGGAATGCAACTGGCAGGAAATATCTTTTCTGCTGTATGCGCCATCCTAGGTGACGACATTTGCACATATCCTGATTACCCAGCAGAAATCCGCGCCCCGCAAGGAACACTTGGAGGCGTTTCTGGTTTTAAAATTCACGCAGGAAGAGACGTGATGACCCCTGGCGACCATTGCAACGTATTGGTTGCCATGAATCCTGCCGCACTGAAACGAATGAAAAAGTGCCTGGCACCCAATTCTGTTATCGTCATTGACGTCGATACCTTCAATGCTGCAGAACTTCAAAAAGCAGAATTCACGACAGATGACCCATTCGAAGAACTAGGCATCAAAAACGAAGTAATTGCTGCACCACTATCCACAATGTGCCTCAACAGTCTGGCCAAAATGACCGACATGCCAAACAAAAACAAATTGAAGTGCCGCAATATCATGGCACTCGGTTTAGTATGTTGGATGTTTGAACGCCCTCTTGAGCATGCCGTAAAAATGATTAAGGAAAAGTTTGCCTCAAAACCCGATATTGCCGAAGCCAACATTCGTGTCTTGCAAGACGGATATAATTATGGGCACAACGTACATGCATCCATTGCAGTACGGTACAAAATTGAACCAAAAATCCCCCAGAAAGGCACCTACACCGAAATCAACGGAAACAAGGCTCTGGCTTTCGGCCTGATAGCCGCAGCAGAAAAGTCTCATCTCGAACTATTCTTAGGTTCCTACCCCATCACTCCCGCTACCGACATCCTGCACGAACTGGCCAAGCACAAGTCGTTAGGAATCAAGACCGTCCAGTGTGAAGATGAAATATCAGGATGCTGTATGGCCATAGGAGCCTCCTATGCAGGAGATCTTGCCGTAACATCAACATCAGGCCCAGGCATCTGCCTAAAGAGCGAAGCTATGAATCTGGCTATCATGGCAGAATTACCATTAGTCATCATTGACGTCCAACGCGGCGGCCCATCCACGGGTCTGCCGACCAAAACAGAGCAGACCGACTTGCTCCAAGCCCTTTTTGGACGCAACGGAGAAAGTCCCATGCCTGTAGTCAGTGCCACGACACCCGCCAACTGCTTTGACACAGCATACATGGCCTGCAAAATAGCCATTGAGCACATGACCCCTGTCATCGTATTATCTGACGCCTTTGTCGCCAACGGCTCTTCAATCTGGCACATTCCTTCCCTTCAGGATTATCCCGACATCACACCCCATGACGTCAGTGCGGACATGGCAAGCAAATGGGCACCTTATATCAGAGACCCACAAACCCTAACACGCTACAGGGCAATACCTGGAACCGAAGATTTCTGCCATGTCATCGGCGGTTTGGAAAAAGACGACGAAACAGGGAAAATCAGCTATGACCCACAAAATCATGAGACAATGGTTGAAAAACGCAACCAGAAAGTCGCACTGATTGCAAAAGACTTACCTCTGCTGACCGTCAAGGGTACACCTGATGCCGACACTCTCATCATCGGCTGGGGAGGCACTTACGGACACCTCCTTGAAGCCGTGACACTTCTGACAGAAAAAGGTGAAAAAATAGCATTGGCCCATTTCCAATGGATAAACCCTCTTCCATCAAATACGGAGGAAATACTACGTTCATACAAGAAAATCATTGTAGCAGAACTCAACAGCGGACAGTTTGCTGCCTACCTGAGAATGAAATTCCAGAATCTGCCCTACATGTACCAAATCAACTGCGTACAAGGACAGCCTTTCGAGGAAGACATATTAACAGAACAGATAACACAGATAATTAAAGAGAAATGATTGAAGATACAATATTAACTGCAGAAGACTTTTCCAACGGTGTCAAAGGACGTTGGTGTGCCGGATGTGGTGATTTCGGCATCCATAGCTCTCTTAAAAAAGCCATGGCAGAAATTGGCATTCCACCCTCAAAGACAGTTGTTATTTCAGGAATCGGTTGCAGCTCACGCATGGCATACCATCTTAACGGGTATTGCTTTCACACCATCCACGGCCGCCCCATTGCCATCGCCTCAGGTTGCAAAATAGCCAATCCTGATATAAACGTATGGACAATTTGTGGAGACGGCGACAGCATGGCTATCGGTGGCAATCATTTCATTCATGCCTTAAGACGCAACGTCAACATCAATATTGTTCTGCTCAATAACAGAATATACGGCTTGACAAAAGGACAATATTCGCCAACTTCAGAAAGAGGATTCGTTTCTAAATCATCTCCCTACGGCACAGTAGAAGATCCTTTCCGCCCATCTGAATTAATTATCGGCGCCAGTGGCGAATTCTTTGCGCGTTGTGTTGCTACCGACGGTCCTGGCTCTGTCGCAGCCCTCACCGCAGCATCCAAGCACAAGGGAACTGCCGTAGTGGAAGTACTGACCAACTGTGTCACTTTCAACAACGGCTCCTTTGAGCGTATATATTCCAAAGAAGCACGCGAGGAAAATGCCCTATATCTTGAACATGGCAAACCTATGCTGTTCGGCAAGAACAAGGAATTCGGTATCGTACAACACGGATTTGACTTAAAGGTAGTCAAAGTTGGAGAAGGAGGATACACCTTGAAAGATGTATTGGTACACGATGCACATTGTACAGACCGCACTCTACACACAAAGTTGTCATCGCTTGAGGGGCCGGACTTTCCTCTTGTATTAGGCGTCATTCGTGATGTTGCCATTCCAACTTATGAAGAAGAAGTTGAGAATCAAATCAAGGAAATCAGTGAAAAGAAAAACTATCATAACTTTGACGAGTTAATGAAAACCCAAACTACATGGACTATTGAATAACAAGCCGAACACAGGCTATCAACATACATTAGTTGCAGAATTACGGCGGGATGAAAAGGTTACATTATTTTCATCCCGCCTTTTTTGCCAAACAGACTTCCCTGCAACACTCTTTTCTTTTTCTCCATGAAAACATTCTCGAATCATTCTTTTGCGTAACTTTGTGCAAAGACATAAATCCCACATCAAAAAAACCATTATTGAACAATGTCTAAAGCAGAACAATACAAACTACTTGTAAAACAGATTGATGCCCTCGCCAAAGATGTCAGCAATCCTATATCAGTAATGGCCAACGTTAGTTCCGCCATCCATTACACCATGGGGTTTTTTGGGACAGGATTTTACATTGTGCACGGTGACACACTTCAGTTAGGCCCTTTTCAAGGTAATATCGCCTGTTACAACATTCCACGAGGAAAAGGCGTATGCGGCACAGCCTTTGAACAAAGAGAGACTATCATCGTACCCGATGTAGAAAAATTCCCTGGCCATATTGCATGCAGTTCTCTGTCACGCTCTGAAATTGTTGTTCCTATCATTGACGATCAGCATAACGTAAAAGCTGTACTTGATATTGACAGCAAGGAACTCAACACTTTTGATGAAACCGACAAAAAATATCTGGAGAAAATTGTAAGATTCCTTTCATCTTGCATTGATTAACATACACAGACGTTTTTCCCTTACAGTTTCATACAACAAAACCAACTTGATTTTTTAACTAAAAAAAGGTTAAAAAAACCATACTATTTTATTGCTTTTTTCTCGTTTGAATCAAAGAAAAACATTAACTTTGTATGTAACGAACTTAAAGAATTTCACATGGACAAACAACAAGACGCAGGCACCAATTATTCTGCCAGTAACATCCAAGTATTGGAAGGACTAGAAGCAGTACGCAAACGCCCTGCGATGTATATCGGTGATATTAGCGAAAAAGGTCTTCACCATCTCGTCTATGAGACTGTAGACAATTCCATAGACGAAGCGCTTGCTGGCTATTGCACCCATATAGAAGTCACTGTCAATGAAGACGGTTCAATCACTGTACAAGATGATGGTCGTGGTATTCCTGTTGACATACACCCTAAGGAAAAAGTATCGGCTTTGGAAGTTGTAATGACCGTCCTTCATGCAGGAGGTAAATTTGACAAGGGCTCATACAAAGTATCAGGTGGTCTCCATGGCGTAGGTGTTTCCTGCGTCAATGCACTATCTAAGAAAATGATTTCCCAAGTCTTCCGCGATGGAAAAATATACCAGCAAGAGTATGCCTATGGGAAAGCCTTGTATCCTGTAAAGGTAATCGGTGACACCACATTACGCGGCACTCGTCAACAATTCTGGCCCGACAACACAATCTTCACCACGACAACCTATAAATACGACATCCTTTCCAACAGAATGCGCGAATTAGCTTTCCTGAATGCAGGCCTGAAGATTACACTAACCGACAAGCGCCCTGATGAAGAAGGCAAAACTCACCAACAAGTATTCTATTCTGAAGATGGCCTCAAGGAATTTGTGCGCTACATTGATGCAAATCGCGTTCACCTTTTTGAAGACGTCATATACCTCAAGACCGAGAAACAAGGTATCCCCATTGAGGCAGCCATCATGTATAACAATTCCTACACAGACAATATCCATACTTACGTCAACAATATTAACACTATTGAAGGCGGTACCCACTTAACCGGTTTTCGCATTGCTTTGACACGTGTACTGAAAAAGTATGCAGAAGAAAGCAAAGCATTGGAAAAGGCTAAAATTGAGATTTCTCAAGAAGATTTCCGCGAAGGACTCACTGCCGTTTTATCTATCAAAGTTGCTGAACCGCAATTTGAAGGACAAACTAAGACAAAGTTGGGTAACAGCGAAGTTAATGGTGCCGTCCAACAGGCCGTTGGCGAAGCGCTTACCATCTATCTTGAAGAACATCCGCGCGAGGCTAAAATGATTATCGACAAAGTAATCCTTGCCGCCAATGCACGTATAGCAGCACGCAAAGCCAGCGAAACTATCAGGAGAAAAAATCCCATGTCGGGAGGCGGGCTACCCGGTAAACTTGCTGACTGCTCAGACAAAGACCCTGCAAAATGTGAGATATTCCTTGTAGAGGGAGACTCTGCAGGCGGTTCTGCCAAACAAGGCAGAAAACGCGCATTCCAAGCCATCCTTCCTTTAAGAGGCAAGATTCTCAATGTAGAACGGCAACAATGGCATAAAGCCTTTGAGAGCGATGAAGTCAACAATATCATCCAAGCATTGGGAGTACGCTTCGGTGTTGACGGTGAAGATTCCAAGACAGCTAATCTGGAGAAACTGCGTTACCACAAAGTTATCCTCATGACCGATGCTGATGTTGACGGTGCTCATATTGACACTCTCATCCTGACATTATTCTACCGCTATATGCCTCAACTCATTGAACGAGGATATGTATATCTGGCCACTCCACCCCTCTATAAATGCAGGAAAGGCAAGGTAGAAGAATACTGCTACGATGATGCTGAGAAACAGCGCTTCTTGGAAACTTATAATGACGGACAAGAAGAAGGCGTTACCATCCAACGCTACAAAGGTCTAGGAGAAATGAATCCGGAACAGCTATGGGCTACAACTATGGATCCTGACTCAAGACTGCTTAAACAAGTTTCTTTGGATAATGCCGCCGAAGCTGACCATATTTTCTCCATGCTTATGGGAGACGATGTAGGACAGCGCCGCGATTTCATTGAGCAAAATGCTACCTATGCCACTATTGATGCATAAACATCCTTCCACAACTCTATACAAAAGAGGGAAAGACTTTTGAAAAGTCTTTCCCTCTTTTCTTATATCACTACAACCTATCGTTTCAGAATTTTACGGCCATCTTTAATATATAATTTCCCTTTTTGCAAATTGTTCACAATACGGCCTTGCAGGTCATAACTGGGCGATTCGCCCTTACGGACCATGACGCTATGAATACCCTCTGGGGCAGGTAGTTCCTTTATGCCACCTTTGAAGATGGCTTCCGTCCACCCCGCAGCGATATATGCTTCACGCTTGCCACAAGGAACTATCAGCACACATTGAGGCGATATCCCGTCAAATGCATGCGAGCCGAATGCTACAGGGGTATCCATATATGCATACACTGAATCTAAACTACTGCAATTGTAAAAAGCACTATCTCCAATCTCGGTCACCGTAGACGAAATGACTACTTTCTTCATACTGGCACAATTTTGAAATACGCCCATTCCCAACTTTGTCAGCCCGTCACAGGTCACAATTTCATGAAGTCCAATACAATTGCGAAAAGCATAATCACCTATCATGAATATGCCATTACTCAATATCACCTTCTCAATGCCGGAACAGTTATCAAAAGCACATCGTTGTATGCTGGATTTATTATTGCCCACATTATGAAATGTGAGCGACCGCAAGGCAACACACCCCTGAAAGGCACACATTCCTAACATATTCAGCTTTGAAGAAAAGTTCACATCACCTGATAATTTGGAACAACCCTGAAATGCATTTTTACCGAAACTTCTCACTGAAGCCATATCTACTGATGTTAAACCGCTGCACTCAAAAAAAGCATAGTTTCCAATAGTTGCCAATGAATTGGGGAACACCAGTGTTTGCAAACTGGAACATCCGTGGAAGCCGTAACTATCGATACTCTGTAATGTTTCCGGGAAACTCACCTCGGTCAGAGCAGTACATCCTGTAAAAGCATCCTCCTCAATAGTTTCCAGCTCAGAAGGAAAAACCACCGTCTTCAGTTTATAACACCCCTTGAAAGAAGCTTTCCCAATCGTCGTTACTTTAATCCATTGATTGTTATTTTTCACTTCATCACGCATTTCAGCCTGAACAAGTGAAAAAGCCGCCATACCAAATGGCCCCACCACAGCGGCATATTTGTCTGTCGGAAAAGAAATATATCTTATACTATAGCCTATACCATTATAAGACACATGCGCATCCTCTGCCACAATATCAACTGAACTACACAAAAAGCACAGGACAGTCAACAAGGCTAATTTTACATCATAATATCCCATATTCCAATTCATGATTTATCTATTCATCACTCCCGGCAATCCTGTGAACACTAATCTTAATATATCTTATATTACAATCCTCTGTTCTATAATACATACCCATCATTCCTCTCATCGCTTCAAGTTCATTCCCTTCATAGTCACCACCCATAAAGTCTTCCTCATCATACGGGATATTTTCTTCAATATTATACAAGCCTTCGTATTCATCATTCTCCAATGTTCCATGATTGATATTTGAAATCAATTCCAATTCTTCTTGTTCAAGATGAAGGTCACTCGTGAAAATTGCATTATAACTATATTCCATCATATCAGATTCCGCCTCATCATAAACATACATAACAGATACCCGATAAGTATTGCCAACAACCAATTCGTTTATCAAGTTTCCTCGTTCAGTTTCATTATCCAACGCAACAATCAACTCTTCCCCATACTCATAACAGTTATGAGAAACAAACACTGCAATTGTATCACCTTCGTGACCAAAACCGCATAACACACTAAGACACATGAAAAATAAAACATACATTTTTTTCATAACGATATAATTTATAATGATTAATCATATGCAAAAATACTTTTTTTTAAAAAATAAATTTATATGCAAAAATACTTTTTTAAAAAATTTTATACGCAAATACTTTTCCCGCTACAGATATAACTTGCAGATGAGTACATACAAAAACAATCTGTCCCCAACATCCCTTCGGGGGATGCTGGGGACAGAAATCCTCAAAAGCTACTATTTCAATGTCACCACAGCCTTGACAGGACAGTGGTCAGATGCAACTTTTTCTTCCAAAACCTTATAATTTTTAACTCTAAAACCTTTTTTCAAGCTATTTTTGTATACTGCAATGTAATCAATACACACTCTCGGCTTACCTGAGGGGAAAGTAGGTACCTGATTGTCGGAAATGAAATCAAAATACTCATTCATCTCCACAATGAATTTCTCCTGTGGCTTAGCATTCCAGTCTCCGGCAATAATGAAAGGCTTATCTGCCAGTTCGGCCTGTTCCAATATCAGAGGCAAGGACTTCATACGATTTTCCGCCTTGAGACACAAATGAGTACATGCGTAGTAGTAATTCTTAAATTCGCATATCAGCAGCACACGCGGCTCTGCCCCGGGAAGAGGTATGCGTTTCACACAAATGGGTTTTTCTTTGCTTAACATACCAACACCATATTTCCCGCCTCCAAAATCAATACTTTTGGCAAAAGTATAATGCATACCTGTCTTCTCGCCGAGAACCTGCATCTGATACGCAGAGCAGCGCGTTGTTACACTGTCAAGTTCCTGAACGGCCACGACATCTGGAGCGTTGGCAGAAATAATACGGGCAATTCTATCTTCATCCAGTTTCTTGTCCATACCTTCACAGTGATGAAGGTTATATGACATGATGGTCAATTTACGGGCATCAGATACCGTATACAGCGACATTATTACCAACACAACGATTAAGAACTTTTTCATCATTTACAGTATTTTTCAGATTAAACCTTTTTGTTTCAACGATTTTCCCACCTCGCACAATTCCTCATACCACTGAACGCCAAAACGGGTTATCAAGGGCTCTTTCAGAAACTTATACACAGGTATTCTCATTTTTGTCCCGAGGCAACGTGCTCCGTCACATACTTCCCATCGGTGATAATTCAAGCCCACAAGTCCTCCTTTGAATTTTTTCTCCCTGATAGGATACAGAGAACAAGATATAGGCTTGTCGACAGATATCTCTCCCTTGAGTTTTGCTTTCTGAATGGCACATTGGCAATTACCCTGTCCGTCATAACATGTAAACACACAATCCTTACCATTCACTATGCTGGTCACCAATTCTCCCTCCTCATCAATGTAGCTGATTCCCTGCTCCAAAATCTTTTCCTGAGCCTCAGGGGAGAGGTCATCCCATATTTTCATAGTGATGCCTTCTATAGCTTTTACCTCTTCTTCGGTTACAGGAGCACCTGCATCACCCTCTACACAACATATACCTTTACACGACGTTATGTCACAACAGAACATCTCGCGCAGACATTCAATCGACAGGACAACATCTCCGACCATCAATATGTTCATTCCGACATCTTTCATTTACCACATGACAGGTTCAATATTGTTCTGAATCATATACTCATTCGCCCTGCTGAAGTGGTGATTTCCAAAGAAACCATGATAGGCTGACAACGGGGATGGATGAGGACTTTCCAGTATCAGATGGCGGGAAGCATCAATCAATGTCCGCTTCTGCTGAGCATAATTGCCCCACAGGAGAAACACCACATGCTCTTTCTGTTGACTAATCAATGAGATAACCTCGTCGGTAAATGTTTCCCATCCCCTTTTGAAATGCGCTCCAGCCTTACCTTTTTCAACCGTGAGTGTGGAGTTGAGCAGTAAAACTCCCTGCTCTGCCCATCCTGTCAAATCACCGCCAAACGGTGGGGGACATTTGGTATCATCCATAACCTCTTTGAAGATATTTCTCAGTGACGGTGGAAACTTCATTCCCATCGGCACGGAAAAACTCAGCCCCATGGCTTGTCCTGGCTCATGATATGGGTCCTGTCCAAGCAGAACCACCTTGAGTCGGCTGGGCGGACACAGACGGAACGCCTCAAATATCTTATCCTTAGGAGGATAGCAAACAGTCTGTTCATAACGCATATCAACAAACTGCTCCAATTGCCGGAAATAAGATTTCTCAAATTCAGCAGAAAGCCATTTATCCCACTCTCCTCCTAAATTCTTTTGCATGTCCTTCCGGCAAAAAAAACACTAATCCTGATGCCCGTTCAGGGAGCTATGCCTGAATAAGGTTCTCACCCGTCATGTCTTTCGGTTGCTCCAGTCCCATAATATGCAGGATACTGGGAGCTACGTCTGCCAGGATGCCATCCTTAACATGAGCGTTCTTGTTCTCCGTAACATAGATAAATGGTACGGGATTCAGCGAATGAGCTGTATTGGGCGTACCGTCTTCGTTTACGGCATAATCAGCGTTGCCATGATCGGCGATAATGACAGCCTCGTAGCCTGTTTCCACAACGGCATCAATTACCTCGCCGACACAAGTATCAACTGCAATAACGGCTTTCTCTATTGCCTCGTAGATACCGGTATGACCTACCATATCGCCATTGGCAAAATTCACGACAATGAAATCATACTCATCCTTACGGATACTGGCCACCAGCTTGTCTTTAACCTCATAGGCACTCATCTCTGGCTGCAAGTCATAGGTTGCCACCTTGGGCGAAGGCACCAGTATACGGTCTTCGCCGTCATAGGGTTTCTCCCTGCCGCCATTGAAGAAGAAAGTTACATGGGCATATTTCTCTGTTTCAGCCGTATGCAGCTGTTTGAGTCCTTTCGCGCTGAGATATTCTCCCAATGTATTGGTCACATCATCTTTCGGGAAGAGAATCTTGACACCCTTGAAGCTGGCATCATAAGGTGTCATACAGTAGTATTTCAAATCATTGATGGTATGCATGCCTTCTTCGGGCATATCCTGCTGTGTCAGCACCTGAGTAATCTCCTTTGCACGGTCATTACGGAAGTTGATGAATATCACGACATCGCCTTCCTTTATGCGTCCGTCAACATTGGCATTTATCAGCGGCTCCATGAATTCATCTGTATCCTTATGCTCCTCCGTATCGGCATCATAGCAGTATTGCACTCCTTCCACCATGTCGTCAACTTCCTTGCCTTTGCCATAAACCAACTGGTCATAAGCCACCTTTATACGATTCCAGCGTTTATCACGATCCATAGCATAGAAACGACCGATGATTGAGGCTATGGCAGCCCCATTGGCTTCGCAGGTTTTGGTCAGTTCCTCGATAAAGCCTTTACCGCTTTTGGGGTCAGTATCACGACCGTCCATGAAACAGTGAACAAAAGTGTTTTTCAGGTCATATACCTTGGCTATCTCTATCAGTTTCTTCAGATGGTCAATACTGGAATGTACACCGCCATTGGAGGTCAGGCCCATCAGATGCAGGCTTTTGCCTGTTTCGCGGGCATAGCCATAGGCTTCCTTTATACAAGGATTCTCCAAAATGCTGTTATCACGACAGGCACGGTTTATCTTCACAAGGTCTTGATACACGATGCGACCGGCACCAATATTCAAGTGCCCCACTTCGCTGTTGCCCATCTGACCGTCAGGCAGACCTACATTTTCTCCGCTTGCCTGAAGTTGCGAATGAGGATATGTTGCATTAATCTTATCCAGATTGGGGGTCGGCGTATTGAAGATAACGTCCGATTTTGACTTATTGCCTATTCCCCAGCCATCAAGAATCATTAAAAGAACTTTCTTTGACATGGTTGCATATATTTTTTTAAGTTATTCAATATTAAACGCAAAGTTACGAAAATAAAGTCACATAGTTACGCGTTGTACACAACTATTTCCTCCAATTGTCATCCTCTCCCCTGAAGGCACAAGCAGGCCGCCTGCCATCCTGACAGCGTTTCAGCACCGATAAAAAATAAAGAAAAAGAGAGTTGCATCATCCTCTGCCTACAGCTTTATTTCGTACCTTCGCATGAAAATGAACAGAAAATGAGAAAGTTTATCTATATTATCACGCTAATATGTTTCTGCCCCGACTGCACTGCACAATATGTCGTCAACAGTGATTTCTGGACAGCCACCGATGGCCTTGGACGTCAGCTACACTTTTATGACCACCCTGACGGGAAAAAGACAGTCATCATGTTCTATTGGACATGGCATCAGCAAGCCGATGCTACGGCACCCGGCTCCGAGCCAAAAAACATCAGCCAGATACTCCACCGGCATCCCGAGGCCCTGCACGACATCAATCATCCTGCCTGGAAAGAAAAATCACCGGGTAATTTCTACTACTGGGAAGAACCGCTCTTCGGCTATTACAGGACAACCGATAAATGGGTTTTGCGCAAACATGCCGAAATGCTTGCCGATGCCAAGGTTGATGCCGTATTCTTTGACTGTACAAACGGCAGCCTCACATGGGACGAGAGCACTGATGCCCTGCTGGAGACATGGAGCAAGGCGCAGCAAGACGGTGTCAATGTTCCCAAGATAGGATTTCTCCTCCCCTTCGGTCCCGCTCCTCATTCATTGGTATCCCTGCGCCATCTGTACAGGCGCCTCTACAAGCCTGGAAAATACCACAATTTATGGTTCTACTGGCATGACAAACCCTGTATCATGGCATATCCTGACAACCTGACCGAATCGGATGAAGACAAGGAAATCAAACAATTCTTCACATTCCGGCCCGGACAACCCGATTATGTCAACGGACCCCGGAAAAAACGAAATGACCAATGGGGCTGGCTGGAAAACTATCCTCAGCATGGTTATGTCAAGGACGGTCACGGCCGATACGAACTGGTCACCGTGGGCGTTTCCCAGAATGCCTGTCCTGAAACCAACGGCCATTGCAGCGCTTTCAACAAGCCTGGAGCCCATTCGCGCTCATACACCTACAAGAACGGCTTTGACACCCGCAGTGAAAGCTACCTCTATGGTGCCAATTTTGAGGAACAGTGGAGCCGCGCCTTTGAACTGGATCCACAGATTGTATTCATCACCGGATGGAATGAATGGATTGCCGGCATGTGGACCCGCGAACATGGTTGGACCGGCGATCCTTTCTCCTTCGTCGACGAATTTGACTGGGACCATAGCCGCGACATTGAGCCCGTCAAGTCATGGGGAAACAAGGGGGATGTCTATTACATACAGTTGATAGATAATATCAGGAAATTCAAAGGCACCGACAAGCAGCCTGCTCCTTCCCAACCACAAAAAATACGTCTTGACCATTTCGAAGACTGGAATCAAGTCGGTCCTTTATACGCCGCCTATAAAGGCAATACAAAGCACCGAAACGAATTAGGAAAAAGCAACATACATTATCTGGACACCAGTGGCAGAAATGACATCACAGGTGCCAGAGTTGCAAGAGACAGGAAATACATTTACTTCTATGTTGAAACAGCTGACAAACTTACCCCTGACACGTGTCATAACTGGATGATGCTCTTCATTGACATTGACCGAAGTAAAAAAACCGGATGGGAGGGCTACGACTATGTCGTTAATTACACACCCCCTTCCAAAGGCAAGGCTTTCCTGCAGAAAAACAACGGGAACAACTGGCAATGGGCCGACACCGTCCCTGTGGACATCTCTTACCGGGGTAACCAACTCGCTGTGCGCATTCCCCGGAAAGAGCTTAAGGTGTCAGGAAAGAAACTGGATTTTGAATTCAAATGGGTGGACAACATGCAAGATGAAGGCAACATCATGGATTTTTATGTCAGCGGTGATGCCGCACCGGGTGGCAGGTTCAACTACGTCTTCACCGAATAATTGTTGCACTGGAAAACGGTATTCCCTTGCATTCAATCCTTTTTGGCAAACCGGGCATACAAGCCTTCCGATTCCTTTTCAAGATAATTCAAGAACGCTTCGCTCCCGACAGGTACGACATCCCTAAACAGACCAAGACAGAAACGACCTATACCGCGATAATCACAGACCTCCATCCTCAGCAGCCACTCTTTGGCATTCTTGCGCGTAATATAGGGAGCGCAGCCTGGAAACTCTTCTGTCAGCAAACTGACAGCCCTGAAATTCAAATACACTTCAACTGGCAATAGTTCTTCACCGCTGAAGTTAAAGGCATCAGTATACAAGGGGGTATGCTTATCTTCATGTATCCAGTTGACCGGCATCAGCTCAACAGCTCCTATACGCGAAATTCTGAACGTCTTGTTTGTCCGGGCAGATATCTCGTAGCAGCGTATGCTGTCGTTACTGCCCATGATGAGATAGGGTTCCACGATACGGTCTGTCACGCTGCTGCTCTTGACTGAGGAATAATTATGCATCACTATCATCCTCTTGTCTCTGACAGCTTCACTGAGCATGGCAAACTTATCTGCGTAATCGCGGTCAACAACATATTGGTTTTTCACATGCCATTTCTTCTGCCTGAGCAGTTTTTGATACAGTTCGTTGCCCTGAGGGTCATTTTTCAGCAGAGCCAGCAAGGCATCAGTCTCCTCCTGAGAGAAGAAATTGTAAGCCGTCAGTTTGCGGAAATAGGGAGAATTGGCGTCAAAACTGTAGCGCTTCCCCTGACGCACGATGCGGAATCCTGCATTTTCAAAAAATTCAAGATAGCGATAAAACGAGCGCATAGACAGCCCCAGCAGGTCACATATTTCCTGCCGGGTTGCTCCTGTGGACTGAGCCATCAGCTCCATAAATTTCAGTACCCTGTCAAAGACGTCAAACTGCATATCACTCTATATCGTCAAAGGGAAGTTCCGGTTCCTGCACAGCCAACAGGCGGTAGCTCATGCGATGATAGGGGGTAACACCATGGAGACGTATTCCCTCTCTGTGTTCCCTCGTGGGGTAGCCCTTGTTGCGGTTCCAGCCATAATAGGGATATTCCTCATGCAACCGATCCATATAGTCATCACGGTAGGTCTTTGCCAGGATGCTGGCGGCTGCTATGGAAAGATATTTGCCGTCACCCTTCACCACCGTTTTATAAGGCAGTCCTTGATAGGGAGTAAACCTGTTACCGTCTACGATGATGGCTTCGGGGCGCACAGACAGTCCATCCAACGCACGCTGCATAGCCAATATCGATGCCCTGAGGATATTGATTTCATCTATCTCCTGGGCCGTCACTATGCCCACGCTCCATGCCAATGCATCCCGCTCTATAATTATCCTGAGCCTTTGACGTTGTGGTTCTGTCAGTTGCTTGCTATCGTTGATTTCATCATTATGATAATCAGTCGGAAATATCACGGCGGCAGCATAGACACTGCCAGCGAGACATCCTCTTCCGGCTTCATCGCAACCTGCCTCTACGCACCCTTCGTGCAGAAACGGCAACAATCTTCTTTTACCAGCCATTTTATATATTGTTCCTCCCCTTAAGTCAGAACATCTGTTTAATTCTCTTTATACCCTGCACCAAGGCATCCACCTCTGCCTTAGTATTGTAGAAGGAAAACGAAACCCTCACGGTACCCTCTATGCCCAGACGCGTCATCACTGGCTGGGCACAATGGTGTCCGGTGCGCACGGCTATGCCCATGCGGTCCAGCAGTGTACCCATATCCAGATGGTGGATACCCTCTACCAGAAAGGATATGACGCTTTCCTTTCCCTGTGCATTGCCATATATGTGCATCCCGTCTATCTCAGCCATACGCTCTGCCGCATACCTGCCCAATTCATGCTCCCATGCAGCAATATTATCCATACCCGTCTGGTTCACATAGTCCAATGCCACCTTCAGGGCCCGACTGGCCACATAGTTGGGCGTCCCTGCCTCAAACTTGTAGGGCAAGTGCTCATATGCTGTCTTTTCCCAGCTTACAGAAGCTATCATTTCGCCTCCACCCTGATAAGGCGGCATACGGTCGAGCAATTCTTCCCGGCCATACAACACACCTATGCCAGTAGGGCCGTATACCTTATGTCCGCTGAATACAAAGAAGTCACAACCCATGTCCCTGACATCGACCGCCATATGGGGCACGCTCTGCGCACCGTCCACCAGAATGAGCGCCCCGTGCTTGTGGGCTGTCGCAGCCATCTCCTTCACGGGATTTACTGTCCCCAGCACATTGGACACCTGTGCCACACATACCAGCCGGGTCTTAGGAGTAAACAGTTTCTCGTATTCTTCAAGCACCAGTTCCCCATTGTCATCCATCGGGATGACCTTCATGACCAGACCTTTCCGCCGGCACAGTAGCTGCCATGGCACGATATTGGAATGATGCTCCATGGCCGAGACGAGGATTTCATCGCCCTCATGCAGCAATTCCCCCAACGAGAAAGCCACAAGGTTGATGCCCTCCGTCGTACCACGCGTAAAGACTATCTCTTCTCTCTTGCCGGCACCGACAAACCGTCTGACACTGTCACGGGCCTCCTCCAGCAGTTCGGTAGCCTTCTCCGACAGGAAATGCACCCCTCTGTGCACATTGGCGTTGCAGCTATAGTACTCGGCCACCTCGGCCTCAACGACGCAACGCGGTTTCTGGGTCGTGGCGGCATTGTCCAGATAAACAAGGGGCTTGCCGTAGACCCGTGTTGACAGTATCGGGAAGTCTTCCCTTATTTTTTCAACATCCAGCATGGCTGTCTTTTTTATTTTGTTGCACACTTGTCACATCCTCCGCATCCACCGAGTTTATGGCGGAAGCGCTCCCTCACCATCAGGTACAACCTTTCCCTCAGCGGCTCTATCTTCACCATACGTATGGCGTCGCCGAGGAATGCCTCCTGAAGCAGCATGTTAGCCTCCTCCTCGGGGATGCCGCGCTGGGCCATGTAGAACAGCGCCTTTTCATCCAGTCTCCCTACCGTTGAACCATGGTTGCACCTCACGTCATCGGCATAGATTTCCAGCATCGGCTGGGTGTACATCCTTGCCTCGGGCGACACACACAGGTTGGCATTGGTTTCCTGTGACTCCGTTTTCTGGGCATCCTTCCTTACCAAGACCTTGCCGGCAAAGGCACCCGTGCTTTTACCATCCAGGACATATTTAAACAACACATTACTCTTGCATCCACCTGCAACATGATCCACCAGCAGATTGGTATCCACGTGACTGGCGGCGTCACCCGTCACTCCGCCGAACAGCTCAGCCCGGGCTCCCTCACCGGCAAGCTTCACATCGATGCTACGGCGCGTCAGGCCACAGTGCAGTGAGAAGAAACCGCCGTCAAAACTGCTATTCTTCTGCTGCATGACATAGAGGTTGTCAAACATGCCGTTTTCGCCGTCGGTTTCCTCAATGCCACACAGGCTCAAGCTACTGCCTTCACCCATGTAGATCTCGCCCACCTGCGTTGTCAGGAACCGATGTCTGTCTATATTGTGGTCACACATCAGGACTGAGGCTTTGGCCCCCTCCTCCATGATGATGAGTATGCGCCTGTTGGTCATCAGGTCCATCTCTCCGCAGCCCAGGTTGACTATTTGGAGCGTCGCATCTGTCTTCCTGCCTTTCTCTACCCATATCAGCAGCCCGTCCTGAGCCAGCATGGTGTTGAGCGCTGCCACGGCATCGGTTCCCCAAGGTGCCAGCCGGCCGTAATATTCGGCCAGCCGTCCTGGATGCTGCCGGTCATAGTTGCATATGCTGTCCACCGTTACGCCCTCAGGCCAATGTGTAGTGGCAGGAACCGTCAGCCGGTCGCCCACCATAAATCCCATTGCCACACCCATGTTGGGCACGCTACACCTGAACGCACTGCTCCGATCTACGACAAAAGGTAGTCGCCTGACATTTATGCCGTAATCGGGGGCAAAGGCCTCATCTACGTCAGTATATCTGTAATCCTCCGTCTTCAGTGTCGGAAATCCCTGTCTCGCCAGAACATCATGCGCCCCACGGCGCAGAGCGTTCATCATTCCACAACTATGGGTGGCCACCAAGACCTCGTTCTCCCTGTACAGGTCCAGATATTGTTTCTCACTCCCCATCGATTTCTATGCTTCCTTCAGTTCTTCCTTGATCCAGTCAAAGCCGTCCCTCTCAATGCGGTCGGCCAGTTCGGGACCACCTGTGCGCACTATCCTGCCGTCCATCATGACGTGTACGACGTCAGGCTTCAGGTAATCCAGCATCTTCTGGTAATGAGTAATCACAATGGCACTTGTGTCCTCTCGTCTCAACCTCCTGAACCCGTCGGCCACGATGCGCAGGGCGTCCACGTCAAGACCCGAGTCAGTCTCGTCCAGAATAGCCAGCCGTGGTTCCAGCATAGCCATCTGAAAAATCTCGTTGCGCTTTTTCTCGCCGCCGCTGAAACCTTCGTTCACGCTTCTCCTGGCCAGCGAAGCATCCAGTTCCACCATGGCGCGTTTCTCGCGCATCAGCTTCAGAAAATCCGACGTTCCCAGCGGCTCGAGCCCCAGATATTTACGTTTGGCATCCAAGGCTGCACGGAGAAAATTGGTCATGCTCACACCTGGTATTTCAATAGGTTGTTGGAAAGACATAAAAATACCTTCGTGACTACGGTTCTCAGGGCTCATGCTAAGCAGGTTTTTACCGTTGAAAAGCACTTCACCTTGAGTTACTGTATATTGCGGATTGCCTACCAAAACATTGCTCAGTGTACTCTTTCCAGAACCGTTAGAGCCCATCAGAGCGTGTATCTCTCCGGCTCCAATGGTCAGGTTGACACCTTTTAATATTTCTTTGCCTTCAACAGAGGCGTATAGATTACGAACTTCAAGTATCATACTACTCATATCCATCACAAATCAAATTACAAAGTTACGATAAAATCCACAACCTCCATGAAGCATTTCTATAATTGTCCCGCAAAAATTAATAAGAATATATTTTTTTTGAATTACTTCCGTGTTTCTTAAAAAGATGCTCAAAAATGGGAGGGCCTTGCGGACACTGCCTCAAAGGGGTATTTTTTCATCGCGATGAAAATTCTTTAATATCGAGAATAAAAGTTTCCGTTTATCGCGATAAAATTTTCAGGGCTGCGGAGGACTCACACTTTTTCTTCTCATTTGACAAGAGAGAGCATTCTGCGTCCTGCGCAGAAACTTTATTGCATAAAAAATACAATGTTAATCTATTCAACAGGTATTATCATATAAAATACATACCTTTGTAAATAAAAACTATTAATGAGACGGAAATATCTTATACAACTGGTTGTCATAATTCTAAGTTATTCAAGTGTGAACGCACAGAATATTACTTCCAAATGTGATGTGAATGGTGACGGAAAGATAGACTATGCCGATGCCGCTGCTGTCTTTGCGGCAATGAACAAAGATGTAGCAAATGCCAATGAGACTATTTGTGTCACTGGTCCACTCAATGTCTTCATGTTCGGAGCCAAAGGTGATGGTGTTACTGATGACACAGAAGCCATCCAACGCGGTATAGACTTCCTTGCTGCTCGTGGTGGAGGTAAATTATTTTTCCCATACACACAGAAAGGTTATCTTCTCGCATCACCTGCCAGAGAATATGCCTCAAACGGCCGAGTTGTGCGAGCTCAGTTGGTCATTCCTCCGGGCAATTCCAATATCTATCTTGAAGGTGAAATGCCCTGCAAACTCTTGTATTCATATCAGGTCCGTTTGCCGGAAAGCGTGAAGGACAATTATACCCCGACGACTTTTGGAATGCCTATTACCAACACCTGTCTCCATTCAACTTGGGACGCGCCAGAAGTCACCGATCCGGCAGAAAGGCCTTGGGCGGTCATCGCCTCACCGGAAGGGGATGAATGTGCAGGTCGTTTCAGCCACTCTCTGTTCTCAATGAGGAATTTGGAGATAAGGGTGCATCTTGACAAGGACAAAATGTATCCTACGACATCGGGCGCTTTTCTCAAGAATGTCAGTAGAATAAATATACATGACTGCCAGTTCTGCCTGGATGACAATGTGGGCGACACGAATATGGGCAAATATCTTCTTGAAAATCCATGTCATACGGTAGGCTTGCATACTTCAGGAGACCAAAATGACAATCAGGTACTCAACAATGTTGCCGTACAGGGTTTCAGATACGGATTTGTCTTAGGTGAGCATGTGGTTGCAGACTACCTTTATGTTCACAATTGTGAAGAAGGCATAGTCTTTCACGATGCCACGCACTTATCGGTCATTAACCATATCGTAGCCCAACACAACAGAGTGATACTTTCCACCAGTCGCAGTAGGCTTTTCGGGAATAAACCTGCGCGCGTGAACCTTATTGTCAATTCTCTGAATTTTGAGGGCGGTCAGACCGTTCCCCTTCCACCAATGGTGTCAAAATTGGTATATGGAATTTACGACCCAGACAATAGACTTCACGGCTCTATTGTCTGGCATGAGCCTTGGGGAGCAGGTGTTTTTCCGGTTGTAGGTGCAAACTATTTCAAAGTGAAGAAATTCAATAGTGCGGATTGATACTGACAAATAATTACCCTGAAAAATTCGGACGCAATTTGAGTTTTTCACTCGCTTATCCGTAACTTTGTGGCGAAAAAAAATAGTGTCTTGACGTTGCTATGTGGTTAGCATGGGCTTTTCTGTCAGCTTTCCTGCTGGGATTTTATGATGTATGCAAGAAAGTTTCGCTGACCGGCAATGCAGTTATTCCCGTATTGCTGCTCAACACGCTGTTCTGCACCCTGTTCTTCCTGCCGCTCGTCATAGGGTCGGCATGCGGGATGGTGGCGCCGGACAATGTCCTCTATATTCCCCGAGGCAGCTGGGAAACCCATGGGTATATCATTGTCAAGGCATTTATAGTACTGTCGTCGTGGTATCTGGGTTATCTGGGACTGAAGCACCTGCCCATCACGCTCGTAGGCCCCATACAGGCTACGCGCCCGGTCATGGTACTGGCCGGTGCGGTGGGGGTCTTCGGTGAGAGGCTCAACCTGTGGCAATGGGCGGGCGTGGCGCTGGCCATCGTATCCTTCTACATGATGAGCCGCAGCGGTAAGAAGGAGGGCATCGTCTTTACCCGCAACAAATGGGTTGCTTGCATCATTCTGGCTGCCGTCCTAGGTGCTGCGAGCGGACTATATGACAGATATCTCATGGCCCCTGTCGGCCACGGCGGTGTGGGGCTGGACCGCATGACCGTACAGTCGTGGTACAACCTGTACCAGTTTGTTCTCATGCTCATAGTCTCTCTTCTCGCATGGTTTCCCCGGCACCGCAGGGATGCATCCTTTCGCTGGAAATGGAGTATCCTGCTGATATCCGTATTCCTCACAATGGCCGATTTTGTCTACCTCTATGCCTTGACCTGCGATGATGCCATGATATCGGTGGTCTCAATGGTGCGCAGGGGCAGTGTGGTGGTATCCTTTGCCGTGGGTGCCCTGCTCTTCAGGGAGCGGGCCGTCAGGAACAAGGTGCCGGATCTGGCACTGGTGGTGCTCAGTATGCTCCTGCTATGGATTGGGACAAGCCGGCACTAAAAACAACGTACACACATATATATAACTAAAATATTTTCAACAAAGCTATGTATAGAATCCTTATCATCCTGCTCCTGTTCACACCGGCCTTGCAGTCATGCCACAAGAAGTCGCCGTCTCGGAAGTCTCCTGATAAGAGGGAGACCCGACAGATTTTGGACAGCCGTCTGGACATGACGGGAGCAGACTCTTTCAGGTGTTATTCGGCCACGGTCATCAACAAGGGTGAAGCCTATACGGTAGAGAATTTTCCCGCCCCGCGCATTGCCGTCCTGAACAAGGAGAAACAATATGCTGTCGTAGGCATCGGGAGGGACCGCATTGTGCTACGCACCACAGGCAGAGACACTCTGCATCTCAAAGGTGAACGCAACAGACACGTCATCAAGGCTTACCGCAACGGGGAAGACATGACCATCGACTCAATCATTATCTGGGGGAGGATAGGCCAGGGACAGGCCATTATGAGATATGCCCATGACCAAAAAGAAACAAAGTAACAACGGAGGAGCAGACAGGCTTGCGCGCATACTTCTGGGAGTAGCATGCACAGCCCTGATAGCCGTGGTCATCCTGACGGCTACGGGCATCAGCCGCCACAGGCAGTCGCCCCGACGCACTGACATCGCCGCAGCCTACAGTATCCACGGTATTGACGTCTCCCACCACCAGGGTTCTATCAACTGGGACAAGGTGTGCAGGGCCACCCTGCACCATCAACCCATTAGGTTTGTCTTTGCCAAATGTTCGGAAGGGACTACCCGACTGGACCGTCAGTACAAGCGCAACCAGCAGGAAATACGCCAGAGGAACCTGTATTTCGGAGCTTACCATTTCTTTGTGCCGGGGCGGTCACCACAAGAGCAAGCACGGCTGTTTATCAGCAATGCCAACCTGCAAAAGGGCGACCTCATCCCCGTGCTTGACGTGGAGAAAGCCGGCAAGCTCAGCAACCGGCAACTTGTGGAAGATGTATTGCAGTGGTTGGAGACAGTGGGGCGCCACTACAACTGTGTGCCTGCTCTCTATACAGGACACGCTTTTCTGCACAAGCACCTGAACGATGAGCGCATAAGCCGTTATCCCCTATGGAAAGCCCACTATCAGGACAAAGGCATCATCACGGGGCAAGACTGGACCTTCTGCCAATATACCCGCCACGGCCATGTTGCCGGTATAGGCGACGGCAAGAAAGACTACGTGGATCTCAATGTATTCAGGGGGACACCCGAAGACCTTGCATCGCTCACTCTGGCTGATTGATTCCGGATGTCTTTCCCAATGTAGAAACGGGGACACAGGACAAACTTAAAACCGCCTATTCATTTCACCTTCTCTCATGGGGTCTGCCATAGCCTGTACTGAAGCGTCAGCATAAGGAAACTGCCGAGCCGGTTGGTAATGGTCTCGGTCCGGGAATGGGCACTGACATGGCGGACAATGCAGCGGCGGCGGTGCAGGATATCGTCGTATCGCAACCCGACAGAGAGACGCCCTCCACGGAGAATGGACTGGGTAACCCTGACATTCCACAACTGCTCGGTAGTATTCAGGGCCGACTCCGTATATCCACGCCGGAACCGTATGCCCAAATCAGTACTGAGATGCATGTTCCAGGGAGTATCATAGTCGACCGTACCCAGCAAAGAGGTAAGCACAGTGCATAGTTTTCCTTCCATAACCTCGTTGCCACGGCTGTGGGTGGCGACAACACCTCCGTTCAGGATAAATTCAGCTTTTCCTGTGCGGTAAATCGCACGCAGTTTTTCATTAAAGACAAATGTGTGCATCGTATTCTTATGGCTGACTGCGGTCGATGTCAGGGCGACATAGTCCACATCGTGGCTATAGCTATTGTCAGAAGAGACGGAGATATTGAACGCATTTTCCGCCCCGAATGAACGGTTATAGTCTGCAGCCAGCGCCATGCTCCAGTTGCCGTCAATATTGTCGGCCTGAAACGTCTGTCGCCCTGTAAGGGCATCATAGGTCAGCCTGTGGGCTATGACCCTGAACGACTGCCTGTATGACGGATGCACCGTGACGTTTTCCCGGCGACGGATATTATAGCACTGATACCACAAATCAACATCGTGGGACCACGGGTCCCTGAGGCCGGGGTTACCCCGGGTGACGCAGAGGGGATTGCTCTCATCAGGGATGTCGATGAGATGGAGCAAAGAGGGCGAAGTCGTGTAGGTGTTATAGCTCCAGCGCAGAGTTTTGCTGTCAGAAAATTTATATTGGGAATACAGCGATGCTGTCAAATAGAAATCGTTTTTTCGCTTGCCAGTCAGGAATTCACCTCTCGTATAGTCCAGCCGTGAATGCAGAATATTAAAATCCACCGATGGACGGAAGGTCCACTTGCCCGATACAAGGTGGGCACCCAATTGGACCTTATGGTCATAGCGGCGGTAAGAAGTATACTGGCTGTTTTCCATTGCAAAGGCAAGTGCCAAAGAGTCAGCCGCCGGAAGCCATCCCAAAGCAGGATGAGAAGAAGCACTCACACCCTGTAACCTGTCCAGTTCATACCAGGAACGGTCTTCATTGCTATAGGTATATAAGCACTGATAACGGATGAACAGCGACGAAAGCTTTGTCAGATGACGGGAAAAACTGATATTGGAACTGAATGAGCTAGGGCGGGAAGGAGAAGCAATGTACTGGTCATAAAAAACTGGCAGTTGCCCCATATCCTGCATACCATAGAGAATATTGTTGAGCGAAAAGACATGATTGGTACTACGGGAAAAACTATATGCCACATTGGCGCTGAGTGTAGTACCAAGCGTGTCAAACCTATGGGCAGCGAAAACTGAGGCTTTATAAATATCATTATTGCAACGCTCCATGCTGCTGCCATCGCTGCGGTTGACCAAGATGTTTCTCAGTGCTGGATTGACAGAATTAACAAAAACATCCTTCAAAGGGTTGTCGGGAGAAACAAGATAAGGGTCGCTTCCAAAGGTCGCCGACTGCTCAATTGTACATTCACGCAACCGAGTGGCATCGACAGACAGGTCAACCGACAACACATTACAGGAATCGGGGCGCCAGTACATATAGACATTCCCTTCCCACTGAGTCTGTCGGTTGCGTTCCTTCGAGTAGCTGTTGCTGAAAGAGGATATATTGTCAGCCGGCAGAAATGTTTCACCACTGGACAATGTCTGTATATCATCATCATTGTGACGACAGTCCAGACTGCCATACACTTTGAACATCCCGCATTCATCCTCACCCTCCTTGTTGGCCCACAGTGCCGAAGCCCCAAAATCCTTGCTGGATGACAACCCTGAAGACACATCAAAGCCGTTGTCCTCGGGCACATTCCGCATATTGCCATACAGGGAAGCGTTCCACCTGTCAGCAAACTCCTGCGCAAGGAGGTTCTGATCGTAGCGCCGACGAGTAGCCAGATTGGTATGACCGTCCAAGGTAAACGTGTTTTTCAGTTCATCTTTCAGGACAACGTCCATGACCTGCTCCCTCCCTGTCTCCGGTATGCCCGACAGCTGGGACTCACGGCTCTCCTCCTCATATACTTTGACCTCTCTGACCATATCAGCGCGTATATTCTTCATCGCCACGCCGTTGTTCCCCCTGAAGTAGTCTCTGCCGTTAATCTTGATTTCACTGACAGTCTTGCCGTTACAAGTAATGCCGCCATCAGCGTCAACTACAACCCCGGGCAACCTGCGCACCAGCTGCAACAGCATATCACCTTCGGCCAGCCTGCAGGCACTGGCATTGAAGACTACCGTATCGCCGCGCCACACAACCGCCGGAACACGGCTTCCGACATTGACGTCCTGCAACACAATAACCACACTGCTCGTATCCTGCTGTCCTTTCACTGGCAGTAGCAGGAAAACCAATATCCCGAACAGAGCTATGTGCCTAATCATGAATTTTTTGCCAATTACAAGCAAAATTATTATTTTTACCGCAATAAACCTGCATCGCAACACGACAATCAAAAAAAACAGCCCCCCTTTAGCCTTCGTGCCTCACCCCCTTCACTGTGACATTACCATGGCTCGCGACAATGGGCTACACGAGTATCGGCCCCAGATGTCTTGTCTATGAGTTTTTAGCCCCGACAGGGGGAAACCAACATTAATCCCCCTTCTTCTCCCCCGCCACATCGAAAGAAACCAAAATATTGTGCCTAATGCCGTGTATTATATTTACTGAAAATCACTTACCTTTGCAGCATGGAAATGCAGGATATTGTTTTTTCACACAACGTATGTGATGATTTGGATAAGAAACTGGCTTCGGCGGGCTATGACAAACTTTTTATCCTGACCGATGAGAATACGTCAAGACTATGCTACGGCAGGCTTTCCGGTTGCAGGACTGCAGCCGAGGCATGCCGGATTGTCATTCCGGCTTCGGACGTTCACAAGAACATAGAGTCACTGACCCAGGTATGGGACGAACTGTCAAGGAACGGCGCCACGCGGAAGTCGTTGCTTATCAATCTGGGCGGAGGCATGGTCACGGATTTGGGAGGCTTTGCGGCTTCAACCTTCAAACGGGGTATCAGGTTTATCAATATCCCCACGACCCTGCTGGCCATGGTAGACGCCTCAGTGGGTGGCAAGACTGGCATCAACTTTGCGGGACTGAAGAATGAAATCGGCGTTTTCAGCAATGCCCTGACAGTTGTCATCGACACAGCATTCCTGACGTCGCTGGATAGCGGAAACATGAAGTCAGGCTATGCCGAAATGGTCAAGCACGGCCTTATCAGCACCGTTTCCCACTGGGCACAACTAATGGATTTTGATATCAGCCGACCCGACATGACCCGCCTGCAGGAACTGGTCAGAATGAGTATTGAGGTAAAGCAGCAGGTGGTCATACAGGACCCCACGGAAAAAGCCTTGCGCAAGGCACTGAATTTCGGCCACACCCTAGGCCATGCATTTGAGAGTCTGGCCCTGGAGAAGCATCGTCCAGCACTTCATGGCTATGCCGTAGCATGGGGCATGATAGGGGAACTTTATATGAGCCATGTACGCAAGCATTTTCCTTCCACGACCATGCGGCAAACAATCCATTTCATCAAGGACCATTATGGAACCTTCCCATTGGACTGTAAAGAATATGACAGGATCTACGAACTCATGACCCATGACAAGAAGAATGCCGACGGCAAAATATATTGTACCCTGCTGAATGACATAGGAGACGTAGCCTTGAATGAGGTTTTAGATAAAGAGCATGTTTTCGAGATGCTGGACTTTATAAGAGAGTGTTGATTCACTCTCTTTTTTTTGTCTTTATCTCCCAGACATCTTTATCTGCGGCCACCATAACCACCGCCGTAGCCACCGCCATAGCCGCCACCACGGTAGCCGCCACGGTCACCACCACGGTCACCGCCACGCATACCGCCGTTGTCTCCACCAAGCCGGCCATTCTTACCGCCAAACACATTGAGGCGATAAATCAGATGAACCAGGAAGTAGCTGTTGATGGCATTGCTCCAGGTATCGCGACGCATCTGGGCATTGACCATCCGGCTGATGTTGCTCTGCTGGTGCAGGAGGTCATAAAACTGTATACTGAGCGTCGTTGTCTTTTTGAACAGCGTCTGGGATATCTGAGCATTCCAAATCAGTTCGTTGGTATTCATGCTGGCATCATCATATCCGCGCCGGCTATTCATGGCTATATCAGTTGAGAAGCCAGTATTCCACGGGGTCGTATATTGCAGGTTACATCCATAGGCAAACCTGAACGTCTCAAGGTTGGAAGCCGCCGACAACTGGCTTCGCGACTTGCTGTAGTTGATACTTCCATTGATGCCGAATTCAAAAAGGTCCCAGCGATAGGATGCCCTGAGGCGCTCACCGAGATTCAGGGTTTTCACTGTATTTTTTTGGCTGTTAGCAATACTGCCTGTCCTCATATAGCCCACGTTGTTGCTATAGCTGAAACTTGTTCCCGTATGCAGTGTAAACTGATTGTCCTTGCCAAAGGCTCTGTTATAACCGCCGAAGGCATTGGTATTCCAGTTACCATTGATATTTTCTGGCCGGGTGGTGCGCACACCTGTCTGTTCGTCATAGGTAACGGCATTGCTGATACTGTTGGACGTCTGGTTGAATCCCACATGGGCGAACACGCTCTGCTGGTGTTCCTGCTTGTAGGTATTGAAAAACAGACGGAAGTCGTTGGACCATGACGGTTTCAGTCCGGGATTACCCTTGGAGATGTTCAAGGGGTCGCTGTCGTCGGTCACATCAAGCAAATCGGTCATGGAGGGCTGTGAAGAAGACCCTCTGTAACGGAAGTCCAGACGGGTAGACTGGTTAAAGCGGTAGCGCAGGCGCAGGTCGGGTGCAATGTTGAACACGTCACGCGTCACGACAGTGTCCAGAGCCGATTTCTGATAGGCCAGATTGGTATGCTGAGGCTGCACGCGGACACCGACATGGAAATTGACATCCTTTGTCGTATAGCGGATGCCCACATTACCCTGATGTATATAGTCCTTATACGTGGCATACTGGCTGTTCTCCATATTCCTCACCGTATTCAACACTATATCATCGGGCAGGCTTCCGATAGGGTGACTATTGCCGATTCCCCAGCCATCCAGCGAATCAAGCTGGAAAAGGTTCCGTTCACGGTCAGAATACCTATACTGATATTCATAGCTGCTCTGCAGGTACCAGTCTTTCCATAGAGGTTCGGAATAGCTCAGCTGTGCGCCGAAATTATGGCTCTTTGAAGGCGCATCGGTGTATTGGTTATTGTATGTCTGACTTGAACGCTGGTAATAATAAATATCTGATATACTATAGCTATGGCTACGACTGCTGGTATAGCTGCCATGACCGCGCAGGGAGATGCTGCGGCCCTTCTTGCCCAGCCTGCGGGTCAGGTTGAACTCTCCGTTGACGCTGTTACTCTTGCTGTCCGACAAGGAAAGACGGTTGTTGCGGTTGGTGGCAATGTTCTTGAATGCCTGGCTGACAAGCAGTGCATCGTTACTCCAGAACATAGAATCCAGCGGACTTTCTCCCAGGTCATAAGGATTGCTGTTGAATGTTGCCGTACGGCTTGCTCCGTCGTTGTCTGACGATGAGTGCGAATAACTGGAGCGCAAGTGGAACGAGGTCATGGAGTCAGGTTTCCATTCCAGGTTAAGTCCGGCATTCAAGCTGTTGCTCTTGCCGTAAGTCTGCGACGAACTGTTGGCAAAGGAGTTGTTGCCCGATGTCAGGAAGGTTTCCGAATTGCTCCGTGACAGGTTGTCACTGCTGCTATGGTTGATCCTGAAGTTACCTCCAATCTGGAAGTAACGGGCCGAGTCCTCCTTGATGCCGTTGTTCCAGAATCCGTCCAGTCCAGCCGACCGCGTAGCCGTAAGTCCGCTGGCACCGCCACGGAATCCTGGGGCACCGCCCCTGAATCCTCTGTCATTGACATTATTCATGTTACCCATTGCACTGATGCGGCTCTGGTCAGTAAAGCGGGAAACAAAGATGCGCTCGGCATAACGGTTCTTGTTTCCTGCGGCCAGGTCAATGTTGGATATCCAGCTTGACTTGAGTTTCTGCTTCATGCCCACGTCAAGCACTGTCTCCTCATTGCCGTCGTCAATGCCCGTCTGCCTGGTATAGTCACTCTGTTTTTCATACGATTTGATTTTGTCGATCAAATCTACGGGCAGGTTTTTCATAGCCACCTTGGTATCGCCCTTGAAGAAATCCTTGCCGTCAATGAGAATCTGCGACACCGTTTTACCATTGAGCTTGATGGTACCGTCGTCCTCCACTTCGGCACCCGGCAGTTTCTCCACCAATGCCTCCAAGGTGGACCCGTCGGGTGTGCGATAGGCGGCTGCATTGTATACAAACGTGTCCTCTTTCACCTCAACCTGCGCCACATGGGTCTTGACTGTTGCTTGCTGCAGGGCAATAGCATTGACCGTCAAGGCGATATTGCCCAGCGCCACTGAAGGTTTCGAGCCCGACAATGTCACATTGGAATATTTTGTATGATACCCCATCGAGGTATACTTCAGGATATATTTCCCGGATTCCTTGACCTTGAAGCTGAAATCACCTGCTGCCGATGTTGCAACGCCATCTACATAACTGCTGTCGCTCTTCATCAGGCGCACCCCGGCCGCCTCGATAGCCTCTGCGCTTTTGCTGTCAACAAGTTTTCCTGTTATGGAGTAGCCTTGACCCCATACGACTGCCGTTTCACAAAGGAAAAATATAATTAGAAATAATCTGCTCATGGATTTCTAAAAAAAAACAATGTTTTTTATATGATACAAAAATAGACATAAAGTTTAATCTGAAGCCCAATTTTTTTTATTTTTTAACACTTCGCCCTCTTATTTCCCTGCCGGACTTCCCGTACAATCCTCATATAACAAAAAAATTGTGAAAATGAATGAGGGTATTGTGAATTTGAACATTGCTTTCGCTGTACTGGAATTAATTTTGTATCAAATAACAATATTTCAAATACTTAAAGATATCGGACATGAAAAAAATCTACTCTTTTATTCTTTTAGCGCTCATTACAACGGGCTGTTATGCACAAGTCTTTTCTGTAGACTTCCTATTGTACGAAGTAATTGACGAAGACAAAAAAGAAGTTGCCCTGACGGGATTCAATTGGAACTATTCCGGAGAATTGCCCAAGACAGTCACTGTTCCGTCATCGGTTACAGATCCCGGTGACGGCAAAAGCTACACCGTCACATTGATTGCCGGCGGTGCTTTTCGCTGGGACAACACGTTCAATACGATTATACTCCCCTCTTCTATTAAGGAAATAGGTGATCAAGCCTTCTATCAAGCCAGCAGCCTTACATCTGTCACACTGCCCGAGGGGGTGACTACCATCGGCGAGGAAGCATTCTATCAGAGTAGCCTGAGCAGTCTGACATTGTCGAAGAGCATTACTTCCATCGGGGAACGCGCCTTTGCCTATACGAAGCTGGCAACCTTGGTATTGCCCGAAGGACTGACCGTACTGGGCAATACGGCCTTTGCCTGGAATTCTGATTTGGCAACCATCACTATTCCCTCTACCATCAAGGATATACCTGAGGGATGCTTCCTCGGTTGCATCGGGGTCACTGTCGTCAATATCAGCGAAGGGGTTGAAAGCATCGGCGAGAGAGCATTTCAAGGCATAGGTCCGAAAGAAATTATCTTGCCGAGTACACTGAAAACCATTTCCTACGATGCTTTCATGTCGCCATCTTCGCCTTATACCCGCATTACCGCAAGGATGAAAACACCTACGGCTTCATCGGGATTTGACTGGGATACCAAGCAAGTTGCCCTGCTTGTCGTACCCGACGGCTCATTGGAAACATACAAGGGTAGCGATGACTGGTCGTTCAAATATATGAAGGAGGTCAGCCAGCCCGACCCCGTGTTCTTTGAGGTCAACGGTATCCGCTACCATGCTCCCGACGAGACTACGTGCGAAGTCATTTCCTCCACTGAAGGTTTCTATAATTTAGCCGACCCGATCGTTATCCTGCCTGCCACCGTGACTAATCCTGCATCAGGGAAGACCTACAAACTGACTGCATTGGCAAGCAACTGCTTTGCAAGTTCAAACATTGAGCAAATCATATTGCCCGAAGGCCTTGAGGAGATAGGCGACGAGGCTTTCATGTGGACTCAGCTGAACAGAGTCAAATTCCCGTCCACGCTGAAGGTGATAGGCGGATATGCCTTCTCAGGCACGATGCTCACTGAGGCATTTCTGAACGAGGGACTGGAGACTATTGGCGCTGGTGCATTCGCACGCTGCATGCAACTTGCCAGCGCCTCACTGCCGTCCACACTTGTTGACACATATACATGGGAAAGCGGAGATCGTGAGAAATGCACAGGCATACTGAGAGGTGCGTTTGCATGGTGCCCGGAGCTGTCGTCGGTTGTATCCTACATCTTAGACCCTCACGATGACTATATGTTCCGCGAACTGAAAGAAGGAGCAGTACTTACCGTTCCTACCGGCACGCTGGACGAATATTGTGCCGCTGCTTCAGCTGAAAGCTGGGGTGCATTCTCCGTCATCAAGGACCAAAGCGGCAAAACAGCCAACCGCTTCTCTGTTTCAGGAGACTTCAGCGGAGAGATCATCTACAACGGCCAGTCTTACTATGAATTTGCTGCCTTTGTTCCGGCGGGAACAAGCTATACATTTGGCATCAAGCCTTATGAGGGTTATGCCGTCACTTCGGTCAAACTGGGAGATGTTGACATCACCGACCAGATAACAGACGGCCAGATCACAATCGTTACCGACGGTACGGTACAGGTGCTTACCATCAAAACCGTGGAGCAACTTATCCTATCCGAGGATATCATGACCTTCAACCACTGGAATAACATTGATTTGAAAGGACAAACGGGTCCTGTCGAGGCTTATGCTGTCACAGAATATGACTACGACAGCAACACGGCTATCCTGACACGAACATACGAGATTCCTACATGGACCGGTATTATCCTGATTGGTACCCAAGGGGACAAACTGAATCTGGAGACGGCCGATGAAGCTCCGACAATGAGCGGCAATATGCTCATTGGAACCTATTCCAACAGCGTAGCCAATCCTTCCGAATGGATAAACGGTGAAACCCATTACAACTATATTCTCAAGAAGGACGATTCGGCACCGCTGAAATACAGTTTCTTCAAGATTCAGGGTGATGAAACTTATGAACACAACTGGGCATACCTGAGTATTCCAGCCAGCAAACTGCCGGCAACTGCTCCCGAGAAGATTAACATCCAGTATAAGGGTGCTGTCGGCATCAAGGGTGTCAAGGGCGACAACCGCTCAGGCGATGTTATCTACGACATGCAGGGACGCCGCATCACCAAGCCAAGCCGCGGCATCAACATCATTAACGGGCAAAAGGTTCTGATACCATGAAATTGCCGCAACACTTGAAAAAGACTCGTCACTCATTATAGTGTTTCATTAATTTACCCGTTGGCAGAATTGGACAAATGCACTGGTTTCATTGCATAACATCAGCAACATCGGCTGAACGTTCACTGGATAGGATTAAACAAGCCTTGTCATATCCACCAATTCTGTCAACGGGTATTTTTCCTGCAGGATACTCCTTGCACAACTTATTTTTAAGAAAATTAACAATCGTTGATGTTTTTTTAAAGTCCCAAATATACCTGAAAAAAATCATAGGCCTGACGGTTTTCACTGGCAGGCCTGCCAGATTCAACGCACAGGCCTGCCAGTGAAAACCAGCAGGCCTGCAAAATTTACCCCTCCCACAGGGCCTTCTGCAGGGGATGCAACGGGACTGGGAAAACAACAGCCGACAATGTTAACAATTGTTAAAACAATCCATGTGCAGACGGAAAAGAAACATGGTGTCCCGAAGAGAGTCTCAGCAGATAATTCAAAAGACCGCAACAAGGGTCTGCCCTGCGGGAAGCACTGGAACACCCCGAAGGAACAACCTATTTATTTTACTAAAAAACAACTAAATACAAGAGTTTATTTATAAATTTGCACTAACTCCATAACAGAAGAAATATTCATGCCAGACATCATATACTTCTTATTGTCCTCCATGCCTTTATTCACATGTATCTTCCTGACAATCATATTTATTCTGGAAGCACGTCAACCTCATTCAACCCCCTACCGCTGGCTGGCCATATTCTTCCTTGTGTGCACACTGCTCTATAATGCCCACTTTATATTTTTTATGCACGAAGTAGCTTACATCCCCTATACCGACAGTATCTACTGCTTCTGTAATCTGGCTGTATACCCCATATATTTCATCTATCTGCTGTCGCTGACCGAGCGCCATATCAAACGGCTCCATATCGCCCTGCTCCTGACACCTGCCACCATCTGTGGCATCACAGCATTCTGCCTCTACCTGCTCATGCCGGCACAGGATCAGCAGACATTCATCCACGACTACCTCTACCAGGGGCTTATTCCGTCGTCTGACAGCACTATTGCCCTGCAGGCTCAGGCATATCTGCATATCGTGCAGCGCTTAATCTTTGCACTGGAGGTTATCGTTGTCTTTTGGTTAGGACTGCGACAAATAAAACATTTCAACCAAAAAGTCAACGCTTTCTATTCCGCAACAGAAGGCAAACAACTGACATCAACGCGCAATCTGTTTATCTTCTTCACTGCCACCTCCTTCCTCTCACTCACCGCAAACATTATCGGGAGATACCACTTCACCGGTTCCATCACGATGCTGGCAGGACCTGCCATATTCTTCAGCATCCTCCTGTTCTGCATAGGATACATCGGCCTGAAGCAAAAATATAACATCCATGACATCACCCCCGAAGCAGACCAACTGATGGAAGCACAGGAAGAAATACTCCCTGACGCTTACGACGAACTCCAGCAACGCATTATAAGACTTATGCAGGTAAAACAGATATTCCTGCAGCCGGACTTGAAAATCATAGACATCTCACAATACCTGCATACAAACCGCACATACATTTACAAGGCAATCAATATCAAGATGAACATGTCGTTTTCTGAATATATCAACAAACAACGTATTGACTATGCTGCCAACCTGATGTCCCAGAACCAAGACATCCCCCTGTCGGAAGTTGCCCACAAAAGCGGATTTGCCTCCGTCACATCCTTCTACAGAAATTTCAAGATATTCAAGAACGAATCACCAAGCAGTTTCAGGGAAAGAGAGAAAAAACA
>CACYCZ010000030.1 GCA_902773055.1 uncultured Bacteroidales bacterium
AGCCCCAAAATTCCATTTTTTTGCCATTTTCGGGGTATCCCCCGCCCGTTTTCTTTATATATATTTCTAGTGACATATTGAATTAGAGTAGTACTCTTGTTCCCGGTCTGGAAAATCTGGTAAATTTTTCGAGAGCGAATGCTCTGCTATCGGGGAATAAGACGAACGCTCACACCGATCGGGTGTGGGTCGTTGGGCGTTTGCCCACGGTTTTTGGCTTTGCCGATATAACCGTCGTGCTTATCGATAGCGGGTTTACCAGAGCCTCCAGACAATGAGCCGAGCGACACCATACCTTTTCTGTATTCTCGGCTCAATACAAGATCGCTGCTCACAAACTGTCTTTGACAGAGAGGTGAGAAAGATGAAAAGAAATATGCGCAAGATACTTATTGCCTTAATAGCAATGCTATGCTTAGGCTTGGCAAGCTGCGCTTACAAAGAGCAAGTTTTCAAATGTATGGACAGACATCCTGGCTGTAGATGGAATTGCGAACTCCAGTATGGATGGTCAACGCCGGATGTTCAACGAAAGGCTGGAATAGAACGTTGTTATTGGTAAAAAAAGGAGCAATAAAATGAAGAAATTATTTTCGACATTAATTGTCTTTGCGATTATGATAATCGGTTGCGGCGACGAAACAACGGTCAAAGGCTATACGGATGAAGATGTGCAGAACATGTTCAGCATTTTTAAGGATTCCGTTGTGCAGGAAATAACAGATTCCGTTATACATACATCAAAAGACACGGTTTATAAAGTGTCAAAGGATACAGTCTTTAAAAATTCTAGAGATACAATTTATATTGCAACCAAAGATACCGTTTATTCAGTAACAACTAATGATTCCATTGTATATATCTATAAAACGGATACAGTAAGCAAAGCTTTGGATGATACAACGATGATACGGCTGATTGATTCTGTATATCATCGTGTAGAATCTTTATCAGACGAAAATCCGAGAGACACTACTATAACTTTACCTGATACAACAGAATTAGAATCAGGATATACTGTTGTTTCTAAAACATGGAAAGGCTTTGTTTATAAAGGCGTTTTTTATGATACCACCGCTTACCAAAGTTCTTCTGGAGTAAGTTTCCCTAATCGGTACTATAATGACGGGACAAGTAAGTATTATTGTTGGCATCAATGCGGAAGCAAAATTGCACCTGACTTTAATTCTTCATCATCTGGCTGTTGGAAAACATCTGAAGCGATGCTTCAACGATTTGACGGCTGGCGTATTTTCAATTTTGGTGATGTTATGTCGTTAGGAAAACATCTTGAAACTGTAATATCCCAAGATTCCATATATATAGCCCATACGACAGGTGTATCGTCGCGTTCAGCTAATTATTATCGAATAATGTCTAATGGTGAAATTGTTCTGACTAGTGGTGTTAAATATCTGTGCGCTTACGATTTAGCAGACAAATAAACATCAGCTCAAAATTCTAGTTTTCCAATATCCATTCGCCAAAGAATGGATCTTCGAGTTCATAAGCGTCCGTCTTGATAACATATCCCTGCTTCAGCAGGCGCTTAATAGCACTGAAAAGGGTGCTAGGCGCCACCGACCTGTCAGTCATAGGGTTTCGCCTGTTAGCAAGTTCTAGCATCACCTTGCGGTCGGTGCGATTCATACTAGCCCAGAGGCGTTCATAATCCAAGGAATGTTCCTCCACCTGCCTCTTTATGGCGTAAGCCACAGGATTGTCTTTAATTTTGCCATACTCAATTGCATTATAGACTGCAGCTGAAAGCTGTTGCGTATAATAGGGGTGAACATCCGTGAATTTCAGGATTTCCTCGGTGATGGCAGCCTTCTTCGCGGCAGGCATATTGGGCAGACGACTTTCAACATAGGAATAGAAATCCTCGTACGGAATTTTCTTCAGGTTCATGCGCTCGCCAAAATGAAAAAACGGAGATTTTTTCTTTTCGAATATTTCCTCCATCATAGATTCCTGGCTACCCATAAACACGTAATTCAGTCCACTTTGCCGTTGCATGATGGCACGTAGCTGCCTTGCTAGATTTTTGTCTATGGAGTTCACCTCCTGGAATTCATCGAACACCACGATAAGTCGGTTCTTTGCAGAAGACACCTTCTCCAATAGCTCCAAGGAATCTTCCAGCATGGCAGATTGCTTTCCTATCGAGGGGACAAAGCTCACGTCCATGCCTTCGGTCACCGGATTGTAAGAGAGCGTGGGCACAATTCGAAAAAACTTCATAAGATGCTTGATTTTTTCGAACTTGTGTATCCGAAACACTTGGCGCAAAATTTGGGCGGCAAGGTCCTCCACATTCAGGACCTTCATGAAGTCTATGGTTATGGACGGACGACCAAGTTGTTGAAGCGCCTTTGCCACCAAACTGCTCTTGCCGAATCTGCGAGGCGATATTAACACCAGATGATTCTCGCTATCCAGCATCTGCTTAATCTGCATAAGCTCGTTCACGCGATCTGTGAAATAGTCGTCTTCCACAATGGTTCCAAATTTGAACGGATTCATGGGATGTCCTATGCGAAAAAAATCAATGCGAAAAATTTCGCATTACCATTTAATATAACACATTTTCGGCTTTTTTGCAATACGGCATCGCTAATAACTGCAAAAAACAGTCAAAAACGCAAACTAATCGACACTATTTCACAATCAAATCGACGACGAGCGCGATGGCCATGCCGATGCTGCAGATGCTGATAAAGCGCTGGATGAACTTGTTGCCTTTCTTGCGCTGCAGGAAACTGCCGAAGTAG